>CAYFHI010000007.1:0-37254 GCA_964342875.1 uncultured Dehalococcoidaceae bacterium
ACTCGCGACCCTCTGCTTGGGAAGCAGATGCTCTACCACTGAGCTACTCCCGCCCGGAATGTACCATTATTGTAATCCTTGAGTTGAGCTTTGTAAAGGTTGATAGGGGCTGTTATCGTAAATGGTAATGAGATAATAGTCACATACAAGGGTCAAACCTTGTTTTAGAATAAGTTACTATCAATAGTGAGGTAGTTAGGAATGTTGGAGGTGCTAGAGAATGTCTAATTTTAAGAATTGCACTAAATGCAGTGGTGTTGTTTTAGTTGACCGGGACAAGTACGGTTGGTACGAGCAGTGCCTCATGTGCGGGTTGATTCGCGACCTTGAAAGTATTGTCGTAGCCGGGAAAGATAATCAGGGTGTTCCTTATACGGATGAGAAGATGAATTAGAGGACCCAGGTTAGGACTTGGTTATGAGTATCATTCTGCTTCCGAAGTTCGCATCGTTTATTGTAGAGCTAAAAACGTGGCATAAATCATCAGATTGTCCGGCTTGCGTTATGTGTTTTTATATCTCGTGTGTCCCTCGTAATCCTACCGGTAACGCTTGAATACTCTGTCCTGTCAGAGAAATCCCTTAAAACGTGACCTTTATCAAATATTTACATAAATCCAAGTATTATTTATGCTTTTTTCTGTGTGTGAACATTTTCAGGAATTTATCGGTCACGTGGCTGAGCTTCCTCAAACTTTTAACTTAATGATGCTGGATTGTTTTACGTTATTTGTGGAGGAAGCGACGTCGATGTCTAAAGTGGATATGCTTCTGACGCTAAAGGGGATTTGTGATAAGGACAAATCAATCATAGTGGTGACGGTCTCACATATTTTCGACAAAGAAACTTATTTTCGTGTTTTCGTCACGAGCGATTAATATTTTCGAATTGACTCCAGTAATAAAATCGTTTCAAGGGGATCAATTGAGGAGTGTAACATCAAAACCATCGAGTTATGCAAGGTTCATGGAGTCGAATTGTAAAAAGGTGATAATAAGCTGAAATGGTTGAATTCGAAATAAAACCTAAGGTTGGCATTCATATTTTATCTTATCGTATAGTGTAAATCTAACCGTAATTTCCGCTTACTTAGCAAAGTGTTTCCTTGTATGGTATAATGTAGTATGTTCGGGTCATAAATAGTATCTCGAAACCCACAGATGATGCCTATCTCAGGTATTTGGATGCCTTGACCTCTGTCCGAATTTGACAGAGAGGAGATCGATCGGTAGTATTTGGGGATAAGTCTCTTTAAAGCTTTGATAGTTCCATTACAGTCACATTCAGCGAAAAAACGGGGAGTTCTTGCAATACAAAGTCCACAAAATATTCCGGAAACCCTCTATGTTAAGAATCAGGCGAGTTGGGTAATATAATAAGGAGGTTCTTATATGAGAATCTACGTCGGAAATTTATCATATGAATTATCTAATGATGAATTACAACAGGAGTTTATGGCTTTTGGAGAGGTGAAGTCGGCAAGTATTCTGACCGATAAGTACAGCGGACGACCCAAAGGGTTTGGCTTTGTTGAAATGGAATCAAAATCCGAAGCTGAAGCAGCCATTGAGGGACTTAACGGTAAAATCTTGAAGGAGCGAACTATAGTGGTTAACGAAGCTCGTCCCCGGGTGGATAACAGAGGGGGTAGGTTTGGTGGAGGAGAGCAGCGGCGTTATTAAGATCCTCGATGCTTAAGAGGCATACTAATAGATTCACCAAAGCAGGAGTTGTTTCAAGTATATATGGCGATCAGCGTAGATTCACTGTCTATAAAGGGAGGAGAGTCGGATGAATATCTATGTGGGGAATTTATCGCTTGATATAACTGAGGATGAACTGCTAAGAGAGTTCAACGTTTTTGGTCAAGTGGTATCCGTAACCATCATGAATGATAAATATATCGGCAGTGGTCAATCAAACGGATATGGGTTTATTGAAATGATTTCAAAGTCTGATGGGGCTGCCGCAATTTCCAGTCTTACCGGGAAAAAACTGAGGGATAGGGTAATTAACGTTGTTGAGTCCCTGCCTCTTTCAGATAAAAAGGGAATGGAGCCAAAAAAGTTAAATAATAATCGGTCTAGCAGGAAAAGAGAAAGAAGCTATCAGGGTTGTTGAGGCGTCCGACCTGCTGATATTTTATTGTTCGTGAATAAGGTATGCTTCTCAAGATAATGAGAAACTATCGATAATGTCTCTGATATGCTTTATCCTATTATGAATCAGGTATTCTTTGATATCTTTAATTATCTTAATTGTAATCCTGGGATCGACTAAATTATAGGTGCCTATTTCAACTGACGTCGCTCCGGCGATAAAGAATTCAAGGGCGTCTTCGGCATTAGTTATACCTGCGCCACCAATGACAGGTATTTTAACCGTTTGAGCGGTCTGCCATACTATTCTGAGAATCAATGGCTTTTTAAAGGGACCATTTACTGCCCTCGTGAGGTTTCTTCCCAATTTGGACTTTCGTGTATTAATGTCAAATGTCAATATCATTCGAATTGTTAGACTCTCACGAAGTAATCGCACTCATGTTTTACAGAAGTAGAATAATTAAGGTAAAATGAGTACGAATTCGGGCGATTAGCTCAGTGGTTAGAGCACTTGCTTCACACGCAAGGGGTCACTGGTTCGAGACCAGTATCGCCCACCATGCTGTACAATAGACGGAACTCCGTCTTTTCCCATAGTCACTTTCTCGGGGAGAATGGGCATATAAATGTGTTTCTTATACCAGCTGCCACTTCCATTTATTGTATGCTGTGTTTAGTAAATTCTTACCTTTCATCTATCCATTCCACTACTTCGTTTTTTTCCACACTCAGGTATGTTTCAAAATCAGGGATGCGGTCTACGTCAACAACCATAATGTAGTATCTACCGGATTGATTCTTCACTAGGGCTGTTTTAAAACCCTGGTGAACCAACCGACCATTTACAGAAGGGGTAGCGTAGAATCCCCACGACTTCGCCGTAAAATCGTGCTTCTTGCCTGTCACAGTCACAAAGGTAACCTGTTCGTCAGGATCAAGATAAATCTTCCCGCAGTCGGAAATATTTATTTCTCCATTCTCTCCGACCTGAAAGATACGAGGCAATTTATTTTTAACAATTTTCATTACCACTCCCAATCATTAATGATAAAGTCTTTTATCACCCATCTGCCATTATTCAACGACCAGATGTTCTTGTTTCTAAATGTCTCTGCGATTTCGGCAAAATGATCTTCTGTGATTTTAATGAATACGCATAGCTTTTTGATATCTTCTATCGGAGTTTGGTCTTTCCGTTCCGCAATGATTTGTACAGCTTCGTTACGTGACATCCTCCCGTTGCGTATCTCTACTGACAGGTTATCAAATAGGCGTGTAAAGCCGAATTTCAGCCACTTGAAATAATGATGAATGGAAATAAAGTCACAATCGATATCTGCGTAGTCGTAATATCCGGTCTTAGAACCCCTTGTTCTTACTTTAAAACCGTGATTCTGTGCAATCTGCGAATTCTCTTCTGGATCCCACTTAAAATAATAGCCTAAAAACACTGACCGAATCCCGCTTGTTTTGAATTCCTGCCCACTTGGCAAATGGTAAGCTTCTAAATCCTTGCTTGTCAGCTGTTCGTCAATCCAGTCCTCTACAGACGTATGCTGCAAGATATCATGTCTCTTAAACCATCCCGGGTCCAAAGTGTTAATGTTTCTCTCCTCCTCTGTCCCACCATATTCCAGGTGAGGGCTTTCGCCCCATACTACTAAAGGTATGTCATAAGTAACGGCAAGCCTGAGTGGTATAGCATAGAGTGCCATGTGCATCGGGATAGCTGTGTCACCCTTTGTCACCAGCGCCTTGTACATGAAACGCCTCTCGATATCGGGATTAATAGTGTAATCAATGTGGTCGACCCCGAGCCGCACCAGATTGTCAAGATTCTGCTGCCCCACGAACGTCCTGGCCGGGGTTTTCCAAGTAACAGCTAACACTCGCAAATCATACTCCCGACACTTTATGACTTGGTAAGTACTGTCCTTACCGCCACTTACCGGTACGATGCAGTCATAGCCTTTATCTCGTCGCTTAACTTCTTGTACGGTTGCTTCAAACACAGCCTTACGCTTATCCCAGTCAATAACTCGCTCTTTTTCGCTATGTCCCAAACAAGCGGAGCAAATACCATCTGGGTCAATCTGTATGCCAGGACGAGTATCCGGTGTAACACATCTCTTGCAGTATTTCACTTCTTACCTTACCCGTTCAAATCAAGGAAGATTTTCGCATTTAGGAAGTAAAACATAAACTTGCTATAGGAATTTGGCATTGGATTCATAGAGAGTAGCGGCTCGAACTTATTCCGGTCGATAAGCTCAAATATCCTGCCATCTCCGAGTAACCAATCCCGGTTCTCCTTTTCGTTTAGATCTACAAGAGAGCTGAAGGAAGCGTTGAATCCCACCTTCCTACTATCAGTTCTAACTTTTTCATTAAGTATACCCTTCACTGCTTCTCGGAGAATGTATTTCCCGTATCCATCCTGAATAAGATACTCATTCGGAATCGAGTATGAAATCTCATATAGCTTGGAGTCTAAAAATGGACTTCTATTCTCTATTGAATATAACATTGAATTTAAATCGTCTTCATGAAGAATAACTCGGGAGCCCTCGTGGAATAACTCATTCATCATTCGGTTACGCAGTAATGAATCGGCGTACATCTTCTCGGTGAAATCCTCGGAAAAATCAACTTTAAGTAGTCCCGCAAATTCATCGTTGTTTAGATAGATATGCCCGCGAAAATCTGGCTGATTAAAATACAACTCTGGGTTCTTAAGGTGAGGGTTGCGGACAAACCGCCCTGGGTGCCGGCGCCAGTCCTTTAGATATTTGTTGTAACACGGCGAGTGGCGCATTTCATACATGTACAGATTAAAATGGTCATAATATCCGGTGACCAATTCATCAAGACCAGTGCCAGAACAGGCCACATGATACCCATTATCTGATATAGCTTCAGACAGGAACGAGTGAATATAATAGGATATTGTATACACAGGAGCGTCGTGGTACTGAACGAGGGTTTTCAGGCGTTGGAACGGTTGTTCTGGTTGCAGTTCGATGGAGGTATGTTGGCAGCCAAGGTCGTCCACGGTAGCTCGGATATTTTCATACTCATTGTAGCGCTCATCAGGATCAATAATGGAAAAGGTGGCTACATTATAGTTGAAGACCTTGGCTGCAATTGATACTATCGATGCTGAATCGACGCCACCGCTTAAACAAAAGGCAAGGGGCACATCGGCGCGCAGCCTGATTTTTATGCTCTGTAAAAGGCGAAGTCTGAATTCCTCAATCGCCTCTTTTTTAGACATCTTCTTGGGAGTCCAAGAGGGAATCCAGTACTGAGAGAGGATGGATTTTAGGTCTTGGTCAATAACCATATTGCCGGCATTCGGAAGCTCTTTCAGTCCAATGAAAAACGTCTCCTCCGTCTTATACAACGATTTATAACCGTTAACCAGGTATCTCAGTATCTGTTGATAGTTTACCTCAAGCCTGTTACCCTTCAATGACTGGATGAATTTGACTTCTGAAGCGAAGAAAATCCCGTCAGGGGTTGAATAATAGTAAAGAGGCTTCTCAGCGAAGCGATCTCTTGATAGGAAAAGCTTAGCATTTCTGCGGTCATAGATGGCAAAGCTCCACATCCCTTCAAAATAATTAACACATTCCTCGCCGTATTTTATGTAGCATTGAAGTAAAACCTCGGTGTCCGATTCCGTCTGGAAAAAGACCCCTTCTTCTTCCAGTTGATTGCGGAGTTCAATATAATTGTAGATTTCACCGTTGAAGATAATAGTGCAATCGCCGGTGGTGAGAGGCTGGTTTGATCTCGCTTCAAGGTCGATGATGCTAAGACGAGAATGCAAGAGGAGAACATTTACATCACCCATCCTGATGTACATATAATCACAATTATCAGGTCCTCGATTACGCATCAAACCGAGAGTATCGTCTATCCTAGCCAGATCGATGGTAGCTTTACCAATGTAGCCAGCGATACCACACATAAGCTTGATTTACTCCTCACCCACATCTTCATGTTTCCGGAATTATCCGTGGTGATAATGAAACGTATATTGAGACGTCACTAACTTGAATCCCTTCTCTTCATAGAGTCTAATCGAAGGCGTATTAGCCAGCTGTGTTCCCACGCTGATTCGAGTAAACCCGGGGCATTGAGATTCAGCAAAGATAATCATGTCTTTAGCTATCCCTTTTCGGCGTTGGGTTTCTTCCACAGCAATGAGGTCTATAATCAAAGAACCGTCTTTTCCATATATAAGTAGTAAGAAACCCACAATCATCTCATCCTCTGCAGCCACTATCAGGGCATCACCCCTGCTTCCGATAAAATAGTTCTTAATCCATTCCGCTCTAATTGTATCTGCAGCCTCACGTGTGAAAGCGCTATCCAGATGAAAACGCGAACAAACGAAACTTTTTCTCGCTAGTTTCACGGCTTGGTTACGATCTCTCGGAGCAGAAAAGCGTATCGTAGAGGCGCTGGTAAAGTTATGCATCGGTACTATCGGTTTGTCAAAAGTAATGTTGGTATCTATCAGATTAAAACCCCGAGATTCGAGAAAACTCACTGCTGCCAAATCCTGGGGTGTAACCTTAGAGTAGATGAAGACAAACCCGGATTGTAATTCCGTGAGTAATTTATATTCTCTGGATGTTTTATCCTTGGCTTTCCTGATTAAATTAACGTCCACAAAAAGCCGGTAAACATCCCTTTGCAGGACCTGAGTTAACCATTGGTCTTGGACAATGTTTTTGTATTTACTTGCCAAAGAAAGTAGCCTCTCACTATTTCGAGCGGTTAGCGGCATGTCTATGAATCCTTCCATATTGATTTGTACCAGTTGATGTATTCGACAAATCCCCTCTCTAAAGGAAATTGAGGATTATACCCTATCATTTGCTTGGCTTTGTCCACACAAAGGGTGCCACGGTCAGGGGTGAGTCTGTCCTTGGGTAGGTAATTGATTTTGGCGCTGGGGAAATGCCCAGCGAGTATGTCCGCCATCTGGCTGACAGAGCGAGATTCACCGTACGTCATATTAAATATCTGATTCTTGGAGTTCTCATTCTCCATGATATTCGTAATACCTGATACCAAGTCATCAATATAGGTAAAGTCCAGACGACTGGAACCATCGCCCTGAATTGAAATTTCCAGACCTTGCAAAGCGTTCTCAATAAAGATCTGCCCAACACGCCGGCTGACACAGCGCGACCCGTAGAGTGCCGATGGACGAAGAATAGTATAGGGTAGGTCGAAGACCTGGTTGTAGGCGATAACCATCTTTTCTCCGGCAAATTTGAGAGCACCGTAAATACCTAGGGGTTCACAAGGCGTCTCTTCAGTTACAGAACCAGATGAGAAGTTTCCATACACCATGCTGGAAGAAAAATAAATAAAGTGATTGATGTGCAGGTTTGGTGATCTGGCTATATCCAGGGAGTTCTCCAGCGTCCTTAAACTATGGTCAAACGTGCTGTACGGATCTTTATTTGATCTATCAGCGTGGGAAACTGCAGCGAGGTGAACCAGGGTATCAACATCTATCTTTCCAATAACCTCTGAGAGCTTAATGTAATCTCTGGAGTCAATCTCGGCAACAGATATATCTTTCTTTCTTAAGAGGTCAAGTCGATGTTGAATCATGCTCAAATAAAGCTCACTATTAGGGATGATATCTGCATTGTTTTTGATGCTATAGTAGTTATTAATAACGAGGCTATCGATAATAAACACTTTAGCACCTAAATCATTGAGTTTCAGCGCCAGATTGTGTCCAATAAAACCGGCACCCCCCACTAGAGCAATTCGTCGACCTGACAAAATACTCACTTTACTTGACCTCCATAATGGCATTCTTGATTGTCGTTACCATATAGCCAATGTCTTCACTATTAACATGTGGCCCCACAGGAAGAGAAATCGAGTTTCCACTTATACGAGACGCCACCGGGAAACTGGTATCGCTATACCCATACTTATTCTTATAGTAACTAAAATGGGGGACAGGGCGCGGGTAATAGACGCTGGTGCCAACTCCGTGTTGTTTGAGGTAATTCACTATTTCGAAGCGCTTTTCAGATAGAGGCTTCTTGAGAATCATCGTCTGGCAATAGTAACTACTCTGATAGCCATCATGACTTGACTGCAACAATTCGACTTCATCGATGTTCATTAGCCCTGCCGTCAGCGCAGTATAGTTATCTTGACGTTTTTGCAGGAAACCATCAATCCGTCTCATCTGTTCGATACCTAGGGCAGCCCCAAGCTCATTCAAGCGGTAATTAAATCCCAGCTCCATAACATCATATATACCCGGGATAGCGCGTTCACTTACAATATTGCGGTCAATACCAAATGCTCTCTGCCGGGAGATTCTCTCGGCAATCTCCTTGGATTTAGCCAGTACCATCCCCCCCTCAGCTGTGGTAACATGCTTTACTGGGTAGAAGGAAAAACAGCCGACGTCACCGAAAAGACCGGCATGCACTCCATCCAGATAGGTACCAATAGCCAAAGCACAGTCTTCGACCACGAAGATATCGTGTTTTCTGGCGAGGTCAACAATCCGGTGCATATTAGCCGGCATTCCCAGGTAATGCACAACGGCAATTACCTTTGTCTGTTCGGTTAAGTGAGCTTCGATCTGGTCTATATCGATATTCCCGGTGTCCTTTTCCGCATCAACAAACACTGGTTTGGCGCCTACCAACTCAACGGCATGGGCAGTGGCGACGTGTGTCTCCGCAGGAACAATTACCTCATGTCCGGGACCCACACCTAGACTGAAATAAGCCAGTTGTAGAGCTGCGGTACAAGATGATACGGCAATAGCATATTCTGCTCCGATGTACTGAGCAAAAAGTACCTCGAATTCCTTTACCCGAGGACCGTGGGTTAGAATCGGTCCGCTAAGCACATGTACCACAACATCCTTCTCTTCTTTGCCGATAATTGGCCGACCAAAAGGTATTGTTCTCATAATATGAAACCTTTAGATATAGCTCACCATTACCGAATCCGATTGATTTGTTGTTGCCTTTTCGATAGCAAAACACACTGACATCGCTTTGAAGATGTCGTCTACGGTTACTTCCGCCGAAGAACGGTTCAGGATCGATTCAACAAAACTAAAGATAAGGCCACCTTTTTCAACACCGGGGTAAGGAGTCGTGATTTTCTTACCCTTTTTAACTGGATCGCGTGATTCAAATAATGTAGCGTACTCCAATCCGTTGAAAAAGGTTGCCTTGGTGCCATAAATCCTCAATGCATGAAAATGTGGTGACACACACCCGCAATTAACCGACACTTTTCCAATTGGACCATTCTCAAACTTTAAAATACTGACCACCATATCATTATAACGAAATCCTTGATCCCGGGAAGTAATATCATTACCAAAAGCAGCTACCTCGACGATACGGTCGCCAGTCAACCAGTGCATCAGGTCTATGATGTGAACACCCCCACCGTATACCACGGAGTAAAAATCAATTTTACCCCTCCATCCCTCCGTTATCTTGTTCAATCTACCGTAATTATAGTCCCCTTCAACATAAAACAATTGCCCCAAGTCACCGTCCGTAATCATTCGCTTTAGCTGACCGAAGCGGGGGGAAAGACGCAGAATCAGATTGGAGGACATCTTCAAGTCGGGTTTCTGGTTAAGTAATTTCCGTATGTGAGCGGCTTCTCTCTCATACAGACAGAGCGGCTTTTCTACGAAAATGTGCTTATTGTTGTCGATTGCCTGGACTATTTGTTGGTAGTGATAGTTGTCGTAACTGGCGATAGATACGATATCGATATCGGGGTCCTGCAGCAATTCATCGGCACTGGAGATTAATTTTACCCTCGGGTATCTATTCCTGGCCGATGCAAGCTTCTCACCGGAAAAATCACATAAGGCAACAACCTCGCAATCAGGGTGATTTTGATATCCGGCAATGTGGTTTTCCCCCACACCCAAGCCGATAATGCCTGCCCTTAGTTTTTTCATGGTCGCACCGCGCCCGATATTACCAGGCTATGGTAAATCTGGAGGATACCTTCCAGCGTGTACTCCCAATGGGGTCTAGACATCCTTGAGAGTATCTTAGCATATCTGTCCACATCTTGCCAAGTGTCCACAGATAGTTGAATACCACTTAAGTTCTCTTCCAAGGCAAAATTATATATCCTGAAATGTTCTGAGTTCTTATAGAAATATTTGGTAACATGCTCCAGGTCCTCAGCTTCGTGCATACAGTCGTAGGCTTTTCGGTAGGCATTAGCTGGAAATATTTCAACTGACTGCCCTTTCGGATAGGTACGTGGATAAATGTTGGTTACTAAATCAAAATTTCCATTTAGTAAAATGCCTGTGCCCTTTTCGATTAATCGCTGGTCAAGTAGCGGACTATCTCCGTTTACCCTGACAAAGACGTCAAACTGATAAATCTCTAAGATTTCAATGAACCTGCTAGCTACATTGGATAAAGAACCGCGGTAACAAGCTATTCTATTTTGCTGGCAATAATCAGCTATAGGCGTGTCGCTAGAATCTACTGACGTACCGACCACTATTTTATCTAGGCAGTCACAATGTTCAAGCCTCCCTAACAGGTATTGAAGTAATGGTTTCCCTGCTACCTCGTGCAGGATCTTTCTGGGGAATCTCTTCGAACTCATGCGAGCCTGGACTATAGCGCCTATCTTCATCTTAATTACCTTATAAGTTAGATTCGCTTCCAGTAAACCATCGCAGTCGACGAGTAGGTAATACCTTATAAGACCTAGTATTTAAATGTTCAGCAGGCGATAAACCCATCGGATATCGGCAGTAGATTGGCCAGCTGTTTGAAAAATGAGAGGAAAACAGAAATACCTTCAATCCCTTCACCAAGAGCCGTACTCACTATCGGATACAGTACGGCGATGGTAGCCGCTTCCAACCCGCCGACCAGTAATGATAAAACCACCAGCAGAATGACTTTCAGTTTATACGGCTTGAAGAAGAACCATAATATCCCTAAACTTACGGTCCGTTTTCCCATGTCACCTCAGACGGCTAATTACCCAGTCGGCTATGGGTGTTTTCTCTCCCAGTTAACGCTTGACTTGATTATACACAGCCCCAGTTACTAAAACAAGATTGTACAGTATACTCAGGGAGCATCCTGTTCTTTTCCCAGTTTTACGAGAAAAATCTACTTCCTATTGACCATCCTGACCAGAGTATCCAGATTCTTTCGTATCCTCTGGTTTACGCGAGTAACGACGAGCACCTCTGAATTTGTAATCATTCTCAAAGTACAGCCCATAAAAGTCGTCTATCAAGTTTTTTGCCTCTTTCATATCTCTTTTTGTTTTTTTAAAGTGATCGAGAATAAGTTCCTTATTAGCTGAAAATAACAATCTATGACATTCGTTAGTAGGTAGATTAGTAAAGTTTACCGTAATTAAGTCAGAGTTTCTGAACTTCTCAAAAAAATCACCAGGACCTTTTAATAATCCCTTTTTTATTGCGTCATAGTATAATGGGCATCCGGGGTATGGTGTTACCGGTCTGATTGTCCTGATTTGTCCGTAAGTATTGTACTTCTTGAGAAAGTCAACGATTTTCCAGAGTGATTCCTCGGAATCATAGGGATTAGCCCACATAACATTAAGTCCCATCACGATGCCGGCCTCATTACAAATGTTGGCAGCTCTAATGTTATCCTCAACTTTTGTGTCCTTGTGCATTCCATCCAAGACAACTTGATCTAGAGATTCAAACCCTATATTAGCAAGCTGGCAACCACTTCTTATAAGCGATTCTGCAATATCACTATCAATAAGATTTGCTCTAATATCACAGTAATACTTGATGTTCAGTCCGTTTTTCATTAGGGCTTCTTCAAATTCAAAAACCCTCTTCTTGTTAAAAAAAGTTAACTCATCTCCGATGTGAAAATAGTTGACGTCATAAGTTGACATCAATATTTTCATTTCCTCGATGATACTAGCCATCTTACGTGCGCGGATACCCTTTTCCATTCGATAACAGAATGAGCATCGATTTGTGCATCCCCTTGTTGTTATCATATCTAGGCTTCTTTGCTTTTGTCCTTGCCCGACCCATAACGAAGATGTCACGTACTCCTTCATTGGAAAGAATTCCCATGCTGGAAAAGGTATAGAATTTAAATCCATAATACGTCTTCGTCTTGTATTAATGTACACTTGTTCCCCATTCCTGTAAGTAATTCCTTCGACATTTGCAAGGCTTCCTTCGTTAATTTTGCAGTTCACTAAGTCAATTATTGTTTCCTCTGCTTCTCCTATAGCGACGACGTCTGCCTTTGTTGTTCTGAGCATGTATTCTGGTATTGGTGATGGTCCATGTCCTCCCAGAACAAGCCAGGCATTCTTTTTGTGTTGATTAATAACTTCGCACATTGGCTCTATCGTTTCCTTGAATCTTGCTGATAAAAACCCTAAACCAATTATATCGAAGTTATCTGACTGAAGTAGGCTTGCAAGATGGCTGTTCGGATAGTGAAAGACGTCCTGACAATAAACTTCAATATCTACGCCCTCCCTATTAAGTACAGATGCCAGATACGCCATTCCCAACGGAAAGCAATTCCAGTCTTGATAAAGATCATGAACTATCAGTAATACTTTTCCTGACATATGAAATGCCTTCTCTCGTTTTGCTTTCTTTACCCCGCCTTTGCCTTAGATGTTGAGTCTCGTAAGTCTAAGAAACTCCTCTTAATACCATCGTAAGCTACTGAGCCTTACCAGAAATGTTGATTATTATTCTCTCCAGTTCTTCAAGCGACGAAGGGAAAAGTATTTCCGAATGGCTCGCCTTTAGCAGTATTTTTTTGCATTCTTCTCTAAGTTCGGCAGTCTTGAAGGATAATAGATTGATTAATGAAATAGCTTGCCCCCCTGTCACATTGACAATAGCATAGGAAGAGATACCGAGGTAAATTTGCACCTTCTCGTTGTACAGGAACTCAGCCGGCAAGTAAACAGGTAATTCCTCGCCGACTTCTATAACATCTCTATTGAGTTCGTGACCTGGGTGATGTTTACGGGCGATTTCCTTTTCCGGGTAGTAGCGCAGGACAATATCAAATATACTCTTAAGCTCCCTGCTGAAGGTATCGCGGTCGGGGACGTCTCGATCAACAAGGTCCTGGTGGAAGTAGATAACCTTATATTCGCCGGTATCAAACATTCTGAACGTCTCCCAAGCGAAATCTTTCATTATTTCAGCTCTATCTGCCCAGTCAATGACACTGTCCACTGAATTTTTCATAAAGCTATCGGGGATTAATGGAAAACCCGTGCTCCAGGGCTTTTCGGGAGGGAACTGGCCAAGTTGAACGTCCTTTCCGTACACTATTTTGTAGATAATCATGGTAGCTATATCACGGATACCCTGCGGGGAGTATTTACTCATATAGGGGGGGCCCGGATCAATATAAGTCAATCTGTTTCTCTTTCTCAGTCTTCTAAGAAGGTAAATCTTGGCTCCGTTGTAACCCGGGCTCGGAAATAATATATCGGCGTCTTTCAGCCGCGCAAAATATCTGTTGTAGAACTGTTTCAAGTGGCGGCGCTCCCCCAATATGTCCGGTAGAATGTGGAATAACTTCTTTATTCCCTTCGTTCCCGCCCACTTTTGTGTAAATTGCGGATAATAAATCAGTTCAAGATTATTATTGAATACCTTTTTGTTGATAACCTGGAATAAAAAATACAGGTCTTTCAAACTTGGGAAAAAGATTGTTACCGGGACATCGTTACCTTCATTTGCAAGCCGGTAAAGAGGATAAGCTATCGAAGCATAACTTTCACAAAATATGACGACTTTACTCTTCTTATCCATTCTCCACCATAGCGAAATGCTCTGCGCTGCTATAATTCCCATCGGAATTAATAACGAAGATATTCCTAGGAAGCTCTATTAAACAGACCACTGTTAATACAAGGTTCATTGCCAAAAAGTGATTCCTCATGACGAATGTCTTACACGGATATTATTACTATTACTGATTTCTGTTCCTTTAAGCAGGGTCGATAATAATTTTACTTTCTTGATACCGTATGTCTCAAATAATCATAAGTTTTTTGGTAAACATAAGATAATGGTATTTTTCTTCTACACCCTGCTAGTGATATTTTAACCAGAGACAGTAGCGGAGCAGCAACTTTTAAGCGCAACTTGTCATATATGTTCATGACAGGACCAAATACGGCATTAAGTAATCGAAAAGTCAGTAACTCCCTCCTGAAAGAAGGATCTTGCTGACTAATCCGCTCTTCAAACAGCTGCTTGGCGAATTCGTAAAGCTGTATATCAAGTTCATTATGCTTCTCTATAAGCTCGATCGTTTCGCGGGAATAATCGTCTTCAGTAGGTCGTTTTTTGGATATGTTTTTCTTGACATATAAAATGTCTCTAGTTTTCCAGGCTAGCGTCCTTTTTAACAATATCAAGGATTCATCGAACCTTTCCAACAGTCCAATAATAAAGTACTGACGGAGATTTTCTCGGGTAATTTTCAGGTCATCGCTGGTCAGGAGAACAGGGCCGGTACCGGGCGGTGAAGCTTCCGGCACCCGACTTAAGATGCGGGTCTGGCAATTCCAGGACCGCCATACGCCGTTTTTAACATAATTTTTCAGCGACATATTTGGGGATTCGACTCCATATTGTGTCCGTAATGTATCATCTTTAGCAATCCTCCCGAGTACCCAGTAATACTCGGAGACTACTCGTTTAATGGGGTCGCGAAGGAACGTAAAGTAGGTAGATGACTGGGGTAAATACTTATGAATACCGAAAAATGGTCCGTCCCAGACACATCTGATCCGACGCCTGTCTTCCTCAGAGAGACGCTCCAGCGAAACCAAGGATTCTTTAAAGTCTTCAGGGAGCCCCCCAACGAAACGCAACATAGTATCTTGCGAATATTTACGCTTGAGTATCATCTCAATGGTATTTCCACCTGTCTTTGCAATGTGGAACACTACCAGCGTTTTCTCTTCGTTGACAGGTTCCTTGCTCCGCTTCTTTTTTGCCAATGAGTCGCTTACCCCACGCCGACAACGATTTTTATTGCTATTCCGATGGAAGTATTGGTCATATTATCCCAGAGTATTCCTTCTATCTCTTCTTTTCGTTGGTGGATTGAACTATAGCTGAACCAATCAATCTACTGTAGATACATTCCGCATTCTCTATTACTATCCTATCAACCTTTATCGGTATCTCCAAACTGGTACTTACCGAATTCAATCTCCTCGGTAAATTTTCTTCCGACCAGTTGTTTCAGTTCCTCATCATAATATTGTGTATAGTGCTTCCTTTCAGATACATTGACTCTGGGTAGAGGCACGTGTGGTATATCTAGTTGCTTGCAAAGCAGTTTGAATTCTTTATTAAGAATCTCAAACCGAAGAAGATAATCAATATCATCGGTTAATTTTTTCTTGCTGGAATCCACAGGGAACTTAACTCGTCTTGAGATAGATTCTAGATCAATGCCTAGGTGCGGTTTTCCGTCATGTTCGTGACGAAACTTGAGCTTTTTAAGTACATTTTGGATAGGTGAATCAAGTACGATAAAACGACGTAAAGAAAGAGTCTTCTCTGCCAGTTTCTTGAAAGTTTCCCTGTTCCAATCCCTCTGGTTAGATGAGAAATACATTGAGACCATTCTCTCCCACGGATTCCTTATGACCGCGAATTTAAACAAGCTGTCATATAATACCGGGGGTAATACTGCCTTGTACTCAGACAGCGTTGAATGTTTTTTAGTTCCGTATAGTGTATTTTCAATTGCAAACCGGTTGGTTCCATCTTGCCACTCTCGTACAATACGCTCATCCTCAGAATATCTCCGTAAGATAGTCTGCAAGCTGTTTCCGCCCGTTTTGGGCATGTGAACGAAAAGAAAATTTTTTTTTACCGAAATCATAATATCCCCTGCTTAATATCTTGCACTGCGTCTTTAGTTCGGGTAGCTACTCCAGTCATTTCAGTGCCCTACCGCCTCAGTTAAATATACTTCAGTTCTTTCATTTTGGCTATGACCTTGGTTGCACATTCTTCTGCCGTCTCTCTAGCACTCTCTACAAGCACCTCCGGATTGGGGGGTTCTTCGTACGGATCAGAGATGCCGGTGAAGTTTTTAATTTCACCAGCCAGGGCTTTCTTGTAAAGACCTTTCGGGTCTCTTTCTATACATTTTTCCACGGGACATTTGACATATACTTCGATAAAGTCGCCGATGCTTTCTCTGGCATGTTCTCTGGGCTCCCGGTAAGGAGAAATAAACGTGGCCAAAGTTATGATGCCATTTCTGGTGAATATCCCGGCCAAGTAGGCGGCTCTCCTTATATTTTCATCTCTATCTTCCTTGGAAAAGCCGAGTTCTTTCCAAAGGTGTTCCCTAATTATATCCCCGTCAAGTCGTTCGACTTTATGGCCCTGTCTCCTCAGGCTCTCGGCTAAGGCTTCAGCTATAGTAGATTTTCCACAACTTGAGAGTCCGGTAAACCAAACGGTGACTCCTTTATGGTTTGACTCGAAGCCAGGCCGGGGGTCTCCAATATCATTTGCTTCTGAATTTACAACCATAATTCTCCTTTCTAATTACGGAATTGTTAGCTGACAAAAGGGTCCTTCCATTTGAGGATTGATTCAACAACTTCCGGACGCATAACCTCTTCAGACGGCTGCTCTCTATTTATTAGCTTGCTCCTTACCTCTGTGCCGCTAAAGTCGATTCGCCATTCCTTTCCGTGAGGGCACGTCTTTCCATTCATGACCCCAAGGCATTTTTTGCAGTAAAAGAATTCGCGAAAGAAGACCGGGGTTATTCCCAGGTTGGGGTACTGCGCAAAAATCTCTTGAGCAGCGTAGGGTGGATAGTAACTACCGACACCAGCATGGTCCCTGCCGACAATGAAATGGGTGCAGCCAAAGTTCTTTCTCAAGATTGCATGCAGTATCGCTTCTCTGGGTCCGGCATACCTCATTTCTAAAGGAAGGATAGACATGAAAACCCTGTCTTGAGGGTAATAATTCCTGTTCAAAGACTGGTAGCTTTCTAAAATTACTTCATCTTTAAAATCGCCTTGTTTTTTCTTTCCGATGACCGGGTTTATGAAAAGTCCGTCAAAAAAAGTAAGAGCCGTTTTTTGGCAGTATTCATGTCCGACATGGGGAACATTACGGGTTTGAAAGCCGACTATAGTGTCCCATCCGTTTTTGTTAAATAATTCTCTTGTTTCCGCCGGCTTCAGGTAATATTCAACAAAAGGCATGACCATATTTTCAATGAGGTCAATCTTACCGCCCACGAGGTGTTTATCCATCACCATAACTTTAGCCACTCCCGGGTGACTCGAGTCAGTGGTGCCGAAAACCTTCTCGGCTAATATACTTTTATCGTAGTCATAAATCTCCCCAACGTGCAAAATAGCCAGGGGTTTCTTGTTATAGGTTAAAGCTATTTCACTACCTTCACTCAGATTGAGAGCCGGGGAAACATCCAGGACAATCGGGATAGTCCAAACTAGATTATTTCCTAACCTTCCTCTTTCAAGGACAGAGAGGAAATCATCCCTATTAAGGAACCCGTCGAGAGGACTGAAAACACCGTGAGCGATATTCTGAATCTCTTTAGCCTTTTCCTCATCCAGATCAAGTTGAAAGAGTTCTTCCGCTTGCGCAATGGCGGCCTCTCGTCCCTTCTTAATTACTCTATCAATAAGCTTCCCCCCGTGGGGTTTAATCACATCGCTTCTCCTCTTTAATTCTTTTTTATATCTTTATCTTCATTTGCAAGCCGATAAAGAGGATAAGCTATTAAAGCATAACTCTAGGATAATATTACGATTCTACTATTATCCATACTTCGGCATGCTATGATTCGTTGCTACGTTTATAATAGACTCATCTAATCAATATTGTTTTTCTGGAATAACGGCAGTTTACGTCCTTGGGGATGGGATTCCAAGCTTCCTTTAAAATTAAAATATTTATCGAAGGTCTCTTTGGGGCTCTGAACATTCCAGTTCTCTTCAGAAAGAGAAGGTAATTTTGCCCAAGTATCATCAATCGGTATAAATCTTACGAGTAGGTATTTCCGAGTGAATGTGCGAAGTAAATGAACCAGATGGTCTAAACTTACTCCTTGATTGCAAACAATTGATGAATTATACTCAGCGCCATTACAAACTCGCTTTTCCAACTATTTTTTGATATTATATCATAAAGTATTATCGCAAGCAATCACCTTTAATCGAGCAAAGGAAATTACGCCGGGACAGGGATATTTTTTATGCTGACAATGGCGCCATCACGCTCTCCTTGGTAAACGCCATCAGCCTGGGGAGCTTTATCGGAAACACCGTTAGCCATATGTTAATGACTGCCAAAGAGAGCTTCCAGATAGATATCGATTTTGAGTTCTGGCTGGTAGAACAGATTCTCCGCCGCTGTCTGGAGACAAAAGAGACCGTATGATGAAGATAGGTAACATTAACATCGGCGAACGGACGTTGGTGATTGCCGAGATCGGCAACAACCATGAAGGCGATTTTGTTACCGCCAAACTCCTCCTTGAGCGCGCTGCCGAAAGCGGCGTGGATGCGGTCAAGTTCCAGACTATCCGGGCGGAGAGGTTTGTCTCCCGGGACGAGAAAGACCGGTTTAACCAGATAAGACGTTTTGAGCTTGCGGAAAGTCAGTTTCGGGAGCTGGCCTTACTGGCGGAAGCCAGAGAGCTTTTGTTTCTGTCTACCCCGTTTGACGTTGACAGCGCTGATATGCTGGACGAGTTTGTGCCCGCTTTCAAGGTCGCCTCCGGCGACCTCAACTGGTACCAGTTCCTGGAGCACCTGGCCCTTAAGGGCAAGCCGATACTGCTGTCAACGGGAATGGCCGAAGTGGATGAGATAAGCCGGGCGCTGGAAACAATCAGGCAGGCATCACCGCTGCTGCCAAACGAGAGTGTGGTGCTGCTGCACTGCGTTTCGGCTTATCCGGCACCGGTGCGGGAAGTCAACCTGCTCTCTATCAGCTACCTGAGAGAGAAATTCGGGGTGCCGGTGGGCTATTCCGACCATACCTCCGGTATCCTCGTTTGTGAGACGGCGGCGGCGCTCGGCGCCCGTGTTATCGAAAAACACTTTACCTATCGTAAGGAAGGGCAGGCTTTCCGTGATCATGCCCTTTCGGCGGACCCGGCAGAAATGAAGGAACTGGTGGCCCGTATCCGGCTGATTGAAGCCAGCCTAGGCGCAAATGACAAGAAGCTAATGGAGATTGAAAAACAGAACCGGGTGGCAATGCGCCGCAGCCTGGCAGCGGGTAAAAATCTCTCCAGAGGTGAAACCATTACCGGAAAGATGATTACCTTCCTGAGGCCCGGCACCGGAATACCACCGGAAGGACTATCGTCTATCATCGGCCGTCGGGCTGCCCGGGATATTGCCGAAGGCAGTATTATAGAGGAAAAGGATATTGAATGAGCAGTAACCCTGCAGACAGTAACGCTCGGCCGTTAAAACCGGCTGATTGCCACATCGTCGCCATTATCGGCGCCCGGGGGGGGTCTAAATCCCTGGCCAAGAAGAATATCAGGTCGCTCGCCGGCAGGCCGCTGATTGCCTGGACGGTTGAGGCGGCCCGAAACTGCGCGCTGATTGATCGGGTAATCGTCTCCACGGATGATGACGAGATCGCCGCCATAGCCAGTAGCGTCGGTGCCGAAGTCCCGTTCCGGCGTCCTCCCGAACTGTCCGGGGATAATGTCCCTAGTATCAGTTTCCTCCAGCATGCCGTGGAGTGGCTGGAATCCCGGGATAACTACCGCGTTGATATCGTGGTATACCTGCAGATTACCGATGTCTTCCGGAAAAAGTATATGCTGGACGAGACTGTGGACAGACTGCTGGCGAACCCTGGTCTGGAGAGTGTCTTCGTCGGCCAACCCACCCATAAAAACTTCTGGAAGAAGGGCGCGGAAGGATACCGCCGCCTGACGGAACCGGAGGAGGAGAACCGGCAGCTGAAGCAACCGGTATTCCGCGAAGATACCGGACTCGCCGGCGCCAGCCGGGTGGACGTGATTAAAAGCGGCCGCCGGATTGGTGGCCGCGTGGATATTATCCCCAATACCGACTTCTGTTCCTCCATAGATATCCACGATGAATTTGACCTGTGGTTGGCAGAGAAGATAATTCGCCAAGGGCAGAGAACCATCAATGATTAATCAGCGTCCGTCTGCTATACTTACCCTGTAAGAATATCTGGGCCGGGCCAGACCCGGTAGGGAGGATACCGTGATTGACCAGCTACCCGGACACCTGAAAAAGCTGGGATTATCTTGGAATGACTGCAAATGTATCACGCTTACGGATAATGATTCGGTGTTTCGCTACATCACCAGCGAATACGCCGGGCAAACAAAGGCGCTGTTTGATTCCGGGCTGATAGATGAACTTGTGGACAAAGGGCTGTTACAGCCGGGGAAGCTCCAGAAAACCGGCATCAGCGAATACCCGCTCCTTATCCGGCACCCTTTCCTCCGTCATCTATCCTATCCTTTTGAGTGGCCGTCATCAGCCTTAAAAGAGGTGGCCCTGTCAGTACTGGAAATAGAAACTACCGCTAACGGGTACGGGTATTCGCTTTATGACCCTCATCCGTATAACGCCATCATCAAAAACGGCCACCCGCTTTACTTGGATTACGGTTCGCTTACTCCCATCGAAGGAGCACCAATCTGGCACGGTTATGAAAAAGCCTTCCGGGATTCCATGCTGTACCCGCTGGAATTATATGAAAAGAAGTTATATTATGTCTCCCGGCTGATTTTACGAGAGATCGTCAGCAATGATCTGGATGCAAGTACCCGGAGGTTGGGGGGCAGCCGCTTCCAGCGTAGCCTGCTGGACAAGATAGTTATTGCCGTTACCGGTCGGGGCGAAATAACCAGTGATCGATGGCACTACCGGCTGGCAATTGCCGCGATTGACCGGATTTTGGCTAATAAATCATTAAAGAGGTTTCTGGAAGGCGTTACTGATAAGGCACGCCCGGCACTTAAGGGTGATGCCGCTGCCCTTCGGGAGAAGGATCCCCACAGCCTCAAGACGCTGGGGTCCCGGGCTGATTTCCTTAAGCGCCTGCGGGGGAAAGTGGCCTCCCTGCAAGTAAGCGAGGGCAGCAGTCACTGGTCAGAATACTATAAGAACACCATCGGGGTGAAGCCGCCGTGGGAGAGGGACACGGCATCATGGACGGTAAAAGAGCGTCATGTTCACGAAATAATGTCCCGGCTGAAGCCGGAAACGGTGCTGGATATCGGCGCTAATACGGGCTGGTTTTCCCTGATGTTTGCCCATAATGGCGCTTCGGTAATATCATTTGACCGGGATGAGGAGTCCATAAATCAGCTCTATTCCTACGCACGCGGCAGAAGCATTGATATCCTGCCGCTGATAATGGACGTCCGCCAACCGACACCGGAATACGAACTGAACATCGGTACGATATCTTCCGCGGCGCAGCGATATCAGAGCGAATTGGCACTGGCGCTCGGCATCATTCATCATATGGTCTGTAACCAGGGGGTAAGCCTGCCGCACCTGGTGCATTTACTCAGTATGTTTACCCGGAAATATCTGCTCATCGAATTCGTGCCGGTTGATGATGCTTGGGCAAAACTGCCTGCCCTCTCTGAAGAAAGCTGGAATGTACCGGCACTTAAAGACGCCTTCGGCAGGTGCTTCCGCTTTGAAGGAAGCTGGGAGTCATACCCCCGGGGGCGGGAACTGCTGCTGTTTATTAAAAAAGGCTGAACCGGTGAATATTCTGCAATCTACTATCTTTTTGAGAATCTGACTCGGGTGAACTTCAAATCGACTGGCCAATTCGGCCCATGTTTCCTTGTCTTTGAGTGTTTTGAGGGCTACCTTGGCCTTGATTAACGGGATGTGTTTTCTTCGGTTCTGTTTCATGTTCTCCTCCTATCCCGTATTTATTATTGAAGCAGAATCCTCTCTAAACCACCTGTCCACATTTTGAGGACCAACTCATTGGTTTTTCAGGATCAAACAGGAATTCTTAGATGAAGCGCTGGTTGCCTAAAGAGATTGACTTGGATGACGAGAGACTATAGGATGTTGATAGATTGAATTTCCACCCATTGTGGGACGAAGTCCTATATGCACGATGAGTTTCAATAACAAGGATGTCTCTGATTACAAAAACTTGTTGTTTTATGGTACCAAAGATGAGTAAAGGGGTAAATTATTAGGTAGTTTGGAATATAAAGCAGATATTACCATAATAGGTGCTGGCGTTGTCGGATTAGCAATTGCTGCTGAGATAGCTAATGAGAATAGGCGAGTCTTTGTACTAGAAAAAAACGACAGCTTCGGTTGTGAAACCAGCAGCCACAATAGCCAGGTTATTCACTCCGGCATCCATTATCAAGATGGGTCTTTGAAGGCAAAGACCTGTGTTGAAGGTAAAACATTACTTTATGAATTATGCAGAAGAAGCAATATAGAATATAGACAAGTTGGAAAGCTCATCGTAGCGGTTGATAACAGCGAGATTGACAGATTAGAGATGCTACGGGATAAGGGAAGAAAAAATGGTGTAAATGATTTGAGAATATTAACCAGGCAAGAAGTGAGGCGAATGGAGCCTAATGTCACTGCGGTGGCTGCCCTGTTTTCACCTTCCACTGGAATTATCGATGCTTATTCTCTCATGAAGTATTATATCGCCCAAACAATAGAAAAAGGAGCGAGTATAGGATATCGGGCAAAGGTCGTAGGTATAAAGAAGGAAAACGGCGGATACACGGTTTTTGTTGAAGACAAAGGGAAATACTTCGAATTCAACACAAAGATTGTGGTGAACTCGGCTGGCCTAAATAGCGATAAGATAGCAGAAATGGCTGGAATAAACGCCATAGAGTCTGGATACAGGTTACTTTTCTGCAAAGGGGAATATTTTAGAGTAAATCGGGATAGCGATAAATTAGTCGAAAGATTAATCTATCCCGTGCCTGAGTCAGGCGGGGCTGGCTTAGGGATTCATACCACTCCAACACTCGATGGGACAATGCTGCTTGGTCCCAGTATTCACTATGTTGATAGTGTAGACTATTCAGTAGATGAACAATTAAAAATGTCTTTCTATGAGTCCGTAGTGAGATTCCTGCCGTTCTTAAATTATAATGAACTGGAGCCGGAAATGGCGGGAATAAGGCCAACACTTCAGGGACCGGATGATGGCTTCAGAGACTTCGTGATAAGGGATGAAAGGGACAAAGGTCTGCCTGGGTTTATTAACTTAATCGGGATAGAATCACCAGGTTTAACCAGTTCCCCAGCTATAGCCAGGCATGTAAAAAAGCTTATAAATGATACAATTGACCTATTCCCATAATTTGGTCCACCTTTTGAGTTAGTATTATTAATATTTGGAGGTACCCCTGGTCAGTCTCCCCCCAACAAAGTAACAAGGCGGGAAGCTGGAAGGGACGATAAATGGACGAAGTTTTAATCCGAACACATTCCAGGGGGTATGATGTAGAAACGGAATGGAAACAAGGGCTTTGTGGCATATGCCCGGCTGGCTGCTGGGTAGAAGTCGGGCTGGATAATGGCCGACTTGTCGATATTAGAGCGGATGAAAGCCATATGCTGGGTACGATCTGCCGGCGAGGTGAGTATTCTCCGTCGATAGTCTATTCTGACGACCGATTAAAGTATCCTCTCAGGCGGTCAGGGGCTAAAGGATCCTACCAGTTTGAGCGCATTAGCTGGGATGAAGCTTATAAAACCATCGTGAATAATTTGGAGAGGATTAAGGAAGAATCGGGGCCGGAGGCCGTGGCTATCTACACTGGACGAGGTGCTCAGGAACAGTCCCTGTGCGATATGTTCCAGCCCAAAGGCGTTAGTAGTTCTTCAGCATCCAACGTATTGTTCCCCTTCGGGTCACCCAACACGACAGGAGTGGGCGCCCTCTGCTATGTTTCACTGCACGTGATTGCTCCCCACGTGACCATGGGACGTACGCAGATCAACATGTTCCCGGATCTGGAGAATGCCGATATGGTCTTTGTCTGGGGAACCAACCCGGCTACCGATTCTCCCCCGACTGACATGCGGCGCCTCGAAGACGCCGCCCGCCGTGGTGCTGATGTAGTGGCCATTGATCCGCTACGTACGGAAACGGTCGTCCGCACCAATGCCCAATGGATCCCTATCCGGCCTGGTACCGATGGCGCTCTTGCCCTGAGCATAGCATCCGTGATGATAGACGAGGATATCTATAATGAGGAGTTCGTCGAAAAATGGTGCTATGGTTTCGAGGAATTCAAGACGTATGTTCAGCACTTCCGTCCCGAGGTAGTCGAGACTATTACCGGTGTGTCCGCAGATACGATCCGGAGTCTAGCTTTCCGCATCTGCCAGGCCAGTGGGGCATCCCTGCTGATGTATACCGGACTGGAATTCTCCAATACGGGTGTCCAATCCGCCAGAGCGGTACTAACCCTGTTTGCCATGGCGGGCCAGTTAGATGTTCCCGGGGGTATCGGGCTCAGTATGCTGAACGGTCAATTCCCCATAAACCACTCCTCTAACCAGCAGAATCCGAACCTGGAACTGGCTATAGGTCGTCGGGAGTTCCCTATCTACAGCAACTATAGAGGAGAATCCCACGCCATTGCCATGGTAGATTCCGTCCTTCACGGTACCCCGTATCGAACCCGCGGCTTGATCATCCATGGTAGCTCGATGCTCACTTCCTGGCCACAGACACCTGTCTGGCGTAAGACCCTTTCCGGTCTGGATTTCCTGGTCTGCATCGACCGTCAGCTGACCGCTGATTGCGCCTACGCGGATATCGTGCTTCCAGCAACCACCATGTTTGAAAATTTTTCGTACATGGTTTACGGCCCTATCTTTCGCTTAAGAGAGAGAATCGTTGAGCCGGTTGGAGAATCCAGGAATGATTACCTTATCATGGCTGAGCTGGCTAAGCACCTCGGGTATGGCCATCTATTCCCTCAGACCGAAGAGGGGATGGTCAACCAGGCACTCCAAGGTTCGGGCTACACTCTTGAAGATGTCAGAGCGGCGGGTGGATGGGTAAGAATCCCGACGCCAATGATTGAATACGTGAAATGGCAGAAAGGCAGTCTCTGTAAGGACGGAAAACCTGGTTTCGATACCCCCACCGGCAAGTTCGAAATATGGTCCACTATCTTTGAAGACAACGGCTACGAACCGCTACCCAAATACATCGAGCCTGTAGAAGGACCGCGCAGCAGCCCGAAGGTAGCCGAAAACTTCCCGCTGGTTTTTTACTCGGGGGCGCGTCCGCATACGGATTTTAGGTCACAGCATCATGGAATTAAAGATCTGGTAAAGGATACGCCGGAGCCCACTGTGCAGATTAATACCGAGGACGCCGAAAAGAGAGGGATTAAGACTGACGACCTGGTGCGGGTAAGCTCAGCGAGAGGCAGTGTGCCTTTTCGAGCTATCGTTACCCCTGAGATTATAAAGGGAACGGTTGAATGTATGTTCGGCGGGGGGACTCCCGTAGGACCAAAGGCCTGGCAAGAGTGGAATGTAAACGAACTTACCGACGTTAGTAACTATGACCGGATTACCGGCTTCCCAGCGTACAACGCGCTGCTGTGCGATGTGGAGAGGATTGAAGCTGGTAAAGGAAAAACTCAGTCCACGAGCGCGATGGAGGCTTCTAGCTCGCTTGATGAAAAGTCGCTCGTGATTAAATCAGAAAGGCGAATATACCTTGATAACAATGCGACCACCGAAATATCCGAGGCAGTGCGGGAAGCCATGTTGCCTTACCTGGGGACATTTTATGGCAATCCTTCAAGTATCCACAGCATGGGGCGTGATGCACGGGAGGCCATTGAAACCGCCCGGAGACAGGTGGCCGGATTGGTCAATGCCAAGCCACGGAGGATAATCTTTACCGGCGGTGGCTCTGAAGCCAATAATTTGGCGCTTAAGGGTATATCCTTTGCCTTGCGTGAGAAAGGTAACCACATAATTACTTCGACTATCGAGCATCCTGCCATTCTCAGTACCTGCAAGTTTCTGGAGAATATGGGCTATCAGGTTACTTACCTTGATGTCGATGAAAACGGCTGGCTGGCCGCGGAGAAACTAAAAGGAGCCATAAGAAGCGATACCATCCTCGTGTCCATTATGATGGCTAATAATGAGGTAGGTACTATCTTACCGGTCAAAAAGTTAGCTGCCATTGCCCATGAAAGAGGAGTTTTCTTTCACACCGATGCCGTCCAGGCATTGGGTAAAATCAAGGTGGACGTGGAGGAGTTGGGTGTAGACATGCTTAGCCTTTCCGGGCACAAGCTGCATGGACCAAAGGGTGTAGGTGCTTTGTATCTAAAGAAAGGGATAAAACTGGAGCCGGTGGTTCACGGCGGCAAGCAGGAAGGTGGACTCAGGGCCGGCACCGAGAACGTCCCCGCTATTGTTGGCTTGGGTAAAACTGCCGAGACGGCAATCTACACTTTGCTTGATTCCAGGCGAGTGCAGGACCTGAGAGATAGATTTAAGCAGGCAATCAAGGAGCTGGTACCGGGAGCCAGTTTGAACGGACATATCGAGAAACGGTTACCAAACACGCTCAACATGACCCTGCCGGGGTTGCGTGGGGAATCTATCGTCATCGCCATGAACCAGCACGGTATCTCGCTCTCTGCGGGTTCAGCCTGCAAATCAGGCTCACCAGAGCCGACGCATGTACTGATAGCAATGGGTAGAACAGAAGAAGAAGCTCATTGCTCGATTCGCCTTTCGTTATCTCACGATACCACCGAGCAAGATGTTAATGATACCGTTGCAGCATTAGCTAAAGTGCTCATAGAGAAAAATACCGTCCGGCTCATGGCCTGTAAGTGATGGTATGTTCACAAGAGGACAGCGATTGTGGAGGAGGGGACCACACCCATGAGGGATAATAAGGAGATTGGTCTTGCCGAGTTGAAACACTTCCTCCCGGGAGTTGAGTATTTTCGATCTGAAGTTATTAGCGGGCTGCAAAAACCGCAGAAAGAATTGCCTTCCAAATATTTTTACGATGTAAAAGGTGCCCAATTGTTTGAGCGCATCTGTACTTTGGATGAATATTACATCCCTCGTAGTGAAGCTGATATTATGGATACGTGCAAAGACGAGGTGGTTGAAGTTATCGGTCCATATGTCTATCTCCTTGAGTATGGTAGTGGAGACTGCACTAAAGTGTGCTTTCTGCTGGATAATCTGGATGAGCCGGTGGCGTATGCTCCAATTGATATCTCTGAGGAGCAATTATCATGCGTTTCGCGGCAGTTGCATTCGCATTACACGGGAGTTGAAGTGCTACCTGTCTGTGCCGACTATACAAATACATTTGAGCTACCAGCACCTCAGCGAACGTATAGTCGGCGGGTAGTCTTTTTCCCCGGGTCAACGATAAGTAACTTTAATCCCCTCCCTGCTAGGAGTTTCCTCAAGAACATAGCGAGGATATGCCGGCCAAATGGGGGATTGCTTATTGGTGTGGACCTTAAGAAAGATCCGATTATATTACACCGGGCTTATAATGATAGTAAGGGTGTAACGGCTGCTTTTAACTTGAATTTGTTGGAGCGGATAAACCGTGAACTTCGGGGCGATTTTAAGATTGATGCATTTGAGCATTATGCTTTTTACAACCCTAAGGAAAGTCGAATCGAGATGCACCTGGTGAGTCGGTGTGAACAGGTTGTACGTGTCGGGGAAACGGACATTTCCTTTGCCAAGGGCGAGAGCATCTGGACCGAAAGTTCGTACAAGTATAATATCGATGAGTTCGCGCGAATGGTGGACGCCGTTGGTTTTAGGGTAGAGCGAGTCTGGATTGACGAACGAAACTGGTTCAGTATACAGTACCTGTCTGCTATTTAGTTGTCGGTTGATTAAGATGACTTATCGGTATATCTCTATTTGCTCGTATGAAATCACATTGTGGAGATTATATTAATAAAAATGTTCTATCTGTTAAAATGCAATGATAGGATACGAGCAGGAGAGATTTGAGCCTGATTAATATATGAATCTTTGAAGCTCTTGCTTGGTAAAACAAGCTAATATTTTGACTAAATAAAGTCGTAATCAATACTGCGGATTATCATTTGAACGAAATTAATGGATTTCATTACATTGGAAAATAGTTCAAAATTTTAGATATAACATTTCTGCAGTGGATTTATTCCGTAACAATCTCAGCCAGCTTGTCTAGGGCTGCGCTCAGCGCATCCAGTTCATTTCCGTAATCAGTCCAATCTCCTGCCTTTAAAGCCTGCTGAGCTCTTTCATAATGCTG
Source organism: uncultured Dehalococcoidaceae bacterium (assembly GCA_964342875.1). Classification (GTDB taxonomy): domain Bacteria; phylum Chloroflexota; class Dehalococcoidia; order Dehalococcoidales; family RBG-16-60-22; genus CAYFHI01. Next base: position 28,531 of record CAYFHI010000007.1, read on the forward strand.
CTGGGCTTCATTAATTAGTTCAGTAACATTGCTAGTCACGGGGACTTCTCCCACTGGTGTGGTGGGTGGTTTGACCACGGGTACAGGCGGTGCCGCCCCGGAACCAAAAATAGCGGTAATGCTTTCCAGCAACGTTGCTTCCATCGCAATACGGTCGCCGGCAGCTACAATTACTCTTTTCAACTGTGGAAGACCGCCGGCATCAGCCTGGAGGAAAATCGGTTCTACATAGAGGTTGGATTTGCCCAGAGGAATTAGTAATAGATTGCCACGGATAACTCTGGACCCACCGCGACCCCACAAGGCCAGCTGTTCCGTAATAACCGTATCCTGTTGGATCCGGTTTTCTATCTGGCTGGGACCATAGACAAGCTTCTCCTTGGGGAAAAAGTAGGCAAGTAATTTACCGTAGTTTTCACCGTCGGAACGTGCCGCCAACCAGCCAATAGTATTATTTTTGTTCGCCGGGGTGAAGGGCAACATGAGCAAGAACTCCTCCTGTATTTCATCGGGAAGGCGCATGATAATATAATAAGGTTCCATGATCTGTTCATTGCCGGCATAGACCTCGTTGGGTACCGACCATAAGTCTTCCTTGTTATAGAATACTCGGGCATCACGCATATGGTAGCTCCGGTAAACTGCCGACTGAATATTGAACATATCTTCAGGATAACGCAGGTGGACTCGTAAAGACTCGGACATCTGGTCGGCGGGCATAAAAAGGTTGGGGAAAATAGCCTGATAGGTTCGTATTAAAGCGTCTTTCGGATCAGTTACATAAAATGTGACGCTACCTTCATAGGCGTCAATGACAGCTTTGACACTGTTACGGATATAGTTAATGCCGCCAATTGGTTCGGAATATGGATAGCGGGCGGTGGTGGTGTAGGCATCCTGTATCCAGAATAGTTTTCCTTCCATTATTACGAGGTAGGGGTCACTGTCTAGTTCTAGGAAGGGTGCCAGGTGGTTTACTCTTTCCTGGATGTTTCGGTAATAGAGTGCCCGGCTTTCCGGTGCTAATTCGCCGCTTATCAGGAGATTAAGGTCGCCAAACTGCCAGGCATAGATTAAACGGCGGGTAAAACTGCCTAGGTTCACGCCACCATTGCCTTCCCAGTGACCATAGACATTCTCGTCGCCCATCGGAAAATCGAACTCCTGTGTGTTTGTTTTCACAATCACGTATTCATTAGTCTTTTCTCCAAAGTATATTTGCGGTTGGTCAATGCTGATAACACCGGACGGTGGTATATCCTTCATCCGTAGCACGGGCAGACCTTCCTCGGTGGTTTCATTCACCGGACTCATCACGGCACCATAGCCGTGGGTGAACTGCAGTCGACGGTTTACCCATGTTTGCGCCTGGCCGGCGAGTTTTTCGGCGGATAATTCCCGTGCCGAAAGCATAACCTGTCGGTATTTACCGTCGATGACATATCGGTCAATATCAACATCATTGAAATCATAGTAGAGCCTGATGGACTGTATCTGGTTGTAGGTATCCTTGAGAGGGCGTGGGTCCCAGAGTCGTATATTGTTGATGGTCATCTCGTTTTGGGCAATGTCCTCTGGATTGGGTGTGTCTTCCGCTGGGAATGGTTGCTCCTCAATACGGTTTAAGGCAAATGCTTCTCTGGTGAACTGGATATTGTATTCGATATAGGGTCTCTCCAGCACAAGTTCATTGGGTTGTACCTGAAAGCGCTGTACCAAGCCGGGGAAGACACCACCAACGATAATAGAAGCTACAATCCATCCACCGATGCCGTAAAAAGGCCAGCGAGAGTTATACCGGAATATCGAGACTAAAATTATAATGATAAATATGATGACAATCGTAAAAAGTAGCCATTGTGCTGGAAGTTTGGCGTGCATATCGGCATAACTGGCACCGAAAACGACTCCTCGTCTGGAAAAGACGAGTTCCCAGATGCTAAGCCGGTAGCCCCAGGCAAACAGACCTAGGATGGCGATAGCCAGACCGCCGATGTGGGCCAATACTGCCCGTGAAGAGTCGAATTTAAGTTTCTGAGAAGTGTAGCTGAGGAGATAAATTCCGGCGCTACCGAGAAGGGTAATTATCAACAAGCCGAGGAACCAGCCACGCAACAGGTTAAAGAAAGGCAGCGAAAAAACGTAGAAGCTCACCTCTTTCAGGAAAACCGGGTCGGAAAAACCAAAGGGTTGCCCGTTAAAGAAGCGGAGAATAAGTTCCCAGTTATCCTGGGCTACCATACCAAATATTAGACTGAGCATTGCCGTTCCCAGGATAATGTTCCACCTAAGTATCTTTTGTATCTGGCGCACTATCGCCCAAGGCCAAAAATGGGTTTTGGTCTTCGGTGACAGGCGTGTTGCCAGCACAAGGTTGCCTAGGAAGAACAAGGCGAATATAATGGCGGCGGAGAAGAATAGCAGCACCCTTGTCTTCAAGATTGTAGTATAGACACTCCCGTAGCCTAGGCTATTGAACCAGAGCCATTCGGTGTAGAATCCTTTAGCCATACTGACGAGAATAAAGAGGAACAAAGCAGCCATAATAACTATCACTGCTCGATTGGCGCTACCTCTCGCCCCTGCAGGCGTTGTTGGTTTCTCGTCTTTGTTTTCAGGAAACCAGCGCTGCCATTGTCTTTCGAATGAATCCATTTTGCGATTGTTAGCCTTTCTGAACTCTGAATGGCTGATTTGAATTCAGTATCATTTGGAAATGAAGTTCCAGTCTAGTAAATGAAAGAATAACATACAAGCTTATTTTCGTCAATATTATTTGCCATAATATTCGATTAACTTCCGTATTAACTCTACTCACTATAGTGCTTGTCTTATATTGTTGAATCATGGAAAATGATATGATTGTGTGTATCGGTAATATTGTCTCAAACGATGCCTGTTGCAGTCTGGATATTTTGGGGAAATTAATTATTCTGAATATAAAACGGACAAGGAGGGCGTAATGATAAAACCGAGCTTAGATGTCATGCTTAACGCGGAACCGGAACCATTAAAAATAGACCTAAAAAAGACTGCCCTTATGGTAATCGACGTGCAGAACGCCTTTTTAAGTGTAAGCGGCTACTTTACGGTACGGGAACGGGATGTTTCTTTGGCGGAAAGGATTGAAGACCCTGCCGCTAAAACTAAAAAGGTAGAAAATATGAAGAGAATAATTGAGGATGCCAGAGCCATAGGAGTAAGGGTTATCTATACGGCATCCATAAATCCGACGGATAATAGAGTAGGTGGTGATTCGTCATACAGGAGCAAAAGCGGTACTCTGAAAACGCTGCGAACACATCCAGAGTTGCGTGATAAGGTGCCTGTCCGTGATGCTTGGGGAGCTGAAATTATCGATGAACTAAAACCTCAGGAAGGTGAAATACTTATTGAAAAACCGAGATTCAGTGCGTTCTTTCAGACTGGACTGGATACAATGCTGAGAACTCACGGACTCCGACATTTAATATTTATCGGTGTTGCCACTAATATCTGCGTTGAGGCGACGTTAAGAGATGCTTACTACCGGGAGTTTTTCTGTATCCTCGCATCGGATGCAACCGTGAATTCCGGGCCAGCGCTGACACAGGAAGCAACCATATTTAATGTTAAAGCCTGCTATGGCTGGGTGGCAAATACTCAGAATATTCTAAGAGCTCTAAGTAATTAGCATTTGGGAAAGTACTCCCTAGCAGGGACGATTATAAATATTTTCGTAATCTGACATAAAATATTTCGTTAGCATGAGTATCTCTTAGGGAAATGAGTTTTAATGTCGGGCGTAGCTAATTTCCGCAGCTCATAGTAATGATTAAGGAGGTACTAAAAATGGAAATAAAGAGACTTCCGGTTTATTACGGCGGTAAACTTATGCCTTGGGGTAAAGCGACCATTGTTAAGGGTAACAATGGTTTCGTATTTCTTGCCGGTACGGAGGGTAGAGACCCAGAACTTACGCCTGAATTCGACGGAACCAGGCAAACAGGAAGCACGGTCGTGACTGGAGCCGAAGCTCAGACGCGAATGTGCCTTGAAAAAATTAGATCCGGGCTGGAAGAATGCGGTTCGTCGCTGGAATATATCTGCAAAATGATTTATTACATAAAGGGTCAGGCGTTCCCTGCTGGCGTGGCCGGGTCACCAACAGCCTTGGCATCAGCCGCAGTAACCAATGCATTCTTCAAAGAATATTGTCCTGAATTATGTAATGATAAAAACCCGCCGGCAAAGGATTTAATTGGTGTAACCGGACTTGGTGATAAGGATATGGTTATTGAAATAGCGGTTACCGCCGCAATTCCCTGATTGATGAGATATCTCAAGGGAATACGTGTTTGTTGAATAAATTCTTGGTTTCAAATATTCTTAGCTGTTAGTAGAAACTTGGATTTTAAGAAAAGGGGAGGGTAATTATGAATACTGTGGACATCCTGATTACAAATGGAATCATTATTACCTTGGACTCAAAGCGGAGAATCATCGACGGTGGTACTATCGCCATAAAAAGCGATCGGATAATCGATATTGGAGCGAGTGGTGAACTTGAGGGGAAATACGGCGCGGAAAGGGTAATTGACGCAACAAAGATGGTAGTACTGCCTGGGATGATAAACTGTCATACTCACGCGGGATGGCCCATTGCTAGAGGTGTTCTTGGCGATATTGACTTGATAGAGGCTCATAATAAAGTCTATTTCCCTATAGAGTTTAATCCTGTTTTGCCTCCGGAAGACGCTTACATCGGGACATTGCTCGGATGCCTGGAGTATATCAGGACAGGTACCACCTGTATTGTTGACCAGTTTGTGCGTCCGGAAGCGGTAGCTGAAGCTGTTAAAATCGCTGGCATCAGGGGTACCTTATCCGGTTTCATGTTTGACACCTGGCATGGTAGCGAGCAGGTCTCCTTTACCGAAGATAAAAAAAGGATTCTTGATGATGCCGTAAAGTTTATTGAAGATTGGAACGGGCAAGCTGATGGCAGGATACAGGCTTGGTTTGCGCCCATTCATGAGATGGGTGCTTCCCGGGAATTATTTACTGAAGTTATCGCCTTGGCGGATGAGTACAAAGTGGGTATTACCACGCATTTAGCTGAGAGCTATGCGATGGTGCAGGCAATAAAAAGGCTCTATAATAAGAGACCGATTGAATATGCTTATGAGCTGGGGCTGCTCAGGCCGGGAACGATAGCTGGCCATTGTTGCTGGTTATCCGAGTACGAAATAACCTTGCTGGCGGAATCCGGGGCAGCAGTGGCTCATACCGCTCGTAGTGAAATGAAAATTGCCGATGGTGTCACTCCCGTCCCACGATTATTAGAGGCTGGAGCGAATGTAGTCCTGGCAAGCGATTCCTGCCTCGAAGCCGGAGATAGCGACCTTTTTCGGGAGATGAGTACCGCCGGGCGTCTCCATAAAGTAAATTACCCGCTGGACCCGGAAGTGATGCCGGCGGAAGTACTCCTGGAGATGGTAACCGTAAATGCCTCCAAGGCTATGATGTTTGATAAAGAAATAGGCTCTTTAGAAAAAGGTAAAAAAGCCGATATTATTCTTGTCGATTTTAACAAACCGCATCTGACGCCGATTCTCAGGAAGCCGAAATTTAACGTCGTTAGTCTTCTGGCTGATAGTGCGGTGGGTAATGATGTTGATACGATGATTGTAAACGGGAATATAATTATGTTGCACCGGAAAATCCTGACGCTGGATGAAACTCAAATCATGGAAGATGCCCAGGTAGCTGCCGAAAAGGTCATGGAGCGCACCGGCGTGGCTAAAGAACGCTTCCCATGGAGATGGAGTATTTAGATTATTCAGACTTGGGTTACTTTCCAAGATTCCGCATTTTGCAGCAGTTCGAGAGCACCATCTAAAGCGGTTTTAGTATACCGGGGACCGGCTAGCATGACGGCGAGTTCTTTGATACGGGACTGATTCTTAAGCGTCTGCAGTCGACTTAAAGTTCGTGATTCCGGAGTCTCTTTGTGAACGCTGAAATGTGCATCGGCGAAGACGGCGATTTGCGGGAGATGGGTTACACATATAACTTGACGGTTACGGGCTAAAGTCCAGAGCTTTTTACCGATTGTTTCGCCGCTTCTCCCGCCGATGCCGATATCGATTTCATCGAAAATGAGCACCGGGACATTGTCGGCTTGAGAAAGGGCTCCTTTTAACGCCAGCATAAAGCGGGATATTTCCCCCGTGGAGGCAATTTTCGCCAGGGGTTTCAGTGGTTCTCCGGGGTTGGTGGAAGCGGTGAACTCAACGTTGTCGATTCCCTCATTGTTAAAGGCATAAATCTTGCCGTCGGGGAGGGGGATTCCTTCCGTGTCTGGAACCTGCGTTATCGATACTCCAAATTCGACTTGGGACATATTCAGGTCCTTAAGTTCCTGACGTACTTTCGTTATTAGTTTCCCGGTAGTCATGGAACGAGCTTGCGAAAGACTGGAAGCGATGTCTCCCATTTCCGATTTGAGACCGGAGAGCATTCCTTCAAGTTCATCCCATTTTTCAGTTGAACGTGAAAGTCCTGCCAGTTCTTCTTCTGCTTTTACAAGATAGTCTGACATCGCTCCGATGGTCTGCCCGTATTTTCTTTTCAGGCTTTTAATAAGCTCTAACCGCGACTCTGTTTCTTCCAGACGCTTTGGACTATACTCTAGACGGTCGCTGTAAGAACGGATTTCCCGGGCGGTCTCTTCGAGTTCGTATGAGGTGTCTTCCATGAATTGCAATTGTTTCTGTAAAGACTCGTCTAAATCGATTAGCGATTTTATTTTTTGAATAGCTTCATTTAATCTGTCCAGAGTGGATTCAGAAAAACCGGAGTTACCCTCGCCGGAAAGTACTTGATAGGCTTCGTAAGAAAGCGATTTCAGTTTTTCACAAGAGCCGATGATATTCCGTTCTTTTTCAAGTTCCTCTTCCTCGCCGTCACGTAATTTAGCTTGCTTTAGCTCATCTATCTGAAAGCGTAAAAGTTCCTCGCGGTGGGTACGGTCCTTTGTTTTCTCGGCTAATACCTTGAGTTCCTGCGCTGCTTTATAAAGTTCTGCAGCTTTGGTGCTGAAGCTTTCCCGGAGGTTATTGGCGTGGGCATACGAATCCAGGAAATCGAGATGATATTTCTTGTCAAGGAGGGATAAATGCTCGCTCTGGCCGTGGATATCCACCAGTAATCTACCTATTTGCTGGAGAAGCCCTCTGGGTATTGTATTACCGTTAATTCTGATAATATTGCGTCCCTGCCGCCGGAGTTCGCATTTAACAATCAGGGTGTCATCATCGGGCTGGACACCTTTGTCTGCTATGAGAACTCTAAGCTGGTCATAGCTCTTGCCTTCAGAAAGGATAAAAACTCCCTCGATTTGAGTTTCCCCGGTTCCGTAGCGGATGGTTTCCTCATCTATTTTACCGGCTAACAGCGTCTCCACGGCATCAATCACCAGGGACTTGCCGGCGCCGGTTTCACCGGTAATGACGTTCAAGCCGGTGCTTAAACTCCAGTTTATCTCACCGATAATACCTAGGTTCCTGACTTTTAATTCCAGTAACACCCTATTCTCCCTAAGCCCGCTTTATTGCGGTGTCGGAGGCATCTATTGGTTATTAGTTTCCCTTCAATTTAGAGGACGACTTCGCTGGTGAAGTTAGAGGAGATCGCCTAAAATTGACTGCCATTTCTTTAGAATTGCTGCCCGCAAATCGGTACTTATCCGGGCAGCAGGGTACCACTCTGCTTTGTGCTCGAAGGGTTGACAGGCATCAATAAGAATTCTGGATGAATAAAGGGGTTTCGGGGGTACCCGGTACTTCATTTTTTCTGCTTGGGGGATTGCCGGGTCGTCAGAGCCGCTGGAACAATACGGAAGAATCTGTACGGAACGCTCCGGCTGGGTGCGGGTTGATAATGCCCATGTTACGTCTTGAAGATTAGACGGGTCGACATCATCATCTACCACTATGGTGAATCTGCCGGCTAATGGGTACTGGCAGGCGACAACGCCGACCTGTCGGGAATGACCCGCGTATAACTGTTTGATGGAAACGACATTAAACAGGCGGCCGTGCCCAGCCTCATGACACCAGACGCTCTTTATACCCGGGATACCCAGCCCTTCCAGACTGTTCCATATCTTCTCTGAGGTTAGGATACAGGCAATCAGTGAATCCTCCTGCGGCGGTGCTGTTCTCTGGCAGCACGTCAGTATTGGGTCGTTTCGGTAATGGATAGCCTTTACCCGTATTACCGGTTCTGGTACAGCCGTTAGTCCCAGGTTAGCATAATATCCGTGCCACTCACCAAAGGGACCTTCTTCAGCCTCCTCGCCGGCGTGGCACTCACCCTCGATTATAATTTCGGCATTTGCCGGCAAGGGAAGGCCAGTGTAGGGACCTTTAAAAACCTCGATTGGGTCCCCTTTGATGGCTCCTGCGTAATCATATTCCGAAATACCCCATTTCAGTGGGATAAAACCGGAAACCAGGTATAAAGCTGGGTCTACCCCGATAGCGTAGGCAATTGGCATTGCCTTTCCGCGTGCGAAGTACTTTTCGTGCATAATGGTGCTTCCCTGTTTACCTTCGACAATGTGTATCGTGTGGCGATTGCGGTCGACAATCATACTGCGGTACGTTCCCACGTTCACATAGCCACTGTCGGGGTCTTTCTGGATAAAAGCGCCGGCGCCGATATAGCGGTTCGGGCTGT
>CAYFHI010000008.1:0-31510 GCA_964342875.1 uncultured Dehalococcoidaceae bacterium
ACCAGTGACCTCTGCGATGTCAACGCAGCGCTCTAACCAACTGAGCTAACCGCCCTCATGTCCAATATTATAGCTGTTTTCAATGTAAGATTCAAGGAATATATCCCCTTCGTGCTTACCAGTTATTCTCATATGTGGGCTTCTGTTATAATGATTTGTATACAATAAGTGGCAATTGAAGGATTAGATGTGCATTCAATTAATAGCAAAAGGGGCAAGTTTTTTTATGGCTACATCGTAGCCGCGGCTGCGTTTATTATTCAGCTAATTTCAATTGGATTATATAATACTTTTGGCATCTTTTTCGTACAATTTTTATCCGAGTTTGGGTGGACAAGGGCAGTTACTTCGGGATCCCGCTCACTTAGCGTTATACTGTGGGGTCTGCTTAGCATTGTTGGGGGTAGATTAAACGATAGATACAGTCCCAGATTCGTGATGACCGCGTTTTTCATCCTTTTCGGCCTGGGTTATTTACTCATGTCTCAGATTAATTCTATATGGCAGTTCTATCTGTTTTACGGGGTAATATTAGGCATTGGTATGGGCGGCTCCGAGGTTCCAGTATTGTCCACCTTAGCTAGATGGTTTGTTAGGAAAAGAGGTATGATGACTGGCATAGCAAAAGTCGGTGCAGGTTTAGGCATACTTAGTATGCCTCTGGCGGTAAGTTGGCTTATATCTAGTTATGGGTGGCGTAATGCCTATCTTATCATTGGTCTTGCGTCACTGGTAACACTCGTATCGATTGCCCAGTTTCTGAAGAGAGACTCTAGTCAAATAGGGCAGTTGCTTGACGGGAGCACAGTAATAGAAGATAGCCCAGCTTCAGAAACTAAGAGACTCTCCACTCAACAAGCAATTCATACCAGGCGATTCTGGCTTCTTGCTGGCATGTTCTTTCTTTATGATTCATGCGTATTCACTGTCCTGACCCATATTTACCCGCACGCGGTTGACCTCGGAATACCTGCTGCAACGGCTACGAATTTCTTGGCTTCTTCTGGCGGAGCAAGTATTGTTGGTCGTGTTGTAATGGGTAGTGCGGGAGATAGAATTGGTAATAAGCTGGCAATAATTGTTGACTTATCCATACTCTCAGTGGCTTTGATTTGGCTGCTACTGGCCAATGAGGTATGGATGTTATATTTGTTTGTCGCTTTATTCGGCTTTGCCTATGGAGGCCTGTTTACACAGGTTTCACCGATGATAGCTGATCTGTTCGGTTTGGATTCGCACGGTGAAATCTTTGGTGCTATATTTTTTATCGGCCTAGTTGGAGCAAGTATAAGCCCAGTTGCGGTTGGCTACATATTTGACGTTACTAGTAGCTATCAGCTTGGTTTCATTCTTATTGCTGCTGCCAGTATCATAGCCACCTTCCTAATGATTATTATCAAAACTAAGTAGTCTAATTATGGAATCTACATCACAATTTAGGTGATTTTATCTATCTTCAAACATTACTGGCTTTGTATATTTCTTAACAATCTCTCGTGCTTACTAATTCTCACCATTTTGCTTACCAGTTATTCTCATATGTGGGCTTCTGTTATAATGATTTGTATACAATAAGTGGCAATTGAAGGATTAGATGTGCATTCAATTAATAGCAAAAGGGGCAAGTTTTTTTATGGCTATATCATAGCTATAGTTACATTCTTTATTCAGTTGGTGTCATTCGGGCTGCTCAATACTTATGGTATTTTCTTCGTGCAACTTTCATCCGAATTCGGATGGTCAAGAGCGGTTACTTCTGGTCCCCGCGCACTGCATTCCATTATTTCAGGTCTGATCAGCATTGTTGCGGGTAGATTAAATGATAGATTCAGTCCCAGGCTAGTAATAACTGTGTTTGTCATCATTTTCAGTCTGGGTTATGCACTTATGTCTCAAACTAACACTATATGGCAGTTTTATCTATTCTATGGAGTGATATTAGGTATTGGAATGAGTGGTTCCGAAGTGCCAGTATTATCTACCTTAGCCAGATGGTTCGTTAAAAGGAGAAGCATGATGACTGGCGTCGTGAAAGTCGGAGCAGGTCTCGGTATACTCATTCTACCTCTGTCAGTAAGCTGGCTTATCTCCAGCTACGGGTGGCGCGTTGCCTATCTTGTTATAGGTCTTGTATCATTGGTAATTCTGGTATCGGCTACCCAATTTATGAAGCGAGAACCGAGTCAAATAGGACAACTTCCCGACGGGGGAACAGTGATTGAAGATAACTCGACCTTAGAAGCCAAGGGATTATCCACGCAGCAAGCAATTCGCTCCAGGCTATTCTGGCTCCTCGGCAGTATGTTCTTTCTCTATAGTCTTAGCTCATTCACGATACTAACTCATATTTACCCGCATGCGGTAGACCTCGGGATATCTGAGGCTACAGCGACGAATTTCCTGGCTTCTATTGGCGGAGCAAGCATAGTTGGTCGTCTTGTAATGGGTAATGCGGGTGACAGGATTAGTAACAAGCTGGCAATAATTATCGACCTCTCAATATTATCAGTAGCTTTACTTTGGCTGCAATTTGCAAATGAGGTATGGATGTTATATTTGTTTGTCGCTTTATATGGCTTTGCGCATGGAGGTTTGTTTACCCTGCTTCCACCAATAATAGCTGAGCTGTTCGGTCTGGTTTCGCACGGTGCCATCTTTGGCACTATAGTCTTCATCGGTCATGTAGGAGCCAGTATCGGCCCCGTTGTAGCTGGCTACATATTCGATGTTACTGGTAGCTACCAACTTGGTTTCATCCTTATTACTATATCCAGTATTATAGCTACCTTACTAGTGATTAATGTCAATACAAGGTAATCTAAATATGGTGTCTACATCGGGAGAAGATTATAAAGAACCCCAACACTCATAAGCCCTTGGTCGCAGGTTCGAATCCAGTATCGCCCACCATATCTATATTCATTTATCTTTTCTTATTATACACGTTTCCGTGTACTTATCAAGAGCTTTCTCCCTAGCACTTGGTATAACCGCAGGCGGGACAGATAAAGCACCCTTCCTGGTAGACAAGCATACTACTGCAATCCGGGCACTGCCCTGCCAGGTTCTTGGCTAAGCCATAGTCTTTCATCGTAGGTGGATTATTATCACTATCGACATCTATGTGTTTTTCCAGCACGCTGGCGATGGCATCGGCACAAGATAGAATGGACTTACCTTCTTCCCAGGCGAGGGACGGACAGCGGATACCTCGAAGTTGCCTTACTATCGAGGCTACATCAGCCCCCGATCTCAATGCCAGCGAGATAAGCCGGCAGGTAGCTTCAAGCTGAGCTAAAGCGCAACCACCAGCTTTCCCCAGTGTGGAAAAGACTTCACAGATACCACTTTCATCTGAATTTACCGTAACATAAATATATCCGCAGCCGGTAGTTACCCTTTCCGTTATACCGGTGGTCACTTTCGACCTCTTTCTAGGTCCATAAGAACTGCCTTCTGTTTCCACTACTGCCTTGCCCGTGCTCAGCACTTGTGCGTCACGGCTTCTATCCCGGTAAACAGTAATCCCTTTTAATCTTTCCTGATAAGATAGCCGATACACCTTGGCGATATCTTCCCGGGTGGTTTCGTGGGGGAAGTTAACTGTCTTGGATACGGCATTGTCGGTGGATTTCTGAAAAGCCGCCTGCATCCTGACATGCCATTCCGGGCTGATTTCGTGGGCGGTAACAAATACCCGTTTGACTTCGTCGGGTACGCCGTCAATATCAGTAAGGTGAGCACCTTCTGCCAGTTTTTGCATCAGCTCTTCGGAGTAGAAACCGCCAGCCCTAGCTACCTCCTCAAAGTAGGGATTCACCTCAATAAGTTGGGTGCCGTCCAGGATATTCCGTGTGTAGCTCAGGGCGAAAAGGGGCTCAATACCGCTGGAACAACCACTGATGATGCTCAGCGTACCCGCCGGAGCGATAGTGGTTCGGGTCGCGTTTCTAATCCGGGATCCACCGGCCGAGTAGATACTTCCCTCAAAAGAGGGGAAAACACCACGCTCCTCAGCCAGATTTGCCGAGGCTTTACCGGCTTCTTCACTGATAAAAGACATAACGTCGGTAGCAACCGCCAATGCCCCTTCCGAGTTATAGGGGATGCCCATCCGTAATAACACATCGGCAAATCCCATCACGCCGAGACCTATTTTCCGTGACTTCTTCGTCATATCAGCTATTTGGGACAGCGGAAATTTGTTAACGTCGATAACGTTATCCAGAAATCTGACGGCAAGATGCACCGTTGTCTCCAGCCTAGGATAATCTATTTCGGCAATCCCATCCTTCCTCCGCAGCATCCTGGATAAATTAATGGAACCAAGATTACATGATTCATATGGCAGTAACGGTTGCTCGCCACAAGGATTAGTGCTTTCAATCCTACCCAGCTGAGGAGTGGGATTAGCCCCATTTATCCGGTCGATAAAGACCACCCCCGGATCACCCGTTCTCCAAGCTAAATCGACTATCTTATCAAATACCTCTGTTGCACTAAGTTTGCCAACACTCTCACGAGTGTGTGGATTTATTAGATCGTAATCGGTACCCTCTTCGACTGCTGTCATAAATTCATCGGTCACCGCCACCGAGAGATTAAAGTTTGTAAAGGCGGTGGGATCTTCCTTAGCGATTATAAATTTCATAATATCGGGATGGTCAATGCTTAGGATAGCCATATTAGCGCCACGGCGCATCCCCCCCTGCTTGATAACATCAGTGGCAGTATCAAAAACCCGCATAAAAGAAACGGGTCCGCTGGCAACCCCGCCAGTAGAGCCTACCCTGCCTTGTTCCTGCCTCAGCCTGGAAAAGGAGAATCCGGTACCTCCACCGCTTTTATGGATGAGCGCCGTATATTTTACCGCATCAAAAATTGAGTCCATGGAATCGTCAACCGGAAGTACAAAACACGCTGAGAGTTGCCCTAATTCCCTTCCCGCATTCATTAGGGTAGGAGAATTCGGCAGAAATTCCAAGGTAGCCATTAACCTATAGAAGGTATCCTCGATCGACTTAACATCCGCTTCGGTATTGTAAATAAGCTCTGCCGACGCAATCGTATTAGCCACGCGTCGGAACATCTGCTCAGGCTTTTCAATTACCTGCCCATTTTTATCCTTTTTCAGGTATCTCTTGTCCAAAACATGAAGGGCGTTTTTAGTGAGGCTAATTTCCGCAATGGTTTTGTCTTCTGGCTTTACCGTAGTGTTTATATCCATTTTATCCTCTTTCTGAACCGATTTTTCCGAATCAAGTATTTCTTTCACCATCGCTTCTATCTCGGCACCAGTCGGCAGGGGTTGCTGACGACGCGGATACTTCGGCACCAAGTCTTCCATTCCCGGTAATGTTTGCAACTGCTGCGAGTGCCGTGGCTGCTCCAGACGTTCAATCACCTGCATCGTCAGCCGCTCTATCATCCTCCTGTCCGAGATACCCATTGACCCGGCAGCGGCAAAAATAATACGGGCAATCTCTGTATGGTTAGGAGGACTCGATTGTTTATTATTCGATTGATTGGCAGCACTCACTGATTACTCCCTCTAAAACAATTAATTCAAACATCAGTTTTTTACCAAGCTTTGCCGATTCCTAACCTCATGTTTTACCCTACCTTTCTTTTGATTACTGATATGGGCTTCAGTCAATTCGGCAAATGCATCAGCAGGAAGCAGCGGCAACTGATTAGTAGAGATAGACATCCCCGCATCGCCGCTGGCTAATGTGTCCACAACCTCTTTTAACGCCGTGATATCAGCAAACTCCCGGTAGACGCTGGCAAACCGGATATAAGCAATTTTATCCAGCTTTTTCAAGCCATCCATAACCATGTCCCCAATCACTCTCCCTGGAATTTCCGTCTTACCCAAGGTATAAAGTTCAGCTTCTATCTCATCGACCAGTTTATCCACAGTACCACTGGGAAGAGGCCGTTTTTCACAGGCTTTACGAATACCCGCCATCAGCTTCTCCCGATTGATCTCCTCACGCGTTTCGTCTTTTTTTATGACAAACAAGCTGACTTTTTCCAATCGCTCATAGGTAGTAAACCGCGAGTCGCATTCCAGACACTGCCGCCGGCGACGTACGCCGTCATTTGCATCCCGGGAGTCAATCACCTTAGAATCTTGATAACCGCAATACGGGCAATTCAATAGCAAACTCCACTTTATATAGTGTAACAAAGTTCAAGATACCACAATATCTAGTGTTTGTCAAGAGTTTCTGGTTTTATATTTTTATTATTAGATTTTTTAAAACTTTACCTGTTACATCTCAAAGGGTAAGATTAACGAAGGTCATATAAGGGAAGTAAGTGGATTACCAGTCGGCTTTAGATTATATTTTAAGCTTTGCTGATTTTGAGAGAGCCCCACGTTCCGCGCTAGTCTTTGATATCAGACGCATGGAGCTTCTGCTGAAAAGACTAGGGAATCCCCAGAATACGGCGCGTTCAATTCACATTACCGGTACCAAGGGAAAAGGCAGCACTGCTGCCATGATCGCCTCTATTTTAACAACACACGGTTACAGGACAGGGCTTTACACCTCGCCTCACCTCCTCTCTTTCACTGAGCGGATACGGATTGACGGTAAACCCATTAACGAAGCTGATTTCGCCCGGCTACTGCCAACTCTTAAACCGGAAATTGAATATGTGAACAAGCTCGCTACTTTTGGTGAACTTACCACTTTTGAACTACTAACGGCGCTTGCCTTTGTCTATTTCCGAGAAAAGCAGGTAGATTATCAGGTACTGGAAACAGGACTGGGCGGACGCCTTGATGCTACCAACGTAGTAAAGCCGGAAGTATGCATTATAACCTCCATAAGCTATGACCACACGGAAGTCCTAGGAAATACCCTCACCCTCATTGTCACGGAAAAGGCGGGCATCATCAAACCAGGCAGCACTGTTGTCTGCGCTCCTCAAGTACCGGAAGTTATGGCAGTGATAGAACGAGTATGCTATGAAAGAGGCGTAAGGCTGTTAAATATTGCCAGAGATGTCAACTGGCAGAGTATATCCACCAGTCCAGATGGTCAAAACTTTGTGATAAAGGGCTTAACCGGCAAATATAATCTCAGTATACCGCTAATCGGAGAGTATCAACTGGAAAATGCAGCGACGGCTGTAACTGTGGCAGAGGTTTTGGTCGGTTCGGGGGAAAGTATAACGCCAGATAATATTGCCAGCGGTCTGGCACAGGTGCACTGGCCAGGACGACTCCAAACTCTAAGGCGAAGGCCCTGGATTATCATTGACGGCGCTCATAATGCTTATTCGGCTCAAAAATTAACTGAAGCGCTGAGGCAAAACTTTAAATATGAGCGACTGTTTCTTATTTTCGGAGCTTCCTCTGATAAGAATGTTGCTGGGATGGTTGCGGAAATGGCATCGCTTCCGGACGAAGTGATCGTCACTGCTTCGCGTCACCCGCGAGCAATTCAGCCAGCCAAGATTGTGTATGAATTCTCCAAGAAGGGCGTCACCCCTGAAGTGGCAGATAATGTAACTTCATCATTGAAAATGGCTTTAGGCAGAGCAACACCGAACGACCTTATCTGCGCCACCGGCTCATTCTTTATTATTGCAGAGGTGCTGGACCATTTTTCAAAAATCGGTGAGGGACGCTCATAACTGAGACGCAACTTACCTGTTTTGACATATAGCCTCAATGACAAGGTCTTCTCCCAGCCGATAAGTTTTAATAAAGTTTAGCTTTATAGCTTGGTCGACCTCACCGATGTTCAGCTCTCCCACTGCTTCAACACCTCTGCCCATTATCCTAGGCGCTACCGCAACCACCATTTTATCGACCAGATTCTGACGAAGCATTGAAGTAATAACGCTACCACCACCCTCCACCAGCACTGAAGAAATTCCCCGCTTTCCCAACATTCCCAGCAGGATTTTAAGGTCTACCTTCCCTTCCTCATTCTCCGGTACCGCCAGAACCTCTATTCCTACTTCAAACAATCCGGAAAACTTTGTTTTATCAGCGCGGGCCGTGGTGGCAACAATAGTGCGCGCTAGTTCCTGATTCCCGAGTATCAGCGCATCATGTGGAATTCTAAGCGTGCTGTCCAGGACAATCCGGGTCGGGCTGCTGCCTTTTACCAGACGCAACGTAAGCTGGGGATTATCCGCCAGGACTGTATCCACCCCCACCATAATAGCGTCGTTAGTAGACCGCAACTTATGAGCCAGGTGCAGGAACTTCTCTGAGCTTATCCAGCGGGAATGTCCGGTTGCCGCGGCAATACGCCCATCCAGGGTCTGGGCGAATTTCAGGGTAACCAGGGGGACACCAGTGGTTATGTATTTAAAATAAGCTTCGTTTAAGGAACGGCACTCGTTCTCAAGCATCCCAACTTCAGTGTCAATACCCTGCTGCTTCAATATCTCGGCACTCTTGCCACTGACCAGCGGATTGGGGTCGAGGCAACTAATGACAACCCGTTTTATCTTACTCTGAACTATCGTATCAACGCAGGGTGGGGTTTTTCCGTAATGGCAGCATGGCTCCAGGGTAACGTAAAGGGTAGCCCCCTTTACGCTTTCAGCAGCACTCTCGATAGCGTTGATTTCAGCATGCTTCCCCCCAAAACGCCAGTGATAGCCTTTACCTATAAGACGTTTCCCTTTAACAATAATGGTTCCTACCATCGGATTCGGACTGGTCTTACCCAGCCCCTTACGCGCCAACCGTAAAGCCAGTTTCATATAATCTTCGTCAAGCAAGTTCAAACTTTCCTTTAAACCTTATGTTCTCCGCCATCCAGTTCAGGTAAGCGCTAAATTACCAGGTTTATGTCAACAATATCAAGGTACAGAGGTATCTACCATTATAATAAAATCAACCCATCCGGTCGCTTCCGGCATTCTGGCGCTTCCTAAAATCCTGAATGATGTTAGTATTCCTAACCACAGCATTACCGATACCATACTCCTTTTTAAGACGAAGAGGCACACAGCAGCAGGAGCAACAATTACATATCGCGTAGAAGTCCTGTCGGCATTTGATGATGGTGTGTATCAAACCGTTCCGTTGGCTCTCTTTTAAGAAATCCTTGGCCTCATCTTTGGTTATCTCCCGAAACTCATGTGGTCGCTCCTCAAAAAATACGTTGCCGCTCAACCCGATCATTATCTCGGCATTAACCGGATTATCACAATTGTGAAATACCTTACGGCAAGTGCAGGGTCCCAAGGCTATCCCTTTAGATATGTCCACCGCCTCACAAGCTTCATCAAGAGTCAACAGATAGGCACCTTCGCCCTTTTTCCCGTAGAGGTTAGCTACCAACCTAACCAACCTGCCAACCAGCGCTATCCTGGTCCACTTTGCCTGGAAAACGTAATACTTGAGAATCAACTCGCGATATCGACTATAGAACCTTAAGGTATGATGCATTATTACTAAAACCCCTGGATATCAAAGCTTCCCAACCCGATGATATGAAAGCCTATTGAACAACCGGACACTACC
This sequence comes from uncultured Dehalococcoidaceae bacterium, assembly GCA_964342875.1. Classification (GTDB taxonomy): domain Bacteria; phylum Chloroflexota; class Dehalococcoidia; order Dehalococcoidales; family RBG-16-60-22; genus CAYFHI01. The sequence continues at coordinate 9,503 of CAYFHI010000008.1, forward strand.
TCATTACCAGTATATCATGCTAATAGTATACTGAGTATCAGGAAATATTAATGAGAACATAATACCCTTTTCCCACAAAGCAAACAATTATCATACTGGAATACAAATGATAATATCCTTGCATATGTAAGTATAATATAGTACACTGTTGTAGATTATTGTAGATTATTATAGATTATTATAGATTTATTTGATCCTTATTCTGAAATTAAGTACCCCCTGCTTCTTTCATTTTTGGCGGAACTCTCGTCAAGGAGCGTATGCAGTGAGACAAGAATCTCTAGTAAGTATCAGTGAGGCCAGTCAAATCCTAGGGGTTAGCGAAGCATCTTTGCGTCAATGGACAAATGATGGGAAGATAAAAGCATTCGTAACGCCAGGTGGTCACCGACGATACCTAAAAGAAGAGCTAAAGAAATTATTAACTTTGCGACAGAAAAGGCTCGGCATAAAAGATCTGGTAACGGAAATTGAAAATACGGTACCGCTGCATCGTGAGCTCTCCCGAATTTCTCTTAACTCTACTTCTCGATATGATGAATTAGGTAAAGAAGCCACGGAGCACCTGAGTAACCTGAGCCGACGTCTCTTAAAACTGATTACCCGATATATAACGAAGCCTTTAAAACAAGAAGAGACGATTCGTCTAGCTCGAGATGTCGGCCATAGCTTTGGCCGGTTACTGGCAGAACGCGGACTACCGCTTAATGATTCCTTGGAGGCTTTCATTGTGCACCGTGGTCCCCTGATGGATACTACCACCAGCATGATAAGAAAACGAGAAGCTTATAATGGCCGTCGCCTTATCGAGGCAATATCAAAAGTAGACCACGTTATGGATGAAGTCCTGATAGCTTTAGTGTTGTCACACGAGCAATATCAGGAGAAGCTTCCGAGTAAATCACGAGGAGACGCCGCGTGATATCAATTTCACGGCTACTCTGTGATACTATCGGCCCGGGTGATTTCCTCCGGTATCGAGAAAGCGAGAAGCGTCCGCGTCCCGTTGTTGTCTGGAACTATACCCGTCAATGCAACCTGCGCTGTATTCATTGTTACGCCAGTGCGGGTAGCCGAAAATCACCGTCAGAAATGGACACCGCCGCCGGGAAAACTTTTATTCGTGACATTGCCAATTTTGGCGCACCCGCACTCCTTTTCTCCGGAGGCGAGCCCATGATGAGAAAAGATCTCTTTGAACTGGCGTCTTTTGCCAGAAAACAGGGACTCAGACTCACCATATCCACAAACGGCACGTTAATCGATGAAGCAATAGCCAAGAAAATCTGTAAAGGCGGATTTACCGAAGTGGGGATAAGCCTGGATGGCACCGGTTCAATCAACGACCGCTTTCGTGGCAAAAAGGGTGCTTACACGACGGTTCTTAACGGTATCAGACACTGTATCGCTCTGGGAGTCAGGGTGTCCCTACGATTCACCATAACCCGTCATAACTACCGGGAAATCCCTGCTATTTTCCGCCTTGTCGAAGAAGAAGGAGTAAACCGTGTCTGCTTTTATCACCTCGCCTATTCCGGCAGAGGTAACAGCCTGCGTAATGAAGATATCAGCCACGCTCAGACCCGGGGAGTAATTGATACCATTTGCCAGCATACTCTGGACCTCTTTCAAAGCGGCTTACGGAAGGAAATCCTTACCGTGGGTAATCACGCTGACGGAGTCTACCTCCATAATAAATTGAAACAGCAAGACCCGAAACGCGCCGCTAAAGTACTGGAACTACTCCAGGCGAACGGCGGCAATAGCTCTGGCATCAGAATAAGCTCCGTTGATGACGAAGGCAATGTCCACCCCGACCAATTCTGGTGGCACTACTCGCTGGGTAATGTACGACAGCGGAAATTCGGCGATATATGGATGGATACCTCGGAGCCGCTGATGCGCGGGTTAAAAGACCGCAAACCACTACTCAAGGGGCGCTGCGCCCGCTGTAACTATCTGGAACTCTGTAACGGCAACCTCAGGGTACGTGCCGAAGCAGTACATGGCGATATATGGGCGGAAGACCCTGCCTGTTACCTCACCGAAGAGGAGATTGGACAGATTCAATGACAGTGAATTTATCCGGCGGAGATACCGGCAGACAGAAAGACATTATTACTCCAAAGTTACATTTGGTAGCCTGGGAAATAACCCGGAGTTGTAACCTACTTTGTGCCCATTGCCGTGCCTCGGCAGTCAATGAACCCTATCCTGGTGAACTTTCCACCAAAGAGTGTTTCCATCTGGTGGATGAGATACTGGAAGTAGGCAAACCGATTATTATCCTGACCGGCGGCGAGCCGCTGATGCGGCTGGATTCTCTAGAAATAGCCAGTTACGCCGTCGATAAAGGTTTAAGGGTAGTTATGGGCAGTAACGGCACGCTGGTAACAAAGGAAATAGCGGCAAGGTTAAAAGATACCTCGCTATCACGTATTGGGATAAGCTTGGACTTCCCGGTCCCCCAACTCCAGGATGACTTTCGGGGTACCGCTGGCGCCTTTGAGGCAGCAGTTGCCGGCATCACCAATGCCCGAGAGGCGGGTATCGACGTACAGATTAACAGCACCATTACCAAATTGAATGTTACTTTCCTGAATGAGCTACTGACCCTGGCTCTAAAATTGAAAGCGGTTGCCTTTCACCCCTTTATGCTGGTGCCAACCGGCCGGGGCAAAGAATTAGAATCTATTGAAATGTCCCCGGAACAGCACGAAGAAACGCTTAACTGGATATACGATAAGCAGGAAGAACTCGGAGACAGGATGTTCTTCAAACCAACGGATGCTCCCCATTATTTAAGGATACTCAGCCAAAGACAAAAGCGGAACGGGAATGCGCCGACAGCTAAAAAACCGGAACCAACTGCCGGTCACCATCCCATGCAATCGATTACGCGCGGTTGTCTCGCCGGTACCGGCTTCTGCTTTATTTCTCACCGGGGGAGAGTGCAGGGATGCGGATATCTTGACGTGGATGCCGGAAACATCAGGCAAGTAAGCTTCCGTCAGGTCTGGAATGATTCACCGGTATTCCGCAACATCAGAGACCTTTCCCTCGTCAAAGGGAAGTGCGGGTTCTGTGAGTATAAAGAAATATGCGGCGGCTGTCGCGCTCGCGCCTATGAAACTACCGGGAACTATCTTGAAGCCGAGCCATATTGTGTTTACCAACCATTAACCCCATAGAAGATTAGTGTGAGGGTGGAAAATTAACATGAATATTGACGGTACTGACAAAAAACTGTTAAATCTCATTCAGACAGTATTCCCGTTAACCAGCCAGCCATATGCCGACCTAGGACGCGGGTTAAATATCAGCGAAAATGAGGTGATGAAACGCATTAAACGGTTAAAAACGCAAGGAATTATCCGCCAGATAGGTCCGGTAATTGATGCCAGAAGACTTGGTTACCACTCCGTACTGGCGGCGATATCAGTGGATGAGAATCAAATAGATACCGCGGAACGGGTTATCGGTCAGCACCCGGGAGTCAGTCACGGCTACGAACGAAACCATTACTTCAACATCTGGTTCACGTTGGCAGCGCCTCCCGAAGCCAACACTGAGACTAATATCCAGCAAATCGCCAGCCAGATTAAAAACAACGGCGTCCTAGTATTACCGGCAGTCAAGGTATACAAAATAGGTGCTTTTTTTAATATGAATGATAATGGAGAAACCACGAGGGAGAGTGTCGCAACACCGAAACAATCACTGACCCGGCTGGCCAAGCTTCCCCAACTGGATAAATCAATAGTCAATGTACTACAGCAGGATCTACCCTTGGTCCCGACTCCATTTAGACCGACAGCATTACAACTTGGCATCAGTGTCGATGATTTCTTGACCCGGTGCCACAGTCTTTTAGAACGTGGCGTCATAAGGCGTTTCAGCGCTTCAATTAACCACCGTAAAGCCGGGTTCAATGCAAATGGTATGGCTTGCTGGGCGGCACCACCTGATGTGACAGATACCGCTGGACAAAAGCTGGCCTCACTACCGGAAGTCAGTCATTGTTACGAAAGATCGACCACCCCTCTCTGGCAGTATAACCTTTTTGCGATGATACACAAACTCACCAGAAAGGATTGTCAGAAAACAGCAGATAAAATATCGCTGGAATTCGGTCTTACCGATTCCATATTACTTTTCAGCACCCGAGAATTTAAAAAAACAAGGATTAGATATACCGCATGAGCAGTAATAACCGATTTCTGACTTACTATCCGGCTTTCTTGAATATAAACGACAAGTTATGCGTGGTGATAGGCGGGGGTCAGGTCGCCCTACGCAAGGTAGAGTCTCTCCTTGAATGTGGAGCAGCTATAAAAGTAATCAGCCCTGATCTCTGTGCCGGATTAAACCGATTAGTCGAGAATGGCAAAATAGACACGCACCGCCGACGCTACCGTGATGGTGACCTGAATGATGCCCATATTATTATTGTCGCCACCGATGACCGCGATACCAACCGGGAAGTGGTAAAAGAAACCAACCGAAGAGCCATCCTGGTCAACGTGGTCGATGATGCCGATAATTCCAATTTCATAGTACCATCGGTCCTACGCCGTGGGGATATCACCATCGCTGTCTCAACTGCCGGAAGGAGTCCTGCCCTGGCGAGAAAAATCAAAACCAGATTAGAAAATAACTTCGGAGATGAATTTGCGACTCTGGCCCTTATCATAGACGATATACGTCGTGAAATAAAGCGGCAGGGGATTAAAATCAACAGTGACGCCTGGCAGGATGCCATCGACCTGAACATGTTGATTTCTCTGATAAAGAGTGGGGATATAAAAAAAGCAAAGGATATCCTACTGCGTAACCTGAAAGTGATACCAGGAATAAATTAAAAGATGGGTCAGTTTCATATGTATGTTAGTGCCGTAGGTGTAAATCACAGCACATCGCCGGTCCGGTTTCGTGAAAAGCTGGCAATAAGTAATGAAGCGCTTTCTGAAAGCCTGAACCTACTTCGTCAGTATGTTTCTAACGGCATCATCCTTTCTACGTGTAATCGTACTGAAGTATATGCAATGGATAACCAACCGGCTGAAGAGGCCAGCATTAACTTCCTCAATACGGTAACGCGCGTGTCTTTTACTGACTTGCTACCTCACATTTATCTCCGTAAAAATGAAACAGCATTCCAGCACCTGTTTTCCATAGCCAGCGGACTTAACTCAATGATTATCGGGGAGTTTGAGATCCTGGGACAGGTAGGGCAGGCACTGAAAGCCGCCGAAAAGATGAGCATGGTAAATTTACCGCTACGCAGCATATTCCAGAGCGCTATCAGGACGGGCCGGCGAGTACGTGAGGAAACCGGCATTAGTAAAAATGCCCTTTCTGCCAGCTCAATCGCGTTAGACCTAGCATCAAAAGTAGTCGGTGACCTGTCAAAATGCAAAATGCTTGTCATCGGTACCGGAGAAGCGGGCAGATTGGTGATTAAAGTAGCCAAAGATAGAGGAACCTCCCAAATAGTCGTTGCCAGTCGTACTATGGAAAGGGCTTCAACACTGGCGAAGACAATAGGGGGGATACCGATAAGCATGGATAAACTGCAGGAGGAATTAACCACCTGCAATATAGTCGTCGGCTGTGCCGGAGCACCTCACCCAATACTGAGTGTAAACTACGTCAGCGAGGTAATGAGGAAACGCCAAGCACTTCCTCTGGCGATAATTGATATCGCCGTGCCGCGAAATGTGGAGCCTGGGGTAGAGAAAATAAACAACGTCTTTTTATATAATATTGATGACCTTACTCAGATTACCGACCTTCACCGCGAGCAGCGTAAAACGGAAATTGAATCAGCTCTGGCAATAATAGCGGATGAAGTAAATATGTTTGCTTCATGGTGGCGGGCTCTGGATGTAAGACCGGTGGTCAGCGCTTTGATGGAAAAGGCGGAAGATATTCGCAGCGCCCAACTGAAGAAGACATTAAAGAAATTACCGTCACTTTCTGATAAAGAAAGAAAAAGCCTGGAAGCAATGACACGTTCGATTGTTACCAAAATACTAAAAGACCCGGTGCAACATCTTAAAGTGAACTCTAACTATAACCCGGATTATACGGATATTGTCAGCCGGCTTTTCCGGTTGGACAGGGGAAAAGAGTAGTGAAGCGAGAGATCAGAATTGGAGCCCGGGGGAGTAAACTTGCAGGGATTCAGGCAGAGCTGGTAGCTGCTATTATCAGGCAATCATACCCCGAATCTAATGTCACTACTCACAAAGTGGTAACTGAAGGCGATAGAAACCGCAACGTACAGCTTGACCAGATGGCTGGTATCGGTATCTTTGTTAGGGAACTTGAGGAAGCACTCTTGAATAACCGAATTGACTTGGCGGTGCATAGTCTGAAAGACATGCCAATGGAGATTCCCCAAAAGCTGTGCCTGTGTGCCGTGACCGAAAGAGCGGACGCGCGTGATGTTTTAGTCTCCGGTTCCGGTGGACTGGACAAGCTTCCCCCTGGTTCCAGAATTGGCACCAGTAGTTTTCGTAGGGCTATTCAAGTTACCAGCTACCGCCCTGATTTAAAAATGTGCAGTATCAGGGGCAATATTGATACCCGCCTGCGAAAAGTCTCCCACGGTGAGGTTGACGGCATTATTCTGGCCGCCGCCGCATTACTACGACTAGGATGGGAGAACCAAGTAAGCGAATACTTACCCGTGGATCATTTCCTACCAGCGATAGGACAGGGTACACTGGCAATAGAATCACGAATAGCCGATGAAGAAACAAACAAGCTTATTACAGTTATTAATCACCTCCCCACATGGCAAAGTATCACCGCCGAGCGCGCCTTCTTAGCTGCCCTAGGCGGCGGATGCCGCGCTCCCATTGCCGCCCTAGGAACTGTAAACGGCACTACGCTGGAGCTAAAAGGTATGGTAGCTGATACCGGCGGGCAGCGAATACTTTATAACCACGAAGAAGGCAACACAGCCGAACCGGAAAATTTAGGGGAAAGGCTGGCGCAAAAGATATTGAACCAAGGAGCGTCCGAATTCATTATGGAGTTGAGAACTGGTGAAAAAGGGTAAAGTCTATCTGGTCGGCGCCGGACCGGGCGACCTCGGCTTGATTACGCTGAAAGGGCTGGATTGCCTGACAAAGGCTGACGTCATCATTTACGACCGCCTGCTTAGCGAACAGTTACTCGAATCGGCATCACCGGAGGCGGAACGAATATATGTCGGGAAAGAAGCGAAACATCACGCTGTTAAGCAGTTTGAAATAAACCAGATACTGGTAACGAAGGCGAATGAAGGTAAAAACGTAGTACGGTTAAAAGGCGGCGACCCCTTTATTATGGGGCGAGGGGGCGAGGAAGCAGAAACCCTAGTCAATAATGGTATCCCATTCGAAGTAGTACCGGGAATTTCTTCAGCGATAGCTGTTCCCGCCTATGCCGGGATCCCGGTCACCCACCGCAGCATGGCATCGTCTTTCGCCGTCATCACGGGACATGAAGACCCTACTAAAACCCGTTCCAGCATCGCCTGGGAAAAGCTAGCTACCGCCGTAGATACCCTTATTTTCCTGATGGGAATGCAAAACCTATCTGAAATAGTCGCTCAGCTTATCAAATACGGCAGGCCCCTCGGCACGCCAGTTGCCGTGATAAAAGATGGTACCAGCCCGAACCAAAAAGCAATTGTCGGCAACCTGAATAACATTGTCGCCAAGGTCGAAGAGAACCACCTAACCACCCCGGCGGTAATTATCATCGGTGAAGTTGCCCATCTCCGGAAAAAATTACGCTGGTTCGACAACCGTCCGCTCTTCGGTAAGCGCATCCTAGTCACCCGGGCAAGACATCAGGCAAGCGTTTTAAGCAAACTTCTTTCCGAACAAGGCGCACTCCCTATCGAACTACCGACTATTGACATTAAGGAAGCAACCGATACGCCTGAGTTCGAACAGACTCTATCCAATTTAAAACAATATCACTGGGTAATCTTTACCAGCATCAATGGCGTTGAGGCATTTTTTCAAAAACTATGCGATCGGCATCTTGATACCCGTGTCCTCGGCGGCCTCAAGATAGCCGCCATCGGGCCGGCTACTGCCGAAGCCCTGAAAACGCGAGGGATAATTTCGGACTTTATACCCAAGGTTTATACCAGCCAGGGAATAATCCGCGGGTTGAGCCAGAGAAACATTACCAGACAGAGCTTTTTACTACCGCGGGCAGATACCGCCAACCAAGAATTAATCGAGGGAATTACCCGACTTGGCAATGAAGCACGCGAACTGACTATGTACCGGACAGTTAAGGCAAAAGATACCGCCGCACGAGTGAAACAGGCTATATTATCAAGCGAAATAGACGTTGTCACCTTCACCAGTTCATCAACGGTATCCAATCTGGTGTCGGCGCTTGATAATGAGTCGAAAGCCATCAACGGCGCCAAGATTGCATGTATCGGCCCGGTAACAGCTGATACCGCCGTCCGTGCCGGACTTAATGTGGACATACTCGCCGTTGAGCATACCATCCCCGGTCTGGCATCAGCTATCGAAGACTATTACCGTAAGGAGGCATAATGGCAAATTTTCCTCAGTTACGCTTGCGCCGCTTGCGTCGCACAGAATCGTTAAGGGCATTATTCCGCGAGACCAGTGTCGAGATTAACGATATGGTTTACCCATTGTTCGTCATCGAAGGCAACGGCACAAAGCAAGAAATAGTACCAATGCCGGGTGTTTTTCACTTCTCTATTGACAAACTACAACGTGAGGTGGAAGAAATAGCCCGACTTGGCATCCCGGCAGTACTCCTTTTCGGGATACCGAAAGACAAAGACGATACCGGATCGGAGGCTTATAGCCGGGACGGGATAGTCCAGAAAGCGATACGAGCGATAAAAAAAACAGTACCGGAGCTTCTGATAATAACAGATATCTGTCTCTGTGAATACACCAGTCACGGGCATTGCGGCGTCATCGTTAATGGTGATGTTGATAACGACCGGACGCTGCCGATTTTAGCAAGAACAGCGATATCTCACGCTGAAGCTGGCGCCGATATCATCGCTCCTTCGGATATGATGGACGGTAGGGTCAGGACTATTCGCGAGACCCTCGACGAAAAGGGATTTCAGAATACTCCTATCCTTGCGTATGCTGCCAAATATGCTTCCTCATTTTACGGACCTTTCCGTGAGGCAGCCCAGTCAGTGCCGCAGTTCGGCGATCGCCGAGCTTACCAGATAGACCCCCCCAATCTTAGGGAGACATTACGGGAGGTGGAGCAGGATATAGCCGAAGGTGCCGATATCGTTATGGTGAAGCCTGCCCTATCTTATCTCGACGTGATACGAAGCGTTCGTAATAGGTTTGATTACCCTCTGGCAGCCTATAACGTTAGTGCCGAGTACTCTATGGTAAAAGCCGCCGGCCAAAAAGGCTGGATTGACGAAAAACGAATCACCATGGAAATTATTACAGCGATAAAAAGAGCCGGAGCGGACATCATCATTACGTACCATGCAAAAGAGGCTGCCGGGTGGTTATAACTTCTTTAGGATCTTTTAATGGACAAGTTTAAGCGTTCCCGGAAACTTTTCAAAGAAGCCCAACAATATTTGGTCGGTGGGGTTAACAGTCCGGTACGCGCTTTCAAAGCGGTCGGGGGGACGCCTCCTTTCATTGCGAGTGGCAAAGGCTCCAGAATCTATGATGAGGATGGCAACGAGTATATCGATTATGTATGCTCATGGGGCCCCTTTATCCTGGGACACGGGCATCCCCAAGTGGTAGCGGCACTGAAGCAAGCCGTAGAATGCGGCATAAGCTTCGGCGCTTCGACGGCACTGGAAACCACCCTAGCTAGGATAATCTCGGCGGCGATACCATCCATCGAGATGATTCGTTTCGTAAATTCGGGCACAGAAGCCACGATGATAGCGCTTCGCCTCGCTCGAGCATACACCGGACGAGAAAGGATAATAAAGTTCGCTGGTGGTTATCATGGTCACTCCGACGGTCTGCTCGCCAAGGCAGGATCCGGACTGATAACCCTAGGTATACCGGATTCACCCGGAGTACCAGTAAGCTACGCCCAGAATACGCTGATAGCCCAATATAATGATATTGAGTCGGTAGACCAGATGTTTCAACATTACTCCGGAGAAATTGCGGCAGTAATAATTGAACCTATTGGAGCCAATATGGGAGTAATTCCACCACAGCCCGGTTTCCTAGACAATCTTCGCAGATTGACTAGTGAGTATGGCTCACTTCTTATTTTCGACGAGGTTATCACCGGCTTTCGCGTTGCCTACGGTGGAGCACAGGTTTTACTTGGCATAACACCGGACCTGACCTGCCTAGGAAAGATTATTGGCGGCGGGCTGCCCGTGGGAGCCTATGGCGGCAGACGTGACATTATGGAGATGATTGCTCCAGTGGGATCGGTCTATCAAGCCGGAACTCTATCCGGGAATCCCCTGGTGATGACGGCGGGAATCGAGACGCTTAAGGTACTTAGCCAGCCCGGAATCTACGAGCACTTGGAGACCACCGCATCACAGCTAGAAACGGGTATCGCTGAAGCGGCTAAGGAAGTTATCATTAATATACGCATATCACGTATTGCTTCGCTGCTTACCGTTTTCTTCACCACCGAACCGGTCTTCGACTATGAATCGACGAAACAGGCGAATACCGCACTTTTTGCCCGGTTCTTCCACCGGCTATTGTCAAACGGCATCTACTGGCCGCCCTCACAGTTCGAAGCAGCATTTATATCCCTGGCTCACAGCGATGATGATATCCAGACAACGATTAATATTATCGCCGAGGCGCTCAAAGCGCTAAGGTCCGTAAGATAATTACCCGATAAAGCCTGAATACTTGGAGGCAGATCACTCCCATAGAACAGGTAGTATCTACTGAGATGACTAAAGTTACCGTTAAAGCTGCCAATTACTACTTTTTCTGAACGGCTTACTCTTTGTTTAGGCGACCATACTTTTAAGTTAATTCATCTCCCCAGATATACTCCCTAACAGGCAGGGGTTATATACCTCAAGAAAAGATTCTCCTCACCGATGATAATTTCACTAATAGATGACAGCCCAGCCTTATCAATTGTTACCCCTTGTAATAGGTTGAGTCGCTAAAAAGGATTGAAGCCATGGATGCCGATTTTATTGTCCCGGGTCACAATGAAGTCGGCGACTAGTTAGCCCTTCGAGCATTTACCGCGTTTATTCAAGGAGTTATAGATACGATAAGGAAATCGATTAATCATAGGATAAGGAAGGAGGAAGCGACCGACACAATATCATTCGAGGAGCAGCTTGCGGCATATCATCACAAACTTTTGTTTATTACTCCTTGCCAATCGGAGGTGATCCAAGGAAGGAAAATAAAGGGGAGGGTTTCTTAAAAACTTACCAGAAATTAATTAAACAAACTCACCGGTTAAGCTTGCAGTAAATATGCGTATCAGCATATAATAAATTGACTGAGGCTGGAGTGGAGGGGAAACAGAATGCAAATAAATGTATCCCAGCTACTTAAAGAACCAATAGGAGAAATCAGAGATTACGAAGTCAGCGAAAGAATCAATATTACCAGTGACGGAAATACCAGCCTTGTTGAAGGTAATATCAGGTTTTTACGCACCCACCGTGGTATTCTGGTAAAAGGCATGATGAATACTGACGTAGAGCTTAACTGTAGTCGCTGTTTGAGTTTATCTCATTACCCGGTAACCTGGAATATTGAGGAAGAGTATATTCCCCTGGTAGATGTTGAGAGTGGCTCTCCATTAACTCCACCAGAAGATCCCGGCTCATTTACTATTAATGAGCATCATACTCTTGACTTAACCGAGGCGATACGCCAGTATGCATTGTTGGAAATCCCGATAAAGCCGCTTTGTAATGACGATTGCGCCGGGCTTTGCCCTAACTGTGGGCATAACCTGAACCAGGGACTTTGCGAATGCCTGGCCCTGACACCTGACCCCCGCTGGTCCAAATTAAATCAATTACAGCAAGGCACGGATAAATAGAAAGGAATGTAACAAGTATGGGAGCTTTACCAAAACGGAAAACTTCTAAAGCACGTAAAGGGAAAAGGCAGACTCACCTAGGGATACCCCCCCCCAATCTGGACGTCTGCCCCCAGTGTCATAGTCCCAGGTTATCTCATCATGTTTGTCCTACCTGCGGAAGCTATGCGGGCAGAGAAGTTCTTAAGACAAAAGGCGCACAAACGACAACCGGTTAGCCGGTTAAAGACTCGACCTCTTTTGAGACCTCTTAGTAGTCTTTCTGCCTTTATAGTCCAGTAGAAGGCTAATTGCAAGCTTTAGCAAAATCCGGTAGTAGAGATTAAATGTGACTGAGAAAACAACAGCAGCCTATATCTTTCCAGGGCAGGGATCCCAACGGGTAGGTATGGGACGTGACCTTTACGACAATGTCAGTGCGGCGAAAGCTGTCTTTGAACAGGCTGACCATATTCTTGGATTTCCTCTCTCCAGTCTCTGTTTCGAAGGACCGGAAGAAGAACTTCACCAGACTGTTAATGCCCAGCCAGCCCTTGTAACCGTCAGTTTTGCCTGCTTACAGGCAGCCCGCGAAATTTCCGGAGAAAATCTACATCTGCCTTCTTTCGTCGCCGGTCACAGCCTGGGGGAATATACTGCTCTGGCAACATCCGGAGTGCTGGATTTTGCCACCATGGTTTACCTAGCCCGAGAAAGAGGAAAGTTAATGTATGAAGCCGGTTTGCTCCATCCCGGAGGTATGGCGGCGATAATGGGGCTTGATGAGACTTCGCTGGATCACATCTGCCGGCAGACAGGCACATGGATTGCTAATATCAACTGTCCTGGTCAGTTAGTAATCAGCGGCAGCAGTAAAAACATGGCGCTAGCTGTAGGGTCTGCGAAAGCTAAGGGAGCCAGTCGTATCATCCCTTTACAGGTAAGCGGTGCTTTTCATACATCTCTGATGCAATCAGCCGCTAACCACTTATCCGTGTGTATAAATAGTCTCCAATTCCAAGAACCGGAAGTACCTATTATTGGAAATACTACCGCCCGGCCGCTAACAACCACCGAATCAATCAAGACAGAACTACTTCACCAGCTTTGTAACTGCGTTCAGTGGCAACGCTCCATCGAGTATATGTTAAACGAAGGGGTATCCACCTTCATTGAGATAGGTCCGGGTAAGGTGCTCAGCAATCTGATGAAAAGAATAAACAGAGATGCCACGACATTAAACCTGGGAGACTTACCGTCTGTCATTAATTTAGGTAGAAAAGTAATCAAATGAGGAAAATGACGCTACAATTAGTGCGATACAGATGAGGAGGTAGCAATGGAGCTTTCGAATAGAGTGGCTATAGTGACCGGTGGCGGCCGAGGTATCGGACAGGCAATTGCGCTGAAATTAGCGGAGGTAGGCACTACGGTGGTGGTCATCGACATTGGCGATGCCGAACCAGTCGCCAAGGAAATCAGGGAAATGAAACAGCAGAGTCTAGCGATAACAGGTGACGTCAGCTCATCAGCCGATGTCACCAGACTTGTTGAGACAACAATTTCAGCTTATGGTCGAATTGATATCTTGGTGAATAATGCTGGAATCACCCGTGACGGGTTGGTACTCAGGATGTCAGAAGAGGACTGGGATAACGTACTAACCATTAACCTTAAGAGTGTTTTTCTATGCGCGCGCGCGGTACTTAGGCATATGATTAAACAGCGCTGGGGTAGGATTATCAGTATGTCCAGCATCGCTGGTATCGTAGGAAATACTGGCCAGGCTAACTATGCTTCGGCCAAAGCCGGTATCCTTGGCTTTACCCGAAGCATTGCTAGGGAGGTAGCTTCGCGGGGCATTACCGTTAATGCCATTGCCCCGGGTGTCATTGATACGATAATGACGCAAAGACTCGAGGATAACCTTAGGCAAGAATTGCAAAAACGCATCCCGGCCGGGTACATTGGTTCTCCCGGGGATGTTGCTGAAGCGGTGGCTTTTCTAGCCTCCGAAAAAGCGAGATATATCACCGGCCAGGTCCTGACTGTGGACGGTGGTATCACGGGAGTCTAACCATAAACATAATCGATTCTTATCACTTCGGCAAGATGATAATCAACGGCTTGGAATATTCCTCAGATGTAATTATCTTCCCGGACAGGTTACAGGATAATTGGTGGCGCAGTAAAGGTCACGAGTTATCGCTTACTGACATTATCAAAGTTATTACCGAAAATCCCGATGTCCTGGTAGTGGGCACCGGTGCTTCAGGGCTGATGAAGGTGTTACCCGAGGTACAGAGTGAGGCTAAAGCCCACGGCATTAAGCTTATTATCCAACCTACCAGTGTAGCTTGTGAGGCATATAATCAACTTTGCCGTTCTCAGGAAGTAGTAGCCGCGCTACACCTTACCTGCTGAAGAGCACAACAATGACTACTAAAATACCACCAATCTTTATTCATCTACTTCCAATGACTCAATATTCGACCGGAAACGCCGTGCCCTCCATTCCTGGAGGCACTGGATTACTTCGTTGTCATCCGGTTCATTCCAGTACCGATAGAAATCAGCTAAATAGAATTTAGGCATAGACGAAGTAACACAGGTAATTACTTTATCGCCAACCGTTTCCAAGAGTACCCGTGCCGCTGCTGAAGTCACTGGCACAGCGACGACGACTCTCCCCGGGCGCCGTTTTTTTACTGATTCCACCGCAGCTAACATAGTATACCCCGAAGCCAGCCCGTCATCCACAATTATTACCGTCTTATCGGTTAACACTGATGGTAACCTGTTCTTGTAATAAAGCAGGCTTCGCTGGCGAATATCAGCTCTCACTTTAGTGACCTGGTAATTTATCTGTTGTTGACTCAGGGCGGCCTTCTTGACAATCTCTTCGTTGATAATGATGGTGCCATCATCAGTCACGGCTCCAAATCCGCCTTCCGGACTTAGCGGCAAGGGAATTTTACGTGAAACTACCAAGTCGAGTTCAGCTTTCAGTGCCAGCGCCACACCCAACCCTACGGTAACGCCTCCGTTCGGGATAGCCAGTACGACAACAGAACTACCCTTGTATTCACCCAGTTTAGCGACAAGTTGATGTCCAGCATCATACCTGTTATCAAACACCGGAGATTGCATATTCAAGTGCATCCCGTCTCTCCTCTCTTTTTTACCCGTTAGTTAAATCGATTTAAACTGAGTTACATCCACCAGTCCCCGGTCGGTAAGCCTGAGCTCCGGAATTACTGGCAACGCCAGAAAGGAAAGCGCCGCAAACGGTGCGGCCAGTTCTACCCCTGAATCCTTCGCCATCTTCTCCAGCATCTCCAGATTAACTACCACGTTTTCCAGCGGTTCATCAGATAGCAGTCCGGCAACCGGTAGGGTCAGACTAGCTAATACCTTACCTCCAACCACGACCAACAGACCACCCCGCATCGATTCCACATTTTTTATAGCGGTAAATATATCTTCGTCGTTCGTTCCCACAGCGATTATATTATGGGAATCGTGAGCCACCGAGGATGCCAAAGCGCCCTTATTCAAACCAAATCCGGTAACCAGTCCTAAACCAATGTTTCCAGTCGCTTTATGCCTCTCCACTACCACCAGCTTCAGACAATCCCGACCGACATCAGGAATAACAACCCCATCAACAATCCTGACTTTCTCATTCTTTTTCCTGGTGAGTATTTGCCCTGGAACCACTTCAATAATCGGCTTGGTATCCCCAGATGCCTTGATTTTTAAGGCTTCTATCGTAAAAGGTTTGATATTTACTGAATTGGTCAATCCACCACCAGATTGACCGGATGGGAACAACGGCTTTCCTTCTTTTGCAACCAGGCGACCACGGTAGAATACCGAATCTATTTGTAAATCGGATAGCTCATTGAGCACAATCAAATTGGCAAAGAAGCCTGGAGCAACAGCTCCCAATCTATCCAAACGAAAATAGCCGGCGGTATTGATGGTCGCCATCTGAATGGCACGTACGGGGTCAAGCCCCTTGCGAATCGCTTTTCTTACCACAGCGTCAATATCACCATCCCGGAGCAGGTCAGCACAGCTACGGTCATCAACCACAAAAAGACACCTTTGATACGTCTTATCCGTAACCAAAGATAGTAAAGCATCAAGGTTCTTTTCAGAGGAACCTTCCCTTATCATAATGAACAGACCCTGCCGTAGTTTTTCCCTCGCCTCGTCAAGATAAACCGATTCATGATCGGAGCCAATACCGGCGGAGATATAAGCGGCCAAGTCTTTTCCGTTAACACCGGGGGCATGTCCATCTATAATTTTCCCTTTTGCTAAGTCAATTTTATCCAGCAAGGCAGTATCGCCACCAATTACGCCGGGAAAATTCATCACCTCGCCCAGTCCGATACAGCCCCGCCATCGCAGAATCTGCCGGACTTCCGGTAAACCGATGGTGGCTCCCGAAGTTTCCAGATGGGTAGCGGGTACGCAAGATGGAGCCATCAAGAAAAGATCAAGAGGAAGGCGACGAACGCGGTCGAGAACGTATCTCATCCCTTCCAATCCGCAAACATTAGCGATTTCATGGAGGTCGGTAACCAGAGCCGAAGTACCCTTAGGTACTACCGCCCGGGCATATTCACCAATGTCAAGCATCGAGCTTTCCAAGTGTGTATGTCCGTTGATGAGTCCAGGTACCACGTATTTACCGCTTAAATCAAGCACTTGCTTAGCCTGCCGGTAATCCCCCACCCCGGCAATAATGTCGCCGCAAATAGCCACATTGCCTGACTCAACCTCCCCATTAAAAGTATTAACAACCCTGACATCATCCAGAATCAGATCGGCAGGACTCTCTCCCCGTGCCACCGAGATAAGACGCAACAACTTAGATGACACTTATTCGACCTCCACATAGCAAATATCCGGCAGATAGCGGAACTTCTCATCCCAGTCCAAGCCGTAGCCAACCAGAAATTTATCGGGCACGGTGAACCCAAGATAATCAACATTAACCGACACCTTCCGTCGCGAAGGTTTTTCCGTCAAAGCGCTGAGTCGTAAAGAAGCCGGATTTTTCTCACGCAGATAGTCAAGGAGAAATGATGTGGTCAGTCCGGTATCCACAATATCTTCAATTACAATTATATCTCTGCCCTTGATCGAAGAACCAATATCCTGCACCACGCGGACTTTCCCCGAAGTCCGGCTGCTCCTACCGTAACTAGACAACCGCATAAAATCCACTTCAAGCGGAAAATCAAGCAGCCGGACTAGATCAGCCATAAAAATAAAAGATCCTTTGAGAACACTTATCAAGACAGGGTTACGGTTTCGATAGTCTTTCGTAATTTCCGCCGCCAGCCGCCTAACAGTGGCTTCTATCTCCTGCCGGCTTAAGAGGATGATGGGCTTTGATTGGGAACTCATAGCTATCTGGAATTATAATCTTTGTTCCCACGCCATGTCTACCCCGAGGCACAGGGAATCCTGCTCCTTCACCTATCCTGCTATCTCAGCGGCTCAATGATAACCTTGATTGAATCCTGGGCTTCAGCGACCAGCCTGATTCCTTCGACGGTCTCCGCCAGCTTCATGCGATGGGTAATCATATCGCGTACCGGCACACGGCCGGAATGAATCAACGCTAGAGCCGTAGCGTAATCGGCGGGACTGCCGGCATAGGAGGTGGTAAGCGTTATATCGTTACGCCAGAAAAGATCATTTATAGATACCGGAATGGTAATCCCGAAGTCGGTTGGCGCAAAGAAAAGCACCGTACCACCACGCTCCACCGATTGCAACGCCTGGGTAATAGCCGGAACAGCGCCGGTACATACTATTACCAAATCGGCAAGATAACCATGGTTATACTCACGAGCGCGTTCTGGTGAGCACTCATCAGCATGAAGAGCAATATCAGCCCCGAACTTACGCGCCGCCTCCAGCCGGAAGTCGCTGATATCGGTTGCCATGATACGACCGGCTCCAAGAGCACGGGCAAGCTTTATGTGGAGCAACCCGGCAATACCGCTACCAATAACTAACACACTCTGCCCCGGCTGCAGGCGTGCCTGCATCTGCCCGCGCAGGATACAGGCTAAAGGCTCAATAAATATTGCCTCTTCGTAAGATACTTCGTCAGGCAACAGATAGACACCACGGTCGACATTTATCGCCGGTAAACGAACGTGTTCGGCAAAACCGCCAGGGTCGAAATAGGTCTGTCTCAGCGTCTCACAGACGGTATGGTGGCCATTAAGACAATAGTGACAGGTATTACATGGAACATGATGGGCAGCGGTAATCCTATCACCGACCTTATATGCCTGCACCCCCTCCCCCACCGCCGCAATCTGACCGCTGACCTCATGCCCCAGTACCAGTGGCGCCCGGTCAAGGCGATACCACTCCATAACATCACTACCACAGATACCGCAGGCTTCTATGCGCACCAGAAGCTCGCCGGGTTTCACCTGAGGCACCGGTATCTCCTCCACCCTGATATCCCGATTGTTATACCACATCGCAACGCGCATGAGCTTTTTACCAGTCGTCAACTTAACTGTTTTTCACGCTATCGTATAATTCCTGCGCCTCTTTAGGCGATGCGTTACCGTGAATAATGGCGCGTATCGCCCGTATCATAGCTACCGGGAAGGCATTTTGCCAAATGTTCCTCCCCAGATTTACCCCGATAGCCCCGTTCTGAATACCGTCATGCACGAACTCGAAGACTCCCATCTCCGTTTTCGTTTTGGGTCCCCCCGCCATAACCACGGGAACGGGACATCCCCCGACTACCTTTGCGAAATCTTCACACCAGTAAGTTTTGACAATTCTAGCGCCTAGTTCCGCCGCAATGCGACAGCACAGGGCAAGGTAGCGCGCTTCCCGTTTTTCCAGCTCTTTACCGACGGCTGTAACCGCCATTACCGGAATACCGTACTTTTCTCCGTCGTCAACCAGTTTCGACAGATTCATCAGTGATTCTTTCTCAAAATCAGTGCCAACGAAGACTGAAATACCCATTGCCGATGCGTTCAGCCGGATTACCTCTTCTATGGAGGTGGTGATGCACTCGTTAGCCAGATCTTTGCCGGCAACACTGGTACCACCAGAAACCCTGAGAATAATCGGCTTAGTATTATCCGGGTCTATTGATGAGCGCAGCACCCCCCGGGTAATAAAAACAGCATCCGCATAAGGCAAAAGCGGTTCCAGAGTCTTACGCGGCTCTTCCAGTTTCCTTGTTGGACCCTGAAAATACCCGTGGTCAATGGGTAAAAAAAGACTTCGGCCATCTGTCGGAATTACCTGCGCCAGACGGTTTGCCATCCCCCATTCCATATTAAGAGTCCTCCCTTCGATGCTTGGATTTCACAATCTCTAATGTATGGGATAGACTCCTCTTTGTCAATTGATTTCAATTCTTTAGTCTACCCGCTTAAACTGGTTACATGGGAACCCACATATCGGGCATATTCCCGGGGCTTCTCCCTCCACGGCATTGTCGTAGACCTGGCAGACAAAACAAGGCTTATCGCCAGAAAATTCGCCCTATTCCAGACTATCAGCGGCTTTCTGAAAGAGACCCTGGTGGATTTTCTCCACATTGTTCGCTAGGCCGAAGCTTCTCTCCGCCTCCGCGTTTTTTCAGATTTAGCCTGACTGATAAAATCCGGGTACAGCTTGGTATGCTCGTAATTTTCCCCTGCGATTGCAGCACCGAGATTTTCTTTAGTGGACTTAATACCCCCTAAAACATTAAGGTAATTTTGCGCATGAACAGTCTCCGCTTCAGCCACCGCCCGAAACAGCCTAGCAGCCTGCTTATTTCCCAATCCATCTGCCTTCTCGGCGAAAAATGAATAGCACCGGTTCGCCTGGCTTTCACCGGCAAAAGCCGCCTGTAAATTTTCATTTGTGCCCATTGTTACCTCACGTACCCTTTTTAATTTTTTGTAAACCACCCCTTATATTCTAAGTATATACGCAATAACTTGTTAAGACAAGAAATGAGATTATTCCCTGTCCAACACTTCTTAATACGTTTGCTTGGTATACAAATATGGATATTATCTTGGAAAATGTATTCCATTTTTATTGATTTATTCAAAATGGAGGGGTATAATCCTAGGTAAAGAGGATAACCATTTTAATATAAAAAAGTACGGAGGTAAGCAAATGCCTGAAAAAGCCATTGGCAAAGTGAGTGGCTTTTTTGCCCGACCCGTAGTCGCCGGTGTTGACCTAACCGGTACTTTAAAGGTGGGGGATAAAGTTCACATCCAGGGGCACACCACCGACCTTGAAATGATTATTGACTCAATGCAAATAAATAATACCGCTGTCTCCCAAGCCAAGAAGGGAGACTCTGTGGGCATCAAGATCAATGACCGAGTAAGGGGTGGAGACACGATCTATAAAGTAACCGATTAATCAATTTCCTTTACCAGTTTTTTCTCCCTGGTCTTAATTCGTAAACCTAATGCAGCCCCCTTTGATATCTCTGCCGGTGAAGTTAATTTACTCATTCTTGTTTTCTTTTTCCTTTAGCGGCCGGACGGTTTGCTCCTGAGTAGTCGGCAGGTCGTTAACCTTCCCTCCAAAGGCGTCAAAAATAGTATTGCCTATTACCGGTGACACTAGAGCCAGGCCGGGTTCGCCCACCCCCTTTGCGCCAAACGCCCCCTCAGGTACGCCGCCTCAACTATAAGGGGTGTTATCTCGGAAATATCCTGAGCCCCTGGTATCTTATATTCCATGAAGTCAGCATTAACTACTTTGCCCGAATCCATCATAAGCTTCTCGTAAAGCTTCGACCCAATACCCATCGCCAAGGAACCCTCAATCTGCCGCTCAACATTAAAGGGGTTAAGCGCCTTACCAACATCAAGCGCTACCAAAGCACAAATAACTCCTTGTTTTGAAGCTAACTTATCATTACAAGTGGCCACTCTTTACCAATTTGCTACTGATTTTATTTAGCAGCCTCTTGAATACCTGTAGCAATGTGGCTATATGTGTCTAGTATCATTTGAATACTGGCATAGCCTAATCTATCTTGCACAATCTTCGCGTGTATGCCTTGCTTCAACATAAGGCTGGCATGGGTGTAGCGGTGTCGTGCTTCATGTAAACGAATAGGCTTAATACCAGTTATGGCTTATTCCTGCTTCCACGGGGAAGCAAAGCAGCAATGAGGTAAAAACAGGATACTCCAGGCAAGAATAAGCTAGAACAGAATCGTCAAGGAGCAAGGCAATGATCTATAAAATATCCGTTACTTTGAAGACACACTTTGATCCATCTTCGCTGTCTCGCCTACCTTGTGTCTAGCCTTAGAAATAAGGTCTTTTGCACTATCAGAACAAGGTCACGGTACTCGCCTGAAGGTTACTGCTCTCGCTGAAAAGTCCTCGTTTTCTGCTACCACTTGACTTGAGAAGCTTTCCATAACAAGTTTATCATCAAATTTACTTTCGGTATTAAGTGAAACCTCGTATTTCAGGAAAGTCGTTGCTTGCGACCACTCTTTGTTGATTCGAGCAATTCCTGCCATTTCGTCACCAGAGAGTATGAAGAATCTATTTTTCCCCATAGGCTCACCGTCATAGAGATATGTACCTTTAACTCGATGTTTTATCTCTTCTGTAAAAAGACCGGATAAGGTAGGATTTTCCTGTAGCACTTTCCAATAGGTTTCTTGGTGCAGAAATTCTCTTTTGGCTAAGTTGATTACACACCAATCACTGAGATTGCTAAACGGATCACTTAAATCATCCTTGTACCATACTCCCCATATTGTGTCCGGGACATTAATGTTGGAGCGGCTATCCTCGAGGTCAGAATATGGTGAGATACCCCCTAGCAGTTGACCATCCAAGACGGATCGATACCCATCAAGGATGGATTGCCGAAGTTCATCAGTAAAATAATCCAGCGGGTTTGCCCTCCTATTCCACCAACAGGAAGGCT
>CAYFHI010000009.1:0-29015 GCA_964342875.1 uncultured Dehalococcoidaceae bacterium
AATCTGACTAAGGATAACCTCAAGGTCGGTTTCCGCCAGCAGGTAAAGCCCTTCTCCACTCACACCCAGACGCTCTGACCTCAGCTTAATCTGGTGCAGCGCCTCCTCACCGGAAACATAGACCACCTTACCCCCATCCCGCGCTATTGAAGCCGCCGCCTGGAGCAACAGTGTAGATTTACCGATGCCGGGGTCACCGCTAATGAGCACCAGAGAACCGGATACCAGCCCGCCGCCGAGTACCCGGTTAAATTCAGCCAGGGAAATTGGCACGCGGTCGGTCGCCTGAACGGTCAGTTGAGATAGCTCCTGGGGCGGATAGATCTGGGAAGAAGGCCGGGATGAAGTGACTGTTGCCACCACCTTTGTTTCCACAAAGCTGTTCCACTGCTGGCAGTCAGGGCAACGTCCCAGCCATTTCAGACTTTCTTTGCCGCATTCCTGACAGATGAAAACGTTCCTGCCGCCGGATTTACCCAGTTTAGCCACAGGGTAACTTTACTTCATTTTAAGAGGCAATGCAACTGTAATCACGTATAATAAGAGGGATTTTAAACCAGCTAAACAATCACAAAGCAAAAGGGATGACCCAGAAAAGCATCAGCAAAACGAACTGGATTACCAGACTAACAATTACAAAAGGCACCGAATAACTTAAGAACTCCTTTATGTGAATTCTGCAAGAGTCCTCCTTCTGGCAAACATTTTGAGCGACAAAGAGGGCCGGAGCACCGGCAATGGTTAGATTACTGCCCAGCGTTCCCGCCCACAGCAAAGCCCACCACAAAGGCCAGGGAGAAACACCGGTCGTCGCGGCAATGTCCCTGATTAAATATAAAAAGACAAGAATATAAGCATCATGTTCCACCAAACCGACTATCGGCGCCGTAACCCAGTATAGCAAAGTAGAGCCTACTATCGGGTTATACTGGAAATACGGTGACAGAACACCGGCAACCATACTGATAAGACCGGCATGGTTGATTCCCCCGACCAGGATAAAAAGCACGACGTAAAATATGAGCGCTCGCCAGTCCACCTCGCCGATAACTTCCTCAAAGCTCGGACTTTTTAACTGCCTGCGGAAAATTTCGTTAATAAGGGTGAGGGTTATCATCCCTCCCAGCGCAATAAAACCCAATAACCATCCCAATTGCTCGCGGAAAGCCATCGCCAGGATGGTTGCCAGGAACATACCGACCGATACCACCGTGAATTTTTTATTTTTAATATATTCACCGGTGTTTGACCGGGCTATTTTGTTAATGACGACAGTATCGGTACTGGATGCAGGATAGAGCTTCTTCAATTTGAAGTGATACATAAAAAAGAGGGTCAGGATAAAAGTTATCGTCAGCAAAATGAAGGATGAAGGTCTGCCCATTTGCCAGATAAACTGGGGGAATTCTATTCCGGAAACGGAATGCAGCATCTGCGGAGGCAAGTCTCCCAGTAATAAGGCGGTACCCATAAAATTAGCCGATAGCCCCACAATGATTAAAAAGGGGAAAGAAGCCAACTTCATTTGCTTGGTAATATGAAACACCACCGGAGCCATCATCAGGATAATGACGACATTGTCGACAAACATGGAAAGAAACCCGGCGACAAAACCAATCAGGACTAAAAACACAGCGATATTGTTTCTGGATATCCTTAAGGCTGTTACCGCCAGATATTGAGGTACGCCGGTTTTACCAAAGTAAATGGCGATTATCCAGATGCCAAAAAGAATGGCGATTATATTCCAGTTTACGAAGTAAAATGCCTGGCTCTCGCTCATTACCCCGAGCAGCACCATTAATGCCACCCCCGCCAGACCAACCACCGTACTATCTAGCTTACCCCAAATAATCAGTCCGATGGTAACCACAAACACGATAAGGGAAATAAGAGGCGTGAACTCCATTATTCCTCAGCCTATCAAAACAATATTAACCCGACAAGCTATCGTTTTTAAATTCGACTCCGGAAGAGCTACCATCCCCGGGATACTTCCTCCATTATACTCCAACGGCCGGAAAAGCCAAAGAGAGGCTATGCCTCTCTTTTAGCGTTCATCTCAGTCTCTCTAAAAATCAGGAGACAATAATTACTTTTTGTAAACAAACGTCTAATTTTTTATTATTAACCCAGTTTACCACGGTTACAAAAGCATACCCAGAAATATACCGGCTACCACAGATGTGCTGACAGCTCCCGCCATATTGGGACCCATGGCATGCATAATAAGGAAGTTATTCGGGTTTGCCTGCTGACCCATTTTCTGAACTACTCGGGCAGACATAGGGATAGCCGATACCCCCGCAGCTCCTATCATCGGGTTTATCTTTTCCTTTAAGAACAGGTTAACAAGCTTAGCCGCCCACAGTCCCCCGGCAGTACCGAAGGCAAAGGCTATTACCGCCAGTCCGACGATCGCCAGGGTTTGACCTGTGAGGAATACCGCGGCGGGCATCAACGCCCCGACGGTTATCCCAAGGAGAAAGGTAAGGACATCAATAAATACTCCTCCAGCCGACTGCGCCAGCCTTTCGGTAACCCCGCTGGCTCTCAACAGATTGCCAAACATAAACATACCGATGAGCGGGGTTGACTTGGGGACCAGTAAAGCAGCGACCAGGAAAATAACTATCGGGAAGAGAATTACCTCTAAATTAGAGACCTCCCGCAATTGTGGCTTCATAAATATGGAACGCTCTTTCTTGGTGGTAAGCAGCTTAATAACCGGCGGCTGGAGAACGGGCACCAGAGCCATATAAGAATAAGCCACCAGCGTAATCGGTCCCAGCAGCCTGGGAGCCAGCGCTGCCGTGAGATAAACCGTTGGCGGACCATCAGAACCGCCAATGATACCAACACTGGCTGCCTCATTGACAGTAAACAATCCCGAGGAATAAGCAATCAAGAAAACAATAAACACGCCTAACTGAGCTGTAGCCCCGAAGAGAAAAGAGATGGGTCGGGCAATAGTAGGTCTGAAATCGGTCATGGCACCTACCCCGAGGAAGATAAGCAGCGGGATTATCTCGGATTCAATGCCGTAAGTGTAAACTAAATTGAGTAAGCCTATTTTCCCCGAACCAATCGCCTCTATCAGCTCCGATAATGAACCAACTGAGGCAGGAAATCCATCGGCAGAATATATCATCAGTCCGGCATTAGGCAGATTGACCATAAAGACACCGATACCGATTGGCACCAGCAACACCGGCTCCATCTTCTTACCGATACCCAGGTAGAGCAATAGAGCCGCTATTACAAACATCACGAGATTACCCCAGGTCAAGGCACCGAAGGCAGTTTCATATAAACCAAACATTCATCTATCCTTTGCTTGAATTTTCTTCCGGCTTCGCGGTGGTCCTCTGAACGATTGATCCCATCACCCAAGAGACTACTGCCAGTATAAGTAAAACCAAAATAGTAACGCCATAGCCACCCCCGGCAACTTTTGCCACAATACCCCAATCTATCATCTTAAACTCCTCAAAAAGACATCTGGAGAGACCCCACCAAAGACATTAGTGCTGGCCCCCACAACCTCGGCACGAATTAACAGTTTTTAATAGTCGATAACGGCTACTATGTCACCGGGTTTGGCTACCTGGTCGGCAGCAACATCCATCTTCGATATTGTGCCCCCTACCGGAGCGAATATCGGATTCTCCATCTTCATCGACTCCAGTAAGCAGAGTATATCCCCTTCGCTAACCTTATCTCCGACTTTGAAATTAACGCTAATAATTTTGCCGGTTATTGGAATATCCACAGTTTCTTGTGCCAATTCTCAAACTCCTTTCTTTATTTCACCAACTTCATTCTCAAAGGATATTACTCCCAATCAACTGCTGGCCAGATCATCGAACAACACCTCTTCTACTTTTTAAAGATACTAAAAAGGGCGGCTGGACTACCCCCTTGGTTTCCACCGCCCTTAAAAATTAAAAGCTAGATATTCATTATGGTTTGTTACTTAGCACCAACAGCTACCAGATGGGTTACAAAGCGGTCTTCCGATCTGACAACAATCTCTTGCTCCTTCAAGTCAACGACAACTAATGAAACATAGGTCTTAGATTTTACCTTCTCCCATACGCCATTGTTATCCAGTATTACTTTTTCTATCTGGGATTTCAGGTCATCTGAACTGCGAACAATTAGCCTTTCTTCAGACCAATCTACGTTAAGAACCCTTTTCATCGCCTTGACAGCATTAATAATCGTATCACTTTCCGGCGCTGAAATCTTGACTCCAGAAAATTCAGTCTCAAAAACCCTGTCAAATACCTTAAATTCTTGGCGGAGCAAATCTTCCGATAGTCTGTCTTCTATCATATCCTGAATCACCCGGCGCAACGGCCTGGCTCCGAAGACTTCATCATAACCCTTTTCGCCCAAGAAGTCCTTTGCCGCCTCGGTCACCTCCAGCTTTATCTCCTTCTCACTCAACTGCTGGATTACCGAAACCAGCATCAGGTCCACTATTTCCCGTATTTGCTCCTTGTTTAGAGAATGGAACACAACCACGCCATCAACCCGGTTGAGAAACTCAGGACGGAAGGTCTTTTTCAACTCACCGAGTAGGTTGTCCTTCATACGGTCATAAGACTGCTCCCGGTTTTTAGACTCATCACTGTGGGAAGTAAAACCGATGGTGGTTCCTTTACGGATTAACTCCGCACCTACATTACTGGTCATAATAATAACGGCGTTGCGGAAATCAACCCGGCGGCCTTTGGCATCAGTTAAGTGACCGTCATCAAATATCTGCAGCAGCAAATTAAAGACGTCAGGGTGTGCTTTTTCAATCTCGTCTAGCAGTATGCAACAGTAAGACTTGCGGCGTACCGCTTCGGTTAACTGCCCGCCTTCATCATAGCCGACATACCCTGGAGGCGCTCCCACCAGCCGAGATACCGCAAATTTCTCCATAAACTCAGACATGTCAAGCCTGATTAAGGTATCTTCGCTGCCAAACATAAATTCAGATAAAGCCCGGACCAGTTCCGTTTTTCCAACTCCGGTTGGTCCGAGAAATATAAAATTACCTATCGGGTGCCGCGGGTCTTTTAATCCGGCACGGGCACGTCTAATTGCTTTGGAAATGGTATTAATCGCCTCATCCTGACCTATGATACGATGATGAAGTTCCTCTTCCATATTAAGCAAGTGGCTGGTTTCCTCCTCAGCTAACTGCACCACCGGAATTCCTGTCCACATACTAACCACTTCGGAAATATGTTCCGCAGTTACTTTAGGTTTCTCCTCCCCCTGTTCAGTCCGCCACTCCTCTTCCAACTTCTTTATTTTATCCCCGATTTGAAGTTCACGCTCACGTAACTCCGTAGCATAATCATACTGCTGTGTGGCCAGAGCGGCATCCTTATCCTTTCGTACACTATCCCCCTCCTGCTTGGCTTCTTTTAATGTGAGCGGCATCGTCTGGTGCTTAATCCTCACCCTTGATGCCGATTCATCAATCAGATCAATAGCTTTATCCGGCAGAAACCGGTCCGGTATATACTTGGAAGCCAGTGTGGCTGCTGAACTCAGTGCCTCCTCGCTTATTACCAGGCGATGATGCTCTTCGTAGCGTTCTTTAATCCCCCGTAAAATCTCCAGAGTTTCCTCTACCGAAGGCTCCTCCACCAGAACCGGCTGGAACCGACGCTCCAGAGCCGCATCCCGCTCTACATATTTACGGTAATCATCGAGAGTTGTCGCCCCGATGCATTGCAGCTCCCCGCGAGCCAACGATGGCTTCAGGATATTGGCGGCATCAACGGCTCCCTCGGCCGCTCCAGCGCCAACCATAGTGTGGAACTCATCAATAAAAAGAACGCAGTTACCCGCCGTTTTTATCTCTTCAATAATCTTTTTGAGCCGTTCCTCAAACTCGCCGCGGTACTTTGTCCCGGCGACTAATGACCCCATATCCAGCGTGATTAATCGCTTTTCCTCCAGAGTCTCGGGAACATCACCAGCAATAATACGGTGGGCCAGCCCTTCAACTATGGCGGTCTTTCCCACACCCGGCTCACCAATCAGAGCCGGGTTATTTTTTGTCCGGCGGCTCAGAATCTGGATTACACGCTCAATCTCTTTTGTTCGCCCTATAACAGGGTCGAGTTTACCAGCGCGCGCGGCAGCAATCAGATCAACACCCAACTGGTCAAGCGCCGGGGTCCGACTTGTAGCCCTGCCAAGTTTACGGGGAGCACCTTGGCTGAGAACCCGGGTAATTTCGGCGCGTGCCCGCTCAATTGTAATTCCAAAGCTATCCAACACACTAGCGGCTACACCTTCCCTTTCACGTATCAAACCCAGAAAAAGGTGCTCAGTACCGATATAGTTATGGCCGAGGTTTCGTGCCTCGTCAATAGCAAGTTCAATAACTTTTTTTGCCTTGAGCGTAAGACCGGTATCACCGGTGGGAGATTTCTCACCACGACCGATAATAAATTCTACGGCGGAACGTACCTTAGTTAAACTCACACCCAAACTGGTAAGTACCTTAGAGGCAACTCCACTCTCCTCCCGGCTCAGACCAAGCAAAATATGCTCCGTATCAATAGAGCTATGATTCAGGTTACGTGCCTCTTCCTGAGCCACGGTAAGAACCCTTCGAGCTCTTTCTGAGAATTTTTCAAACCTACTAGCCATTTACCTCCTCTAAGCACTTATCCCTTAACTAGCATCGTTACAATATAATTATAAAACATAAGACAGCTAAAGACAAAAGTCTGAAGAGTGATGCTTAATTCAGAAAGTTCAAAGGAATTTCAATTTCTAACACTCCATGCCTCTAATCGAAGAAAGAAATATTATTAAAGGTATAACTTCCCAAATATTCCAAACAAGCCTCCTGGCAGTGGCATATTTTCCTCAAGGAGTTGCCCCCTCAGTATCGTCTGCGCTAAGGCGTTTCACTTCCGTGTTCGGGATGGAAACGGGTGGTTCCACCTCGCTCGAACCACCAGGAGACTTGTATTGGCCAAACCTTACAGAATAATAAAGAACTCTATTTTCTAACATTAACACAAACAACTAAAAATTAACAGCCTAATATATATTAACACACCATCTGGCAGAAGGAAAGAACCCAACCCTACTTTTTAATAAAAGAGTACCCTTAATTTATTAGACACAAGATTTTTAAAGACAGGATTAAATCCACACAAAACTCCCTTGACAATTTTGACAACAAATGATAGCGTAAGTAACAGTATTTCTAAAAACGGCCGCATCATTACTAAAAATCTTAGATATAGAATACCCCTGTCATTATTAGACTGATATAGTGAGCGATAATCAAACCTAGGCTTTGAGGCAATAATTACCAAATATACATTGTGAGGTGGCAACATGGTCATGAAACTGGTTCATATCGGATTTGGAAATATATTAGCGATGAACAGAGTTATTGCGATGGGTTCACCAAACGCGGCACCTACGAAACGTATAATTCAAGACGGAAGAAATAAGGGAGCACTCATTGATATGACCAGTGGCCGAAGGACCAAGGCGGTCATTTTTACGGATAGTGGGCATATTATTCTGGCCGCGCTGGCACCAGAGACAATTACCGGCAGATTACAGACAAGCCGTGATACTTCAGACGACCGATCAGAACATAGTGACGACACAGATGAGTTCTAACAGTCAACCTTTAATTAATGTACTGGGAAAACCACTGCTAATAGTACTCTCCGGGCTTTCCGGGACCGGTAAAGATACCTTATTAACCAAAATGAAACAATCAGACGCTCCCTTTACACACATTACAACCATAACCACACGTCTCCCGCGAGCCAACGAGAAAAATAACGTTGACTACCACTTTACCTCAGAGAAGAAATTTCAGGAAATGATTGAGCGTAAGGAATTACTGGAATGGGCGAATGTTTATGGCAACTTGTATGGCACTCCGAAAAAATCAGTCACTGAAGCCCTTAACCGCGGTGAAGACACGATAGTAAAGGTTGACGTTCAGGGAGCAACGACCATTAAAAAACTCCTACCTCAAGCAATATTTATCTTCGTAGCGACACCATCAATTAAAGAGCTTATTTCAAGACTCAAACGGCGCCATACGGAATCGGCAGCGGACCTTGCTTTACGCACGAAAACCGCCGAGGAAGAAGTCAAGAAACTGGAGTTATTCGACTATGTTGTATTCAACCGGCGGGATGAAATTGACCGCGCTGTCTCTGAGATTAAAGCGATTATTACTGCCGAAAAATGCCGCATAACCCCGAGAGACATTACACTGCAAGCCAGCTAAAAAAGGGTTTGTAACACCCAAGTAAATAAATAACCCAGTCCCCCACAAACAGGAAACGTAATTATCCAGGTAGCAACGATATTACCGGCCACTCCCCAGCGTACTGCGGACAAATGCCTAGTAGCGCCCACCCCCATTATGGCTGAACTGGCACAGTGTGTAGTACTCACCGGGATACCAAAGTGGGAAGCAGCTTCAATGACTGTGGCGGCGGAAACCTGGGCGGCAAAACCCTGAATTGGTTGGAGATTAGTAACCCTCATTCCTAGGGTTTTAATGACGCGTCGGCCTCCAATAGCCATTCCTGTGCTGATTGCCAAAGCTGATACGATAATCACCCAAAACGGAATTCGGTCCCAGATGCTAACATCGTTGTAAAATGCCACCATAGCCATAGTGATGACACCTATCGGCATCTGGCCATCGTTCTTACCGTGGCTGTAAGCTAAAAAAGCAGCTGCCGGGATTTGTAAAGTACTAAAAATACTCCGCATCATATCCGGGGCACCTCGCTGGAATAGCCAGTACAAGCAAATCAGTACCACAAACCCGCCGAAGAAACCGAGGGCTGGGGCTGAGACCACTGACGTTAAAACCCGCGTCATAACACTCCACACCACCGCTCCGTTGCCGACCGCTGCCATACCTGCTGCCGCCATGGAGGCAACAAAGCCGTGAGTTAAACTCACCGGCAAACCACAATATGTAGCTAGGCTCGTCCAGATAACTACGGAGGCTAAAGCGGCTATCACCGTAATGAATGTTATTGCTTCCGGTATCAGAATCCCTTTTCCGATGGTCCGGGCAACTTCAAGTCCAGTGGCAGCACCGGCAAAATTAAAAATGGAAGCCAGTATTACCGCGTTCCTTGTAGAAAGGGCACGGGTACCAACGACTGTGGCAATGGTATTAGCAGCATCATTAAGTCCATTAACGAAGCCAAAACCAATAGCCAGGACAATGATCAGGATGAAAAGGTAAAGTGAAGAATCAGGCATGCTTGAGGGCTACCCCTTCAAGGACATTAGCTACATCTTCACACTTGTCAGTGGCACTTTCCATATGCTCATAAATCTCACGCCATTTAATAATCTGGGTAATATCCATATCATCGTCAAAAAGCTCAGCCATTGCTGCCCGGAATACCCGGTCTGCCATATTTTCTATGCGGTTAATCTCCACACACTGCTTAAGAACTGATTTTAAATCAGCGCGACGGCGTAATTTACTGACTGCCTCTTCCATCTCACTTACCCCCTGCACGATAATATCAGCCAGTTCCTTAACCCTTGGGCTGGGACGGTCAATCTTGTAAATAAGCATGGCATCAGCAGCGGCATGGATAAAATCAATCACGTCGTCCATAACTTTAGCCAGAAAGGCAATATCTTCCCTGTCATAGGGAGTAACAAAGGTGCGATGTAACTGTGCCATGATTTGATGAGTAATCGTGTCCCCTTCATGTTCCATCTCAGCGATTTCAGCCACTTTGCTTTCGATAAATTGCCAGGTTTCAACCATTTCTCTTAATGCTTTAGCTGCCTTTACGATGTTCGCGGCACTTTCTTCAAAAAGGATGGAAAATTTATCCTGCCCAGGTAAAAATGAAAATTTACCCACGATTAATCCTCCTCAAATAGCAAAGACGAGGGTAATAGTTCTGAAGTAGAAAGGAGTCAGAGTTTGATGGAGAACGGAGAAATTCCAGTACGGTTTTCAAATGCTGCTTTAACAAACCCAAATAAGAAACATCTCGCATTAAAATAGAACCCCGAAAATACTATGAGTATGTCTATTCATGTGAGGTCACGCTTTTCAGCACCTGACGGATTTCAACTTGAAATCGTTCCTTCCACAAGCTTAAATGAGATATCGGTGAATGTCAAGTTACTCTGAGGTAACACTGATACTATTTAGTTAATCAATCTTTTGGTTACACATGGTTCAAGTATCCGTGTCCGTTTCACTTTCCGTTTCTGGCGGTTTTCCTCTCTTCGACCACCATTCTTTGAGTCGTGAGGTAACCTGCTTTTCGTATCCCAGGATTCCGGGTATGTAGAATCGCTTGCCTCGGAGAGAGTCAGGCAGATTTTGCTGCTCTACAAAGTGCTCAGGATAGTCGTGCGCGGATTTATAGTCCTTCCCATAGCCCAGTTCTTTCATCAGCGGCGTTACCGGGTTGCGCAGCTCCAGGGGTACCGACCCACTGGAACCCTGCTTGATCTCCTCCTGAATCCTGTTAAACGCCAGGTAAAGGGAATTACTTTTTGGGACGGTCGCCAGATAGACCGTCGCTTCCGCTAGAGCCAAATCCCCTTCCGGCATACCGATGAAGTGAACCGCCTGCTGAGCTGCCATGGCTACCACCAGTGCCTGGGGATCAACCATGCCCACATCTTCCGAGGCAAAGCGAACCAAACGACGGGCAATATAAAGGGGATCTTCGCCGGCATCCAGCATCAAAGCCAGCCAGTACAGGGAGGCGTCCGGGTCTGAGCCACGCATTGACTTGTGCAGGGCAGAAATGAGGTCGTAGTGCTGGTCTCCCGCTTTGTCATAACGCAATGCCCTCCGCTGCAGGGCGTCCTCAACAATGGAAAGTGAGATTGCACGATTTCCTTCTTCATCCAAAGTAGTGCTCTGGGCGGCTATCTCCAGTGCGTTAAGGGCAATCCTCGCATCATTATTCGACATGGTAATTAGGTGGTCCATAACTTCTGAGTCCATCTCCACCTCAAGTTCTCCGATTCCCTGCAATCTATCTTTCAGCGCTCTCAGGAGTATCAACTTGATTTCTTCTCCGGTGAGGGGCTTCATTGGTAGAACACGGCAGCGCGAGAGAAGAGGAGAAGTGACTCCAAAAGAAGGACTTTCCGTAGTAGCTCCAATAAGAATAATCGTTCCGTCCTCAACGAACGGCAGCACCACGTCCTGCTGCGTTTTATTAAACCGGTGAATTTCATCGATAAACAGGATTGTTTTCTGCGTTTCCGCTTTACGGCGCACTTTCGCTTGTTCTATGATACGACGCAGGTCAGCGACACTGGCACTGACGGCGCTTACCGGGCTGAAAGCAATACCGGTAGCATTGGAGATAATATAAGCTAGGGTGGTTTTGCCGCAGCCAGGTGGCCCCCAAAGGATGACGGATGTTACACGGCCGGACTCAATCGCTTTCCTGAGAACACGTCCCTTGCCGATAATGTGCTTCTGCCCGACAAATGTGTGCAGGTCTAACGGTCTCATTCTTGTTGCCAGAGGTGCCTCCCGCATTTGTTGTTCCTCAGCCTGCTGTTCAAACATGTCCATATTCATAATGCACCTTCTTTAGAAAGAGATGTGTCTCGCATTCTTTTACGTGGTTTATTATATCCCTTCAGGGCTTCTTTTTAAAGCCCTTTCATCAACGTACGCTGTGGGCTATTTAAGAGACCCCTATCCCTTTTATCCCCTTCCCCTGAATGAGGGGAACGAGAACATTTGTTATAGGGGTTTCGCCCCTCTGGGATGCCCCCTTATTATTCAGCCTTGGAATTGATGTTTATTGACTCTATCATACTTTGCAATCTGTTCTTGGTGGGGAAGGTTAAAATCAGTGACAGAATGGCAACCATTAGTGATGGAAGAATGACCTCCCACCCAGACCCAAGAATACCGACAGCCAAAAAAGGTACTGCGAATTAAGGAGAATCGGAACAATGCTCGCAAATTCTTCTTATGCCACTTTGTCGTCCGACGTAGCAGGAAATAACCAAAAGCAAGCACAATAACAGATATAATAATTAATAGTAGTTCAATACGGTTAAGAGTGGGATTACCGAGTGGGAATATCCGGAGTTCTATATAGTTTTTAACAATGTAGAGTATGACTATATAGATAAAAGCCGATACAATGTAGGATGTTTGGAGAAGTTTCGCAGTTATCAGAGATCTACGCATCTCATTATCTGCTATCATTACTATTTCAACTCTTACCTTACGCTCTCGCTAGAGATTAATCCCTGCAATTTCGCACTTGCCAAATTTTATCATTAACCGCTTTTTTATCTACGCCACCCGCTGTATTTTTTTAAACCCATTCCCTTTATCCTCCTCACTTATACCTCTTTACCTCAAATTTATAAAGCCTTACCGGCTCATCAGAACGTATGCCCGCTTTCTGACGACAGATGTCGATCTGGTAATCTGCGCTGTCCACCCCTTCCAGGTCGGGGAGCAAGAGACCCCGCCGCCAGCCCGCCTCCACGATAACTCCGTACTTTTTGGAGTCAAGTTGGCTTTCAGCCGCCACCGGCTCCGGCGCGGTGAGCACGTCAACGCTGTAGTCAAGGTCTTTAAGCTCATCCGGCGTCACCGGTGAAAAACGCGAGTCCTTGGTAGCAGAGCTAACCGCATTGGCAATAGTTTCTTCGGCAACGTTCTTCTTATGAGGCTCAAATGTGCCAATACAGCCACGCAGGGCACCATTTTTATGAATGGAAACAAAGACGCCTGCCTTCGCTTTCATTTCAAGGGTAAGCTCAACCGGTTTAATAACTTTCCCTTCCGTAACATAGTTTTCCACCGTTTCTTTAGCAAGTTTCGTTAACGGGTGCATTCCGCTTGCCCTAATTATTATTCCGGCATAGCCGACAACGCTGGAATAATCACCCGAAGTGTCACCGCTTGTCTGGTATTTTACCAGCTCTGCCCCTTTTGCCCCCAGCTCTTTAGCAGCGACGATAAGGCTGACCGCCGGCGCATAGCCGCACATTGATATATCCAGTTCTGAAACACTTTTTAATAATTCATCCTCGTCCAGGGCCAGCACGGAGTCAATCGCCTGCTTATCTTTTTTCTGAGCCGAATCGTACGGCTCATAGTGAGTCATATCGCTCGACGTCATAATCACCACCTCCTGACCTGATTCCTTGATGACAGCGGCCATCTCCCTACCGATTTCTTTATAAGTACTGCCGGCGGTGTGAGCCAGAACTATGGGCACTATCCGAACATCCGGTTTGAAATATTGCAGGAACGGCAACTGGACTTCAATGGAATGCTCATACTGATGCGCCAAGTGGTCTTCCTGCAAATATTCGGAAGTATCTAAAATCCGTTTACCCAGTTCTGAGTCGATTTCCACCTCACCCAAGGGGGTTTTCCAAACTCCCTCCGTCATAATACCGAACGGCTTTCCCCTCCCCGTGTGACTGGGCCCCATAATTATAAAGGTGTCTTTAAATTTAATCCTAGAAATAGTGGCACCAGCTACCTGCCCGGAATAAACATATCCGGCATGCGGAGAGATCAGGCCGATTACCTCCTGCTTTTCCGCTTCTTTTTCAACCAACATTTCCATCATTGCTTTTAACTGTGAAGCCGACCCCGGATAAAATTGACCAGCGACGGCTGGATTTCTAATCATCTTTCCCCCTCCTTTATCTAGCTCGTCCTGAAATTAAGTTCCACCCCGCAAAATTTACATTTTGAACCCTGCAGCCCCACAACTTCGGTCTGGTAGCCAAACCGCTGCACGTTAGTTTTGCCGCAGGAATAACAGTTCGTGTTCTCACTCCGGTGCCCGGGCACATTACCCGCATAAACAAATTTTAGACCGGCTTTCCGCCCGATATCATAAGCGCGCTCAAGGGTAGCTATCGGCGTCGGCGGGAGGTGACTCATCTGGTGCTGTGGGTAGAATCGAGTAACGTGCCACGGTGTAAGCTCACCCAGCTCGTCCCGTATCCAGTCAGCAATGCCTACAAGTTGCTCATCATCATTCATAGTAGGTATGACGTTAGTCACCACCTCAACATGCATATGCCACTTTTCTTTGGCTCGCCTAGTAACCTCAAGTATCCTCCGCCAGTGAGGGACTTTCACCAGATCACGGTAGAATTTGTCGAAGAAGCCCTTAATGTCAACGCGCCAGACATCCAGATAAGGCCCGATGGTATCCAGCGCCTCGGGAGTTAAGTAGCCATTGGTCACATAGACCGTATACAGGTCATTTTCTTTCGCCAGACGGGCTGAATCGAAGGTATATTCAAACCAGATAGCCGGCTCATTATATGTCCAGGCAATGCCTTGGCAACGGTGTTGTTTCGCCAGGCCTATCGCCGCCTGAGGCTGGATATCCCAGCAGCGTTGCCATGAAGCGTCACCATCAGGAAAGGAGATTTCCCAGTTCTGGCAGTGCTTACAGTGGAAATTACAGCCCAGCGCGCCCAAGGAAAAAACCTGGCTACCGGGGAAGAAATGGAACAAAGGCTTCTTTTCGACGGGGTCGGCGGCACCTGAAGATACTTTGGCGTAATTAATGTTATATAAACTGCCGCCCCTGTTCTGGTACATAGCGCAGACACCGAATTTATCAGAACCTATCCGGCAATACCACTGGCAAGTATTACACTGCACCATGGAGTCCGCCAGCTTTTCATAAAGCATTGCTTCATGCATGGCTACATACTCCATAATCCTAAAAACAATTATATCACTGGTTTATCGTCAATTATAGTTTTGTCAACAAACTAATCAGCCACCGGAAGCAGACTGAAGTCAGACTGTGCTATAATTTTCCTGCATGGAATTTGTCCTATTAAAGGTGACGATAATAATAACGGATGGTGCAAAATCTTGCAACCTGCCGACAAAACTGATATTTTTAATAAATCACTGATTTTCTCATGCCTCAATAAAGATGAATTAAAGAAACTAGGAAGTCTAGCGATTGAACACAGCTTCAAGCCCGGTGACTTTGTATCCTGGGAAGGAGCTCAATGAAGAAGCCGTTGGCGTCAGAGATGAAATCAAATCCTGATTTAACAAGAAAGCACCAGGCTAAACTGAGATAGATAGGATAAATAGAATTGTCCAAGATATATGATAAGTTAGACAGCAAAAAGGTAAAAGACATCAAGGTGTTAAGTAAATTTATCTCCATTTTTTGCCGAGAAAATCACAATCTGGAGAAAAAAGAAACCTTTGTTTTCAAGGACGAAAGGTTAAGCCTCGCATTTGACAGAAAAGACCTGCTGCTGTGCGAGGGCTGTCGTAAACTGCTGAACCACGGCATCGGCAAGTTACTATTATGTCCCTATAATCCCAAGCCAATGTGCAAGAAATGCGAGACTCATTGCTACGCTCCCAGCTACCGGGAAAATATCCGCGAGGTCATGAAATTTTCCGGTATGTATCTGATAAAACATGGTCGGATAGACTTAATGCTTCATTACATGCTCTGAATGAGACTTGAAGAAGACTTCCTGCCTTTCCCCATCTGGATTAGTCACTTACCGCCGGCGATTTCGGGGAAAGTCTTCCTGGTAGCAAGTGAAAGCCTGACTAAAAGCAGCATAATGGGAACCTCCGTGAGTACACCCACCACGGTGGCGAGTACCGCTCCCGATGCCACTCCAAAGAGGGTGGTAGCGACCGCTATAGCAACCTCGAAGTGATTGCTACCGGCGATTATAGCCGAAGGAATTGCGTCTTCATAATTAAGGTTCTTTACTCTGGCGGCAAGATAAGTAATTCCGAACACCACCAAGATATTCACCAGAATGCCCACCGTGATTATACCGATTATGGCAGGCAGTTCCACAATGAGGTTACCCTGGTAAGTAAAGAGAATCACCAGGGTTATTAACAACGCTATTACCGATATTTTCCCCAGCGATGGCACCAGCTTGGCATCAAACCATTCCAGACCTTTTCTTCTGATAACCTGTCTCCGAGTAATGTAACCAACTATCAGTGGAGTGACAATGTATATGGTAACTGACATCGCAATAGTATCCCATGGAACTTTGATGCCGGAAATACCCAGCAAAAGTACCGCCAGGGGTGCGTAGAGTATAACCATCGTCAGGGAATTGATCGCCGTCATCACCAGAGTATGTCCCATATTACCCCGCGCCAGGTAGCTCCATACTAGAACCATGGCAGTGCACGGGGCCACTCCCAGCAGTATCAGTCCCGCCCGGTATTGCTCAATCTGTCCCGGTGTCAGGAATCTAGCGAAAACCACACCGAGGAACAGCCAGGCAAAGAATGCCATCAGGAAGGGCTTTACCACCCAGTTGGCGAAAAGTGTGAGAGCAATTGGCTTGGGAGAACGCAGCGCCCCTCTTATCTCCTCCCAGCTTATCTGGACCATTATGGGATATATCATAGCGAAGAGTAAGATAGCTATCGGGATGGAGATGTGAGCCACTTCAAGCTTTACCAGAAAAGGAGAAAGCCCCGGGAAAACCCGTCCTAAACCTATCCCTACCAAAATACAAAGGGCAACCCATACCGTCAGATATTTCCCCCATATTCCCAGTTTTCGCTCTTTATCAGTCATTTTAAGTCGCAGACGAGCATTCCTTCTGAAGGAGTAAATTCAGAATTCTCAACCAGGTCTCATCTGGCAGAGCCTTAAACGCTTTAACGAATTTCCTCATTCCATAAATCCTTGCGTATATGAGTGTTTACGGTTATAGTTTACACTGCTCTGAATAGCTTCTCAAGATAGCTGATCCCCAGCCTGTAAATTCAGGAGGAGGATTACCAGCCTCAAACAGCGTAGACCGTCAGCGATAATGGGACCCAAAGGGGGTTACGAAAACCGTACAATTATGGGGGGTAGTGTAAGCTCCGTGTGAGGTAGTAGACTAACCTCAATATAGATAGGAACCAATGTGTCTCAGAAAATCGAAGATAAAGCTGATACTGCTGAGGCCAGAACCCATAAAACCAAGGATTTCATGCAGCAGGTTAAAGTGGCAACCAGACGTAAATACGCCCCGGAGGAGAAAATCCGTTTCGTACTGGAGGGGTTCCGTCGAGAAGTGGCAGTCAATGATCTCTATCGCCGGGAAGGAATCAAGCCGGGGACTTTTATACCTAGACCAAGGACTTGATGAGAACAGGGAAGGAGAGCACCAATCTCAAGCACCTGGTGGCTGACCTGTCCCTAGAAGTTTACCATCTTATAAAGACGGCTAAGACTACATAAAAAAGCTTTGACTTGCTGAAAGTAAGATGCTATACTCTACTGCCGCAAGATAAGGTTGTTAGCATATTATTCAACAGTTATGGCGATACCATGGGAGCCGCCAGGCTGTTATTTCGAGGGAGGCAAAATGAGAATAGAAAGTCCCAGGTATACCGAACGCTTTGGCTCCATCAGGATAAATGATACGCAGAAGGTTCTGGAGCTGGATTCAGGAAGAGCTAAGGAACCGCTGCGGGATGAGGATATCGCCGTACAGAAAATTGAAGAAGAGGTCATCAAAGATTACGAAGAGAAAATGGCTATCGTCATTCCCACCAAGGACGAGAAGCTCAAACTCTTCGAGGGGGTTATCAGCGGTGTTCCCCACGAATGCCTGATAATAGTAATATCTAACAGCCAGATTGGGAATGTTGACAGATTCAGGATGGAAAAGGATACGCTGAAACAGTACTGTCACTTCACACGCCGTGAGGCTCTGATTATCCATCAGAAAGACCCGATACTGGCGCAAGCCCTGGCAGAAGCCGGCTACACCAACCTTCTGGGCAAGGATGGGCTCATACGGAACGGTAAAGCGGAAGGCATGATGGCGGCAATACTTATCGCCAAGATGGTTAAGAAAGGGTATATAGGTTTCATTGATGCTGATAATTATTTCCCCGGCGCAGTGTGGGAATACAGCCGGTGCTATGCAGCTGGTTTCAGTATGGCTAAGTCTCCCTATGTCACGGTCAGAGTACTCTGGCGCTACAAGCCGAAAATCGAGGAAGGAATGTTTTTCCGGAAATGGGGACGGGTATCAGAGGTAACAAACCCATTTATGAACGCCCTAATCTCTTATAAAACCGGCTTTGAAACGGAGATAGTCAAGACGAGCAACGCCGGGGAACATGCAATGAGTCTTAAGCTAGCGGAAATATTACCTTATGCTACAGGCTATTCCGTGGAACCCCAGGAATTGGTATCTATCTTTGAAGGATTCGGAGGCGTCCTACCGATGGCTCATCCACTCGCCGCTAAACACGGAGTTGAAGTGTTTCAGATAGAAACTAGAAATCCGCATCTCCACGAAGATAAAGGCCCAGAGCACTTGGAAGCGATGGCATCATCAAGCCTGTCAACCATTTACTACTCACCACTCTGCGAAAAGGAGACCAAACAGCGCATCCTTGATGAACTTGTACGACTCAATTCCATCAAACCTGGTGAAGAACCACCGCACCCGATCCTGAGCGAGCCACTCAAGAAGATGGAGTTTAAGAAGTTTACCTCTGTTATGAAAGAACACATAGGCTCCTACTCGGCACGGGAGAAGCCATAATGCAAGTCGTTATCCTCGTAGGTGGTGAAGGGACAAGGCTGCGCCCCCTAACCTGTAACACACCCAAGGCGATTGTTCCCATCCTGAACCGGCCTTTCCTGGAGCACCTGCTATTGTATCTTAAAGGACACGGGGTGACGGACGTTATTCTTGCTATGGGTTACCTCCCTAACTTGGTCCAAGGCTGCCTGGGTGACGGTAGCCGGCTAGGGATGCGGATTACCTATGTAACTGAAAAGTCGCCGCTGGGTACCGCTGGGGCAGTCAAGCATGCCGAACCATTTATAGATGGGCCATTCATCGTGTTAAATGGTGATATTATCACTGAGATAGACCTCACGGACATGATAAAACAACACCAAACAATTAAACCTAAAGTAAGCCTAGCGCTAACCCCGGTTGAAGATCCCACCGCATTTGGAGTAGTGGATACGGATGCCCGGAACATAGTAAAACGCTTCCTAGAGAAACCATCCCGGGATAAAGTCACCAGCAATATGATTAATGCCGGAATTTATATCCTAGAAGCGGAAGTACTGACGCTTATCCCGGATTCAACTCGGTTTATGTTTGAGCACGACGTTTTTCCGACGCTCATTGAACGAGGCGACCCGATTTTAGGTTATCCATCAGACGCTTATTGGATAGATATCGGCACATCCGAGAAATATCTTGAAGTGAACCACCACCTTCTTCAGAGATGGGATAACGGCGGTGTCCGCATTGAAGGAAAGAGCCAGATACATCCCACTGCGCATATAGAAGGACCGGTATTAATTGGGGACGGATGTGTCATTTCCGCCAGAGCTATCATAAAAGGACCCGCAGTGCTGGGTCCGCAATGCCGGATTGGCAGGGACACTATTATCGATGGAGTTGTACTATGGCAGGGGGTAGAGGTACTTGAAGGAGCCGTACTGGACAATTGCGTCGCCGGTTTTAACAGCCGCATACAGGGGAACTGTCATATAGGCGAAGAATGCATTCTGGGAGACTATGTAAATATAGACAGCGAGAGCCAGCTAACTCAAGGCACCAGGGTATGGCCGGATAACTATCCAGATCCGGATGCTATAAAATCTGGACAATCCTAATGACCACAGCCCCAATCTATAACACCCATATTAAATTGAGACAATAAGGTGAAGACTTTTACGTTAGAGTTTGTTATTTTCACTGACCTCGACGGCACGCTACTCGACCGCACTACCTATTCTTACGCAAAGGCGCTGCCAACTATCACGCACCTGCTTGAAAAAAAGGCGCCCATCGTTTTTTGCTCTGCTAAAACAAGGGTCGAACAGGAATGGTATCAGGAAAAACTTCGGATACGCGCTCCCTTTATTGTGGAAAACGGTGGGGCCATTTTCATTCCCAAGGACTATTTCCCTTTTAGCTTTTGCTTCGATAAAACCGAAGGAACATACCACGTAATCGAACTCGGAATTCCCTACCATACCATCAGGCAGATTTTAGCGGTGATAAAAGCCGGTATCGGCCTTAACTTCCAGGGGTACGGTGACATCAGCGTCGAAGAGGTAGCCTCCAAAACGGGTCTGGATATCGAGGGTGCACGACGCGCCCGGGATAGGGAATACAGTGAAACCCTTCTCATCGATGAAATACCCGGAGAAACTCAAAAAATACTTAGCGCCATTAAAGAAGCCGGACTTAATTACACCCACGGCGGCAGTTACTATTCCGTCATTGGTGACAACGATAAAGGCAAAGCTGTTACCATATTACAAAAATTATTCTGTAAGAAGCTGGGAAAGATAAGAACAATCGGCATTGGTGACAGCCTTAACGATTTACCAATGCTTTCGGTAGTAGATTTACCTCTTCTACTGATGAATTCAAAAGGTTCCTGGGAAGAAA
Organism: uncultured Dehalococcoidaceae bacterium; assembly: GCA_964342875.1. Taxonomy (GTDB): domain Bacteria; phylum Chloroflexota; class Dehalococcoidia; order Dehalococcoidales; family RBG-16-60-22; genus CAYFHI01. The sequence continues at coordinate 20,470 of CAYFHI010000009.1, forward strand.
TGAAGATACCGAATCTTCGTAAAGTAGAGGGAAGCGGGCCTGAAGGCTGGGCATCAGCTATCCGGGAGATAACTGGTAACTGAGGCAAGGGAGCAATATATCACTTACCGCCTTGAATATGAGGAAATCCGTATTCGCCTTGTTGCCTAAGCTTTTTGAAATTCGTAACCAATCCTGTTATTCGGCAATTGTTTTGGTATAACCCTAACCACCAAACCCACCTTAATGTCGGCATCGTTAATTTCTTTGCTCAAACGAGAAAATATTTTCACTCCGTCGTCAAATTCAGCAACTGCCAGCAAGTACGGAACGTCATCCTCAAAACCGGTTGGCCCATAATATACCTTCGAATAGGTAGTTAACTTACCCTGTTCCTTAACCTCAAACCACTCCACATCACTATCTAGGCATTTCGGGCAATCCATCTGTGGTGGGAAATATTTCGCTCCGCATTTCCGACATTTAGTTCCCATAACTTTCCCCTGTTCCAGGTATGTAATAAAATCGGCTGCCTTTGTCTCTACCGTAAAACTAACCGTTCCAAAACTTTCGAAGCCCATAGCTACCTCCGCAAAATGGTCACATTACAATATAACCCGACCTGACCAACATTATGACTCAAGCCAATCTCAGCCCCCTCTACCTGACCCTCCACGGCTTCTCCCCTTAGCTGTCTTACCAGTGTCCGTATTTGCGAACCCCCGGTTGCTCCCACCGGGTGCCCCTTGGACAGCAGCCCGCCATCGATGTTTACCGGTATCTTCCCTTCAATATATGTTTCTCTATCCTCTATCAGTTTCGAACCCTCACCGGGCCGGGCAAAACCGAGGTCTTCGTAAGCCACGATTTCAGCTATGGTAAAACAGTCATGGACCTCGGCGACATCAATATCCCCGGGCCCGATACCAGCCATCCGATAAGCCTGCCTGGCGGCTTCCCTGGCCGAACGGAAGCCGGTAAAAGATTCTCTACCGGTCATGGTCATCGTATCGGCAGCGGCTCCCAGACCCATGACCCAGATCGGGCAATCTGTTATCTCTTTAGCCACGTCCTTACTGGCTAATATTACACATGAAGCTCCGTCGGCGTTAGCACAGCAATCAAACTTCTTGAACGGACTAGCAATAACGTCCGAACTCAAGGCTTCTTCTAAAGTCACTTCTTTGCGATAATGTGCCTTAGGATTACGGGCGCCATAGTATGCATTCTTGACCCGCACCTTAGCCATCTGTTCCTCGGTAGTCCCGTATTCTGCAATGTGAGCCTGAGCAATCATGGCGTAACCGGCCGGCATCATCAGTCCGAAAGGAGCTTCCCACATAATGTCGCTGGCTCGACTCATTCTCTCCTGCGCTTCGCGGGAAGTTAACTCGGACATTTTCTGAAAACCGACAACCGCCACTACTTTATGAAGCCCGCTTTGTATCAGGGACCAGGCAACCCTCACTCCTGTAGTGCTCGAAGCACAGGCCGTCTCCACGAAGAAAGTCGGTTTGGGCGACAGCCCTAAATACTCGGTCACTAAGCCTGAAGGTGTCCGCTGTTTGTCATATTCCGGTACGGAACATACAATGGAAGCATCTATATCGTCAGTTGTTATCTTTGTACCCTCAAGTGCTTCTTTAAAAGCTTCAAAGCTCAATTCTTTGATCAACATGCCGCATTTACGAGAAAATACGCTCTGCCCAACACCGACAACCGCTACGTCTTCCATAAACACCCTCCTCTACGTTAAATGGATAATATTTGTTATTTTAGCCGTACCAACGTCGTTATTTGATTGCGTATCTGGCAAATAAAGACGCGGCGTTTCCGCCAAGCAGAGCCGTTACCTCGTCCTCAGTAAAGTCAATCCCTTCCGGTGAATCCTGCGGCAGCCGTTCTATCAACTGAACCCAGTCTTTCCGGGAAAGAAAGAGGTCGAAATAGGGGCCGTCCGTACCGAACATAATCCTTTCTTTACCGAACCCGTTCATCACCTTTCTGAGGATATGGCAGAACTGCCCGTAATTCAGAGCCGCCGTCATCTGAAGAGCAGAGATATCACACATCAGGTTCGGTCTGGCTTGAGCCACCTCAATCAGATCACGCCACCAGCTAAACGCCATATGAGCGGCGACGATCGTCAGATCAGGAAAGTCTGCCAGAACCTGGTCTAAATTAGAGGGATGGGCATATCTGCTTTCCGGGTCTTCCGGCCTCGGCCCGATGTGCATTATTACCGGTAGTTTTAATTCAGATAATTTTTCATACAGTGGGTATACCGCCCTCTCATTAGGATAATACTCACCCGCCAGTGGATCCAACTTAAGGCCCCGGGCATTCCACTCAGTTAAACCCCGTTCCAACACTTCCTGTGCGTTACCGGCGAGAGGATAAACACCACAGAAAAATATCAAACGTCCGGGGTGTTGATTGATAACCTGGCCCAGATGTGTGTTTCTCTCGTTATAGACCCGGTGAGCGTCTTCCCTAGCAAAATCAGCGACTTCACCTAAAATAATGGTCTTGTCAATTGACGCCTCATCCATCGCTGCAACTATCTTCTTACCTTGGGGGTCTAACCATGTCGTGAAAACATCTGCCAATAAACCTTCTGCTGTCGCCGGTTTACCCATTTTGTTCAACGCGCCGGCAAAAAGTTCCGCCCATGATTTCATCGAAGGAGATGATAATTCTTTTTTGGCCACAACTAAATGGCAGTGCGTATCAATAATCATAAGAAACAACCTCCCTATAACTATAAAATTATATGTCCAGCAGTCAGCAATAACTACTAAAACAGAACGCTTGCCGGAGATGAGCAGGAAATGGATTTTTCTGGATTTCCATAATCGTTAAATCACAGCATTTTAGCATAGATTACCGTTAGATAACAAAATAATTATGAACATCCGGTATTACATTTTCATCGTCAGGTATATACTATTAAGAGACTATCCAGCGGTCTTTCTTGATTTACCAAAAGCTGGATTTGAAAATCCAGCACTAATGCATTATAAATATAGGGGTGCTTTTATAATGTTATTACAGAAAGGATAATTCCTTGCCTAAGAAAAAGAAAAGGGAAAAACCGCATCGCGAATATACTAAACGCCAGCTTTCTCACTGGCAGCAGCAGCAGAGGAGACAGCGCATTATTACTGCTACCGGTATTTTTCTTATCACCACCGTAATCGTGATCTTAATCGCAGGTTGGTATACCAATATCTTCCGGCCATTGAACCGAACGGCGATTATCGTTAATGAAACCGAGTTCAATATGAAGTATTTTATAGGGATGCTCAATGTCAAAGGGATTAATCAAGGGAATACCGCCGTCCAGGACCAGTCATCTGATTACCTGCAATACTTAGCAAATAATGTCAAGAATGATATCGAGCAAAATGAATTAGTCAAGCAAGGCGCTTTAAAACTCGGTGTTAGCGTCAGCGATGATGAAATCAAACAGGAACTGAAAAAATCAGGGCTTCCGGCTGAAGATTTCTATAAGGATATAGTCAGAAGCCAATTATTATTTGAGAAACTACGGACGGGATATTTTGAGCGGGAGGTACCGCAAACCGCCAAACAGGTGCAGATAATGGTAATACTGCTGGAGAATGAAGCCAATGCGAACGAGATTAAAGCCAGGCTGGTGAATGGAGAGAGCTTCACGGAACTGGCGGGAGATCTCTCTCTGGACCAATCCTCCAAAGAAAAAAATGGCGACCTCGGCTGGCACACAAAGAAAATACTAGGTGATTTGCAGGGAACCCTGATTCCCGCCGAATTTGCCTTTAGCGCTGAAACCGGAGCCTTAAGCCAACCGTTATATGATGAAGATATCTACAAGCGGGTGGGCTACTGGCTGATAAAAGTTCTGGAGCGGAAAGAGGCGGACGATACATTAAATGCTCAGGCTATGCTCCTGAGCAGTGAAGAGGAAGCTCGGGACGTACGCGCTAGGCTAGAAGCCGGTGAGGACTTCGCCACCCTCGCCAGGGAATTATCAAACCTTCCCAAGGTGGAGGAAAACGGGGGGAATTACGAGGACTTGGGACGGGATACTTTGACCCCGGCTTTCGCTGAATTTGCGTTCGATACTGACATTGAGCCGGAAACCCTGAGCGAGCCAATTCGTGATGAAACCGTTCCTACAAAAGGGGGGTACTGGCTGGTAAAAGTTGTAGATAAGTCGGATAATAGACAGATAGAAGAAAGTGACAGAGATTTAATGAAGGGGCAGGCTCTGAATGAGTGGATTAATTCATTGTGGGACGACCCCAATAATTTAGTAAATGATAGCTTTCTCGACGACGAAATAATTACCTGGGCGGCACAGCAAGCAATGAAAAACTAGATTAAAGTTTGTTGGAGTATCAAGCTATGGAAAGACGAAGCATTGGCGTTGGTTTAATCGGATTGGGTACCGTCGGCAGCCAGGTATCCAAGGTTTTAACAGATAAGGCAGATGTCCTGTCCGAGCAGATCGGCTGCCCTCTTGTACTGCGCAAAATAAAAGTCATGCCGGTGGACCTGGAGAGGCCTCAGGCGCGTGAGATGCCTTCTCATCTTTTCACTACTGATGCCGACGAGTTTTTTGCTGAACCGGACATAAATATTGTTGTTGAATCAATAGGGGGTGAAAACCCTGCCCTGGAATACTTGAAAAGAGCTATATCAGGTGACAAGTATGCGGTTACACCGAACAAAGAGGTTATCGCCAAACATGGCACAGAACTGCTGGCTTTAGCTCAAAAGCATGGGGTAAGCCTGGGCTATGAAGCCAGCGTCGGCGGCGGTATTCCCTTGATTAATCCCTTTACACATGACTTAGTGGCTAATAAAATTAATGCCATTTTTGCTATAATAAACGGTACCACCAACTATATTCTTACCCGGATGGCGAAGGAAGATATGGATTTTGCTGCAGTCCTGAAACTCGCTCAAGAGTTAGGCTACGCTGAAGCCAATCCGGAAAATGATGTCGAAGGGATAGACGCCGCTTATAAACTAGCTATCTTGGCTTCTTTAGCCTTTCAGAGTCAGGTCCGGCCCGAAGATATTTACCGCGAGGGGATTTCAAAACTCGACAGCCGCGATTTCCGGTACGCGCGGGAACTCGGTTTAGCTATAAAGCTGCTAGCGATAGCCAAGCAAACCGACAATTCGATTGAAGCACGGGTACACCCGGTACTCATTCCCGAAGATACCTTCCTTGCCAAGGTTGACGGTGTCTATAACGCCGTCCTGATAGAAGGCGACCTGGTGGGAAAGGTAATCTTCTTCGGCAAAGGCGCGGGCGCCCTCCCGACCAGCAGCGCGGTAGTTACCGATATCGTTTCATCTGCCCGGGATATCATACTAGGAGTCAGCAGCCAAGCACGTTGGAAGCTGGATTCCGACAAAACTGTCAAACCGATATCCGAGATTGAAGCTCGTTATTACTTCCGAATGAATGTAGCCGACGCCGCCGGGGTTTTAGCCCAGATTGCCAAGGTGCTTGGCGACCACTTAATCAGCATTTCTTCGGTAATCCAGCAGGAAACCGATAACGTAACGCAAACGGCAGAAATTGTTATAATGACACATCCGGCTCAGGAAAAGGCAGTGCAGTTAGCTCTCGGCGAGCTTGAACAACTAGATTTGGTCATGGAGATTAATAACTTTATACGTGTCGAAGAGATGTAATAATCCAGCTTCACCATTAACTGCAGAGAGGCATTAATAATTGAGAGCAGGAGTTCTGGCCAGATATAAAGATTTCCTTCCCATCACCACCAATACCCAGATAATTTCATTAGGTGAGGGGAATACCCCCCTAGTCAAGTGCGACCGCCTGGCGAAGAAAATCGGCTGCGGGGAACTACACCTGAAGACGGAGGGATGTAATCCTTCCGGTTCCTTCAAAGACCGTGGTATGGTAGTTGCTGTTGCCAAAGCGCTGGAAGCCGGCAGCCGGGCATTAATGTGTGCTTCCACGGGAAACACCAGCGCTTCGGCTGCCGCCTATGCTGCCTTTCACCATATTACCGCCATTATCATCGTGCCCAAAGGCAAGATTACTTTGGGGAAAATGGCTCAGGCAATTATTTACGGAGCAAAGATAGTCGCCATTGATGGCAGTTTTGACCAAGCTCTGGAAATCGCTCGAAGTCTTACCGCGAAGCACGCTGTTACTCTGGTAAATTCACTGAATCCTCATCGTATAGATGGGCAGAAAACGGCCGCCTTTGAGATTATCGACCACTTGGGTGAAGCCCCTGACTATCTTTTTATCCCCGTGGGTAATGCGGGTAATATTACCGCCTACTGGAAGGGTTTTCTAGAGTACTACCAGTCAAACAGGGCTAAGATTAAGCCAGAAATGATGGGGTTTCAAGCCGAAGGCGCGGCTCCTATTGTCCGAGGTCAAGCTATTGAGGAACCGGAGACGATTGCCTCGGCGATACGGATTGGAAACCCGGCAAGCTGGCAAAAGGCGATTGCCGCCCGGGATGAATCCGGCGGTATTATTGACATGGTCAGTGATGACGAAATTCTGTCGGCGCAAAAGCTAATGGCGACTGAGACCGGCGTCTTTGGCGAGCCAGCCTCGGCAGCGTCTTTAGCCGGACTTATCAAGCTCTCACGTAAAGGGATGGACTTTTCACAAAAGAGAGTTGTCTGCGTGATAACCGGCACCGGCTTGAAAGATACCGAAACCGCCTTGAAAAGTACCCCGCGGTTTCTGGAGCTTCCAGCGGATATTTCTGCCGTGGAGCAGGCTTTAGGTTGGGATTAATAGTGAAATTGAGGGAGGTCAGTCAATGGTAGAAACAACCATCCCGGATCTAAACAAATTTTATCAGCAATACCCCAGGATACCAGTAATTATTACCGCCCAGTCTAACGGAAAGAAAAACGCCATGACCATCGCCCGTCACGCCGTCGTCTCCACCGACCCTCCATATTTCGGCATCGGCATCTCTTCAGGATCGTTTACGTACCAACTTATCGCTGAGAGCAAAGAGTTCGGAGTGAATTTCCTGCCCTATGAGGAAGTCCAGCTAGTTGATTCTCTAGGCAGCACTAAAGGTATGGAGATAGACAAGTTCCAGAAGTTCAATGTTGCACTTGCAGAACCGGAAAAGACTTCCGTCCCCATTCTGAAAGTCGCTTATGCTACCTATGAATGCAAAGTTATTGACGATATTGACTACGGGCGCACCCACTGGATAGTAGGTGATGTTGTGGTGATGCACTCTTTCGGCGAGTGTATGGCACCGCCGAAAATATTGGATGTGAACATGGTGAATCCTATCCTGTATTTAGGAGACCAGCGTTATCTCACCGTATCTAAGGAAACACTAAAACATGTGCTTCGTTAAAGCAACAAGCGTCATTCACCGCCGGTTTACAGGAGGCTAAATGTTTGATGAGACCAAGATTAAAGCAGCAATAACGTCAATCATCGAAGCTATCGGGGAGGACCCTGCGCGGGAAGGCTTACGGGATACTCCCGTCCGTGTTGCGGAAATGTACTCAGAGCTTTTCATGGGATTAAATACCAATCCCAAGGAAGAGTTAGCTGTCGGTTTCGAACTGGGGTACCGGGAGATGGTGATTTTAAAAGATATACCTTTCTATTCAATGTGTGAGCATCATCTCCTGCCGTTTTATGGCGTCACCCACGTCGGCTACATTCCCAATAACGATGGGCGCATTGTCGGCATCAGTAAACTAGCTCGGGTGGTAGAGATAATTGCCCGCCGTCCTCAGATTCAGGAAAGGATGACTACTGATATAGCCGATACGATTATGGACGGGATTAAGGCAGACGGGGTGGCAGTAGTCATTAAAGCGGAGCATATGTGTATGATTATGCGCGGCATTAAGAAGCCGGGGAGTAATGTCATTACATCGGCTCTCCGGGGAGCCTTTCGGCGCCGACCAGCCAGCCGGGCAGAATTCTTCTCGCTGATACAGGAAAAGTAAATGCGGACACGGAGGCAACCCCAACACTAAATATCCAGGTTCTTAACGTTTCGGGCATGCGCCTGGATAAAGGCTTTGCGGGGAGGAACTTCGCCACCCATTAACACGTGGAATAAGTGGTCTGCCTTAGCAACGTCTTCCACGTTAACTTCCAGTATGGTGCGGGAAGCCGGGTTCATAGTTGTCTCCCACAATTGCTCCGGGGTCATTTCGCCCAGACCCTTGTAGCGCTGTAAAACTACTCCAGTCTTATCATTACTGTTTTCTAGTAGCTCAACAAGTTGATGCCAGGAAAGACCCTTACCAATCTCCTTGTCATTCTTAACAACTATGTACGATTTGTTCTCAATAAAGTGTTTGACCTTAGGATAAGCAATGAAGCACCTATGAAGGATTGGGTGCTCAAGAAGTTGCTTGTCAAACTTAATATTACCAAGTTTCGATTCTACATCCAGCGAGTATTCGCCAGTAGCAGGATTAGAAGATGACTTAGTTGGGAAACCACCTGCTTCAAACCAGCGCACAGCCTCTAGCATACTTTCTTGTTTAAAAAAGTCTAGACGGCGAAAGTCTTTGCCTTTCTTTAG
>CAYFHI010000010.1:0-27952 GCA_964342875.1 uncultured Dehalococcoidaceae bacterium
TTTTGAGGGATAGCTTCCCTATCCTGCCCGGCTCAAATAACTTCATTTCTCAACTTCCTGTCTGAAGTAACGAGTGTCTTTCATATAACCGTGACGTAAATATTCTGTATTCAAATAGTTTCTTAATGAGAGTAAGCCGATATAAAGTATTATACTTTTTCCCGCAGTTTATAATAGCGTCTTTAAGCAAAGATAGCAACACAGGCTAAACCAAGTATTATCATTCCGCCTTTACAATATGACAAGCGTTTGCTAAAATCTATAACGATGCGGTAGGGAATGAGATGCCCCCGAGTCAATCGGTTCTGGATGATAGGATCCCTCAGCAGACCCCTTTGAGACAGGTGCCGTTGCAGAGGGTTGCACTCATGCACCCTATGACTCACAGGAGCACATTACTGAGGCAAAACAATATTATCAACTGACAAACGGTACAAATCATGAGTAAATTGTTTGCAATGGACAGTTACTACATCCAGACGAAATATTTGAGAATATTTGGTGGTGCCTTTTGGTTTAAGGATTTGAATGACGAAGTCGTGGCTTACTCAAAACAAAAGAGACTCAAATTAAAGGAAGATATTGTTCTATATTCAGATGAAAGCTGCTCTCAATCTTTGCTCTCAATTAAGGCCAGGGGTATGATTGATTTCGGAGCAACATATGACATCGTGGATATGATTACAGGTGAGAATCTTGGCTCTGTACGCCGGAAAGGGCTCAAATCAATTCTCAAAGATACATGGATAATACTCGATGAAAATGGGAACGAATATGCCGAGTTTGTTGAAGATAGTATCGCTATTCTAAGACGATTCGTCTCTTTCTTGATACCACAAAGATTTCACTTCGTAGTACAAGGTCATGAAGACCTAATGATGAGTCAAAGATTCAATCCAATCATCAAAAAGACAGATGTTTTGATTCCCCAAGATCACCCTCTTGATAGACGAGTTGTTGCAGCAGTTGCTTTGCTGATTTCGGCCATTGAAGGCAGACAAGGGTAGGTGAATGTGATGGCTAAAGACCGGATACGGCAGGAATGGGAAGCTACCGAACGGTACATAAGAAACACCGGGCGTACAGGGCGGCTTTTTAAGCTGGACAAGGACAAAACTGCCATGGTGGTAGTCGATATGCAGAACCGTTTTGTTGACCCCAAGGCGGCTCTGGGAGTTCCATCTGCAAGGGGAATCGTGCCTAACATTAACGCTCTGACAAAAGCCTGTCGCAGTGTAACAATACCGGTTATATGGTTGGCAAGTAAAAGGCGGTATGATATTGAAGCTGGACTTATTGCCGTCCTTCAGCCTAAATCACCGATGGGTAACCAACGGTCTTCGGTTTTCGAAGAGGCAATGTGGGAAGATGATGGTGTAAAAATCTGGCCGGAGTTGGATATTGACCCGGAAAAGGACTACGAAATTGTTAAATACAGGTATAGCGCTTTCATTCCTGGTTCATCGCATCTGGAGAGGGTGCTTCGCGCTCTGGGTAAGGATACCCTGATAATAGTAGGGACGGTTACCAATGTCTGCGTGGCGGCAACGGTTATGGATGCTATGATGCTTGATTTTAAGGTTATCGTGGTGAGTGATGGCACGGCAGCGGTTACTGACTTTCTCCAGCAGTCCTGCCTGATGTCACTGAAGATGGTTTTTGCAGATGTTACGACTACGGATGATTTGCTTACAGAGATAAAAGGGCTTAAGTAATATCAAGCCACGGGAAAGGATATAATGCTGCGCGATTATTCGTGGTTGGGCTTTCACCGACGGAGTATGTTAGTCTTGTTTCATATTATCAAGATGTGAAATGTCATTTAAAGTGATTAGCCGGGCATTACCGTCGTTAATTCGTAGCACGCTTAGTGACGCATTATCCGCATTGAATCGGCGGTAAATACTATTCGTCGTTCCCAGAATATGTGTTACCAGGACTTTAACGACGACTTCATGCGATACTATTACCACTAGTTTGTTCTGGTTGGCTGCCAGTATAACATCGTAAGCTCTGGCAGCTCGCTCGGATACCTGCTGGAAACTTTCGCCGTTAGGCATCGTGAATTTCGAAGGATTGCTTCTCGACTGTATCCAGAGTTCGGGCCATCTTTTCTTGATTTCATCTATATGTAGTCCCTGCCAGTCTCCCAGATTTATTTCAATAAGGTCATCTAGCACCTTCAACTCTAGTCTGTGGGGTTCCGCCAAGACAGTTGCCGTGCTGCAGGTCCTCCGAAGCGGACTAACATAGATAGCATCAATTGGTGAGTCAGACAGCCTGGAAGATAACCTGCGTACCTGGGTGTAACCCGTATCGTTGATGTCTTCATCTGACCAGCCCATATAGTAGCCGGATATATTTGAATTGGTTTGTCCGTGGCGGACAAGAAAAACGGTTGTCGTCATTGATACATTTGCCTTAAACTGATCCTATTGCTTACAAATGCCACTTTCTCCTGATAGGATGCTTTCCTGATAAGCTGCACTAATAATATATATTATGTGCCGGTAAGCGAAGGTTTTTATCATCGGTTTAAAGTGGGTTATTTCTAAAATAATCTCCAGTCCCGGTAGCCCTGCTGGATAACCGCCAGATATTGCGGTGAAGGTTGTGTTTCTTCAAACTGCCCTGACTTGACGTAAGTTATCGCCGGAATGGGCTGATTATCCTCATCAAATATAGTTACGTTTAATTGGTTATAGTTACCGGGGCAATCCTCATATTTATCGAGTCGTTTTAAATCACTATCGGAGATTTCGTAGATCGCGCCGCGTACTTTCTCACCCTCGAATGGCTTGATACTGGCTACCCCACCGTGCCACTGCCTAGACCAGCCAACAAACACTAATTTAAAGTTAGGCAGGATGCCTGTAAACTTCGGTTTGCTGGCAGGGAGACGTTCCCGTATTTGTTTCTTATTGAGATTGGAGGCATAGGTAAAATAATACACTGAATCACCTTGAGACTAGCCTGACATAGACGGCATAGCCTGCCTCTACTTTAATAACCCTGCTCTTTGATTATCGTTTACTGTATTTTTCCATGTCTTCGCCGCAGCATACGAGAGTGCCGCCACCTACCCTGGTAACAACTACTTCATTGCCACAGATATTACACCTGTATTTTTCGTTGACCGCTTCCACAACCATATTTGAAGACTCCTTTTTACCTACACTACTGGGAGGTTATTTTGTCGTTCCTCAGCAGCCGGGTTTATCGGGATGACCACAGCATCTCTGTTTCTTGCTTACTTTATTTTATTTTCGGTATTTATATTATTAATGTTACAACTTTCTGTTCGATAAGGCTAGTTTTGGTGTCGGCAGGCAGGTGCAATAGATCAGTTCAGGTAGACAAGTATTTGACATAGGCACGTAATATTAATAAAATGAACGTACACGTGTTTAAAAAGTGGACGTGGCTCAAATAATAATCGTGATGACAATCTGAACGAGCATTCTATCTGCATGGGGTAATTATCTCCCCCGAAAGATGCACCAATAAGGTGGTGGGTATTTATGGAAAACGTTGGGGCTATAATCTTGGCAGGAGGCTTAGGAAAGCGGCTAAGCATTCTTGCTCAGGAAAGAGCCAAGCCGGCACTTCCATTCGCCGGTAAATACCGTATCATAGATTTTGCGCTAAGCAACTGTGTTAATTCTGGGATTTGTGATGTGGCTGTCGTGACTCAGTATCAGCCCCGTTCTCTCATTGAGCACATCGGTATTGGGGCACCTTGGGGTCTGGTACCACCGGATCGGGAAATCCAATTGTTACAGCCATATTTAGCGCGTGAAGAAGGTCATGAATGGTACAAAGGGACCGCTGATGCGGTCTATGAAAATTTCCGGTATATCGAAAAGCATGGCGCCGAACTGATATTCATCCTTAGTGGTGACCATGTTTATAAAATGGACTATTCTGACATGCTCAAGTTTCATAGGGAGAAACAGGCGGACTTGACCTTGGCAGTTACCTCTGTTCCGGACGAGGAACTAAGGCAGTTCGGGACGGTGATTGTTGATGAAGCAGGGCAGGTAATTGAATTTCAGGAGAAAGTTAAGCACCCCAAGAGCAACTTTGTTTCCATGGGTATTTATCTTTTTAATAAGGATGTCCTGCAAAAATGTTTGGAGGAAGATGCCGAAAGTAAAACCTCTAAACACGACTTCGGAAAGAATGTCATACCAAGAATTGTAAAAAAAGGTGGCGTTTTCGCTTACAGTTTCGATGGTTACTGGCGGGATGTGGGCACGGTGGACAGTTATTGGCAGGCAAATATGGATCTGTTAGAGATATCTCCTTATCTTCTGTTAAGCGCGGGATGGCCGCTACGTACCAAAATAGAAGACAGACCACCGGCAATGGTTTCCGAGAGAGTTATTGGTAGTTTGCTGTCTCATGGCTGCGTTATCCGTGGGCGAGTAGAACATTCCATCCTTTCCCCGGGGGTTCAGGTGGCTGAAGGCGCTATAGTTAAGGACTCGATTATCATGTCGGATAGTATTATTGGTCCCGATAGTATTATTGATTATGCCATTCTGGATAAAGAGGTGGTCGTTGAAGCTGGTTGTCACATTGGTTTTGGGGATAACTTTCAGGCTAATCACAAGAATCCCGCAGTGCTGAATGCCGGATTAACCGTTGTCGGGAAGAGGGCTCAGATTCCTGCCGGGATTAAGATTGGTCGTAATTGTGTCATCTTTAGTAATGCTTTCAAGGGTGATTTCCCGGGAAATGAAATCCAGAGTGGGGAAACAGTCAAGTCAAAGCGGCGTCGTACCCATTAATGTAATTAACGAAATACCGTGCAGTTAAATAACACCGGATGAGTGCAGACAGAGTGTAAGATGTCAGAACTTAGACAGGATCCTACTACTAAGGAGTGGGTAATACTGGCGCCGGAGCGGAGTAAACGCCCTCAGCAGGAACCGAAAAAAAAGATAGTAGAAAAATTACCTGACTGGGACGCATCCTGTCCTTTTTGCCTCGGTAACGAACATCAAACACCGGGAGAGGTCTTTAGAATCCCTCTCTCAGGCTCGTCTGTCGGCTGGGACGTGAGAGTAGTCCCCAATCGGTTCGCAGCGCTGACAACGGGTAAGGACAGCACGTTAAAGGAGACAGATAGTTTTTTCCGTAAGAGAGATGGAGTTGGGGCGCATGAGGTGATAATAGAAACACCATCTCATAATACGTTCATGGCTTTGATGACAAACCAGCAGGTGAAAAATGTTCTTATAACCTATCAGGAAAGGTACAATACTTTAAAGAAAAACCGGCAGCTCAAGCACATCACCATTTTTAAAAATCATGGTTGGGCGGCTGGGACATCTCTGATACACCCTCACTCACAGTTAGTCGCCACACCTATTATGGCTCCTTACTATCACCGGAAATTTGATGTCGCCCATGACTATAACGCGGATTCGGGCAGGTGTCTTTACTGTGATTTACTGAAGGAAGAGATTGAAATAGGAGAACGGATGGTTGTCGAGACGGAGGAATTCGTTGTCTTCCATCCCTACGCCTCACGAGTTCCATATGAGACGTGGATTATTCCCAAAGTACATTGTGCTTCCTACGGTCTTTTTCCAGCGATGCAACTAGCGAAACTGGCAGGTGTACTGAAGCGTACCCTTTTCTGCTTATACCAGGGACTGAATAATCCAGCCTTTAACCTCATGATTGATACTTCAACCACAGAGGATGAGGAAGACCCTTATTATCACTGGCATATCAGGGTAGTACCGAGGCTGACGACTATCGCCGGGTTTGAAATGGGTTCGGGTATTTATATAAGTACGGCGATGCCCGAGAAAACAGCCAGCTTTATGAGAAAGAATTCTACCGCTGAATAAAAAGGAAGCAAGGCTTTCTTGATACAATCAGGCGGTTAATAACCTTACAGGTTAAGTATTCGAGATAAAAAGGTCTTTACCTCCGCGGTGGAGTTCAGGTAATAATCAGCACTAGAAGAAGGATTATCACCACCGATAAAAATGCCCCATCCTTGTGGGTGGCGGATAATTTTAAAGACATCTTCGTCGGTCTTATCGTCGCCGAGATATACAGTTAGTAATTTTTGATGATTAAGAATCCCCTTTATTTTTTGGATAATTATCTCAGCAGCTTTACCTTTATGCCAATTTATAGGGGGTCTGGCTTCCCATACCTTTTTCCCGGCGGTAACCTTGATTTTACCTTCGTTGAGAAGAGGTGATGTCGTCTGGTGAAATATTCTGGTTACTACTGTTTCATCACCGGTTTTTACCATTCGGTAGTGAATACTCAAACTTAACCCTTTATCTTCGACAATAACTCCTTCGATTTTGTCCAATTTATCGGATAGTTGCTTGGCAAGCTCCAATATTTCATTCTGGGCAGCCAGAGCTGAAGGGCTAACGAATTTGATGCCGGGACCCGCTATTTCAAGTCCGTGATTTCCTGCGTAATAAACACCGTCTATCTCCACCATCTTTTTTATTTCTGAGAGTGAACGACCGCTGATAATACCAATGCTGAAGGATGGGTTTTTAGCGAGGTTCACCATCATTCCCCTGACTTTAGGAGAGAGTTTTGCCTCTTTCGGACGGCTGACAATGGGGGTTAACGTACCGTCATAGTCGGAAAGGAGTATAGTGTGAGATGCTGTTCTGATATCAGATAAAAAAGAATCCCATGAGCTAAATAGATGCTGCATCAGGCGCTCGTAATTGAGATTAGCCGGGAGACGATGGAACCGCCCCACCTATAAATATTATTGCTGGCAACGGTTTGACGCATGGCTTTCATTCTGCGCTGTCTCTCTGTTTCCGGCATTTCGACTGACTCTTTAATTTCTCCGGCAAATTCGCTGGTAGCAAAAGGGTTAATTAGAAGAGCTTCTCCCAGTTCGGTGGCGGCACCGGTAAACCGGCTTAAAATAAGGACGCCATCACCATCAACCCGCGCAGCGATAAACTCCTTGGCAACTAGGTTCATACCATCGTGAAGAGAACTGACTATGCAGAAGTGTGCTAGGCATCGTAGGGCGGATAACGTTGATGGAGCAAGTTGCCTTGTCATCAGGATTATCGGCTTCCAGGAGTCAGTTCCGTATTTTTCGTTTATACCCTCTGTCAGGTCGTCAATCCTCTGTCCGATTGCCTGGTAACTGTCAATCTGGGTTCGGCTGGGCATGCCTGCTTGAATGAAAACCACCTTACCCCTGTAAGCAGGCGAATCCTCAAAAAATTTATCCAGTGCCTGCAATCTCTCCGGTATGCCTTTGGTATAATCCATCCGGTCCAATCCGATGCCGACATATTTGCCTTCCAGATTAAACTCCGTTCGAAGGCTCTCCATTTCCTGTTCCACAGCTTCGGTTCCAGATTCTCGGGAAAGACTTTCAAAGTCTACGCTGATGGGAAAAAGTTGCACCAGGGTGGTTCTATTCCCATGTAATACGGCACCATTATTACGGTCTATCTTGTATTTTAAATTGTGTTCAACCGTATCCAGGAAATTATCGCCAAAACTCCTGGTATGAAAGCCCAAGAGATCGTTACCTAGCATACCGTTTAATATTTCCTCCTGCCACGGACAGGTGCGGAATATCTCGTGGTTGGGCCAGGGAATGTGCCAGAACTGCCCCACGGTCAGGTCGGGATTTTGCTCTTTTAGCATTTTAGAAACTAGGGCAAAGTGATAATCCTGAACGAATACTACCGCCTTGCGGCCGGCTATCTCCTGCAGTACTGCCTTGGCAAAAATCTGGTTTACCTTTTTATATGTATTCCAGTCGGATTCACGAAAGATTGGCGGGGTGAAGGTAACGTGGCAGAGAGGCCATAACGCTTCGTTGGAGAAGCCAAGGTAGAAACCGGCGACATCTTTCTCGGTTAGCCATACCCGGCGCAATGTGTATTCCGGCTTTTCCGGTGGAACGGCGACGCGGTCATAGTCGTCGACAACTTTTTTATCGGCGTCACCGGTACCTTGGGCTATCCATGTTCCTTTTGAAGAGCACATCACCGGGTCGAGGGCTTCAGTGAGTCCACTAACCGGACGCTTGCATATTATTTCATCACCAGACATAGTGTGGATATAAGGTTCCCTATTAGATATTACCAGAAACAGGTAATCATCCAGTTCTTCCTCTACCAGTCGGTGTAGCCTGCCCTTATCCCACTTTAAATGTTCCATATTTATCACTCTCCTCCTTTAAATGCGAAGAAAGTATCATTTGGCTTTTCCCTTTTGCCTTACTCTGGCTTCTCCGGCTATTATAGTATCGCTATCCTGGTTATGGCACAAAACCTCGCAAATAATCAGGTTCTGGCAGTCTCTTTTTTCGATCTTGCTTATCCTGCCTTTTATAGTTAATGAGTCACCGGGGCGGGCGGGATTCTTAAATCTTACGTTAAGCATACTACCAGATAGCCAGCTTTTTCCGAAAGCGACGCTCATCATTTGGGAAACGTAGGCTAAGATGAGCATTCCGTGGGCGATTGTCCCACCGAGGGGAGTCTTCCGGGCAAATTCCACGTCGATATGTATCGGATTAAAGTCGCGGCTGGCTTCGGCATAAAGGTTAATGTC
Organism: uncultured Dehalococcoidaceae bacterium; assembly: GCA_964342875.1. Lineage (GTDB taxonomy): Bacteria > Chloroflexota > Dehalococcoidia > Dehalococcoidales > RBG-16-60-22 > CAYFHI01. Next base: position 8,587 of record CAYFHI010000010.1, read on the forward strand.
CTCCTGCGAAACCACCTTTGTTAACTCAGGTAGGTCAATCCCCTCAACTAATTCAGATAATTGCCGTTCGAATTCCAATTCCATGAGACTCCGTTATTATTAATTATTCTTGGGTAATACAAAACTGGTCTTCCCGGATAGTACCGCTTTCTGTGTCTGATTGAAAACGTTAAGCTCAATTGCCATCAAGTGTAGTTTGCCTCGTTCGTGTTTCCGGATTACCCTGGCGTGGCAGGTGATGGTATCCTTGATGCTTATGGGGTCGATAAACTCTATTTCCTGAGAGACATGAATGGTCCCTCCCGGTAGGGATATACTTTCTAGGAGAGAGGTCATTGCCAGGGTAGCTACTGCCATTGGCGGGATAATTTCCGAATCATGATGCAGCGGGCTGGTGTCTCCCACCGCCCGGAGGTAAGTGGCTATCATCCCGATGTCCAGCCGGTAACTGGCAGGATGGAATTCATAACCTGTCTCTAAGTGTTCATATTCTATCTTTTGTCTTTCCGGCATAAATATCTACCTCGTCTTAGTGATCGCGAATAGTTGATGGCATTCTACTGAGGATACAATAGGTTCTGTTTGTGTCTAGATTATATGAGTATTATGTTATAAAGTTAGACTAAAAATGTCAAATTGGAATATTATCTTTTTTTCTGGAATAGCCGATAATCTGGGCTTTCTGCTGCGATATTTTGCAGCAGAAACTTCGGGTTTCAAGAGGCGAATCCGGAGGAAAGTTATCTTTGCTGGTATTGTGCTAAAGCCTACTATGCGGCTTAATGAAAATGAGAAAAATGGGTAATCATATTGAGTGTCGAAGACAGTAAAGTTGAGTGGGTTATTATCGCAGGGATAAACTTGACATAATACGGCTATTTTTGGTAGCAGTTGAGCAGGAAAGTTTATATATATAGCCATTAACACAGAGATTAATGAACGACGAATTGATTGATCAGGTCTACCGTTTCAACCACATTAAGGCTCCCGAAAAGTAGTGAAAAGCGGTCTTCCAGTTCTTCCCCGATTTTGCTGAGATTGTCTTTAGGGATATTCCAGAACTCTTTCTTGAAATCTCCGAATCCCTTCTTCCTTGTTTTGTAGAGAAATTGTTCCTCGGTCTCACCTTCTTTTCTTTCATCGCTGTATTTAACGGCAAGACCGCTGAATACCTTATTTAAAAGTTCTTTGGGGAAATGGGGACTGTCATAGATGATGTTCTGGAACCCCGTAGCCAAATGCACTTCCAGGGCGTTGACTTTGGCAAACATGCCAAACGCATCGTCGGGCAGTGTTGAGGCTCCGTGCTGAACCGCGCCGCCAATCCCGTACTCCTCTCGCGCTACGCTGGAAAGTTCTCTCAGCGTCTGGAAGTTAAGTTTGACCTTTGCAATCGACCCGTTAGGTAAGACGACTCCACCGTGTGTTGTCCCGGTTTGAACGCTGATTTTTGAGATTCCCTTTATATTTGCGCCCAGATAACGGGTATATCCTCTCATAAAGGCGCGTAGGTCATCTGCGTTGCTGTTGCCCTTTCCTATTTCCCCTATCTCACCACCCACCGAGATAGTTACGCCTTTAGGTTCTATGTCTCGGATGAATCTGGTCATATCCGCAGTGACCCGGCAGTTATTTTCCTGTTGTTCGGCTAGGGTGGGCTTTTCGATATCCACCAGTGTGGAGGCATCAATGTCAATGTTCAGAAAGCCGGCACTCACTGCTTCCCGAATGAGTTCCCTGATTTCATTCAGCTCTTTTTCCGGTTCTAAGCCAAATTTCTTGCGTCCGACCTGGAAATGATCACCCTGGATGAAAACAGGACCTCGAAATCCTTCCCTGATTGCTGCGGCTAGTATGCTGGCAGCGTATTCACCCGGTCTTTGCCCGGTATAGCCTATCTCAGAGCGGGCAATCTCGAAGATAAAAGGACCGACTTTATCCTTTAGAGCCGCCCTAAAGACAGCTCTAGCTACATCGTACGTTATCCCGCGGATGTTTATTGCCGGGACGGTTTTGTTTTGATATTTCCCTTTGCCGGCGGCTTCATATAGTCCTTGAATGCTAGCGGGAAATATTCCCTGATTGAGTGCGGTCTTTCGTATTGTCTGCCGGCTTCTCTCCCTTACCTGGCGGTCATCACTAAAAACGGCCTCGGAGATCAGAGCATCGATTTTACCAGTAATCAATTCGTTATCTTCCATATTGGTATCTTCACTCCCTGTTTATCGTCCCTCGGTATTGAGTAACGATCGGCGTCCATTGTATCTTTCAACATCGTACTGTGTCTTAATATCCACTAACCTCAGCTTCCCCAAAATATGTTGCAGTGGATAGGTACCAATTCTGCCATTATGCAAGCATACCATTTTCCCATAATCCTCTCTTGCTACTAGGTCCACAGCGGCAATACCGAAATACCTGCCCATTCTCCGGTCATAGGCAGACGGGGCACCGCCGCGTTGGAGATGACTTAAAACGACACTCCGTGCTTCTATGCTTGTGGTTTCGGAGATTTCTCTTGCTACGCAATCGCCAACTCCCCCCAAAGCTTTATTACCGAAGCTATCCACCCCTTCTCTTTTAACGAACTCGGTGCCTCCTGCTAACTTGGCACCCTCGGCGGCTATAATGATCTCATATCTAGCTCCGGCCATTCTTCCTTCCATGACCAGCTTACTTACCTTCTCCATAGAAAAATCATGCTCCGGAATCAAGATAATAAATGCCCCACAAGCCTCTCCTCCCTCCATAGCCAGCCAGCCAGCCATTCTGCCCATTGTTTCTACTACAAATATTCTCTTATGAGAGCCGGCAGTGGTTCTGAGCCTGTCAACCTCTTCTGTAACTATGTTTAAGGCAGTATCAAATCCCAGCGTATAATCCGTTCCCGGTAAGTCTTTGTCAATTGTCTTGGGGATGCCTACTATGTTCACCCCTTCTTGTGAAAGCCTGGAAGCACTTGCTAGGGTACCATCTCCACCGAGAACTATGATTGCTTCCAAACCGAGCATTTTAATATTACTGATTACTTTTTCAGATTGGTCATTGTTGGGGTCGTAGGGGCTCAATCGTGAGGTGCCAAGGAAAGTTCCGCCGTATCTATCCCAAGTCCTGACTATTTCTTGGTTCAGGGGAACGATATGCTCTTCGATGTCTTGGTTGAGTGGGTCGGTATTGACGAGTCCTCTCCATCCGTCACGAATTCCCAGGACCTCGTACTGAGTACCCCTTTCGCAGGCGAGTCGTTCATCGAGCGCCGTTTTGACTATCCACTTGAGAGCGGGGTTGAGCCCGGCACAATCACCACCGCCGGTAAGAATACCTATCCTGTATTTTTTCATACTGTTGGCTTGATTATAAAGTTAGGTTCTACCAAAGTCAACAGCATCCAGATATCTGGGGCAGTCAAATACTGCGTCTTTACTATTCCTGAAAATACTTGTGCTATCCTGAATATCAGGTGCGGTTATTTCCGACAGTTGACGTCATATTATCTTGTATGTAATAATTACCATCTAACAGTGGTTATTATGTGCTTTTACGGTTGGTAGCGCTGGTAAGACTACCAAGATATTTTTCGTGAGAAAGAGGTTGCCTATATGAAATTAGCCTAAAATATTATCTTTACATTATCGAATTTATTAAGGGGCGTTAGCTTTGAAAAGATAAATTCGAGGTAGCTGGGTCATAAAAAATCTAAACAATGGAGATTATGCTATGCAAACATTGAAACAGGTTCTTACACTAAATGATTATGAGCAAACAGCCGTCCCGACTAATGAGCGGAGACATCTTACCGATATTACCATGGTGTGGATAGGATTTGCGGTTACGATGTCAATATTTATGTTGGGTATGAACATTGGATTGGGATTGACATTCTGGAATATGGTATGGGTACTACTGATAACCGGCGTTATTCTCACTATAATTGACATTATGAGTAGTGTAGTGGCCTACAAAACCGGATTGACCTGGGCACTTGTGTCAAGATATGTTTTTGGGAGACAGGGGCAACGTTTGCCAGTCTTTGTAGCCGCCTTGATATATATGGGCTGGATGGGATTTAACCTGACGTGGGCTCCTAACTTTGCTAAAGACGCATTTGGCTGGTCTTTCTTGTGGCTGGTTGTCATCAGTGGCGTAATCTATACTCTAACTGCCTATATCGGATTTGCCGGTCTTAAATGGCTTAGCCGTGTATGTGTGCCCCTATTCGTGATATTGTGTGTTTACCTTATAGGGGCGGCTATTGCCGAAGGTGGTTGGACTGGATTGACTCAAGCTCAGCCGGCGAAACCGATGCCTGTCTCAGCGGCCATAGCCGCGTTAATAGGTATCTGGTTAACGGCAAGTCTAACCGGAGCACTGGACGTAAACCGGTTCTGTAAAAGTACGGCAGCAGCAATTCATTCCAGTTGGATACAGGGGGTATTCCGCACATTCATTATTTTTTCTGGTGGGGTTACTGCTATTGCCTTCGGCACCGGACACCCGGGGGCAGTATTAGCTATGATAGGACTAGCAGGGATAGGATTCGTTCTCATCTTCCTTATCATGTGGACAACTTCCGATAACTCTGCCTATTCTGGAGCTCTTACTTTTGCCGGTGCGATCCCGCTCTCTAAGAAGGTATGGGTTCTCGTGATTATGATTTTCGGAACGGTAGTGGCGGCCATCGGAGTATTGGGATTTTTCCCCAAGTGGTTGACGCTTATTTCTGCGGTTCTACCATCTGTGCTGGGAATCATGGTAGTTGAATTATGGGTTTTACATAAGGCTCCTTTCTTTGGCGGTAAACCATCAGACAATCCTGAACTGTATGAACTGTCAAACTGGCGTGCCAGTGCCTTTATTTCGTGGCTGGTTGCCACTGTTGCCGGTGTCTGGATGTATATAGTAAAAGTGCCATGGGCGTTCGCTTGGGTATTTCTTTTGGCGATTGTACTTCACATTATCCTGTCGCTTATAATTAAGCAGAGACAACAGCGAATTCCTGGTTGGAACTAATTGAATGGCACTTACTGAAATTGAATAATAGGTACCGACTAAGAATCGGGTAAATAGAGGGAGATAAGTGATGTGGTTAGATGCTTAGCCACTGCCTCATCATATTATCTTCCTCTATTAACGCCAGCCAACTACGACCGTAGGAGGTGGAAATGTCTGATAACATTGATAAAGGTATGAAAGCTATCTTGGCAAGGATGCTGACGACACTGGAGAGAAAGGTAGACCCGGCGCACACGGCGCTTCTGGTGATGGATGTCCAGAACGATTTCTGTGCCGAGGGGGGCGCGTTCGATAAGGATGGAAGGGATGTAAACTTGCTTCAGGCTATGGTCCCCAATCTGATAAACTTTATTAAAAGGGCAAGGCAAGCTGGACTCCCAATTATTTTCAGCAGGAGTATCCACAGCTCTGAGAGCAGTCATTATCTTTCTGATTCTTATGTAGAGCAGGGTACTCGCCGGTCAAAACAACGTTATATTGAATACCCGGTTTGCAAAAAGGATTCTTGGGGAGCCGAATTCTTTAAAGGGATTGATTCTCTACCGGGAGATGTGGTGATAACGAAACACCGGTTCAGCGCTTTTATGGATACCGACCTCGAGCTTGTATTGAGAAGCAAGGGAATCAGGACGGTGATTGTCACTGGAATGGCAACTAACGTTTGTGTGGAAACAACTGCCCGGGAGGGATTTTGCCGGGATTATTATATGGTGGTATTGCGGGATTGTACGTCTACGTATTCGGAAGAGCTACATAATAATGCCCTCGATACTATTGACCAGGTGTTTGGAGAAGTTGCAGATTCCGGCGACGTTATAAAGTGCTGGCAGAAAGCCAGAAGTTAATGGCTGTTGCTTGATCTCGAACTCAGGAAACAATTGCTGTAAAGGAGGGTAGTATCGATGTTTACCTTAACGCGTGAAGAAGGCGAAAAGCGGTGGCAGAATATACGCCGGGTAATGGCGCATCGGAAACTCGACTGTTTGATAATATGGGGTTCATCCACTTCATTTAGGAACGTTGGAGCCAGTGTAAAGTATCTCTCAAATGCCACCACTGAGGGCTATCTGGTTTTTCCCTTAGAAGGAGAGCCAACTCTTTTTACTTTCCAGGCGGGGCATGAGCCCAACACCTGGGTGAATGATTGCCGCAGCGGGTTTCCCACTTATGGCACAGCAATATCGGAGAGGATAAAGGAGTTGCATCTTGAAAGCGGACACGTTGGTGCGGTTGGAATATCAGGGTATTTCGGCGAGGTCGGATTTCCCTATACGACATATAATAATCTGATTAATAATTTTCCAAAAGCGAAGTTTGAGGATGCTACGGACATCGTAGAGGATGCACGGTTGGTAAAGAGTGAAGTTGAAATCAGGTGCCTTGAGATTGGCTGTGATATAGCTGATAAGGTGCTCCAGAAAATAAAAGAAACCGCTGGAGTGGGTGTTAAAGATTTTGAGGTATTGGCAGTAATGATGGATACCCTGTTTCGGGAAGGGAGTGAGCCTGCCTCTATGGTGCTTTATTGTTCTGGTAAGGAACACCGGCATGCGGGAGATGGGGGATACTTTCAGGCGCCCAGCCAGAAGGCTCTGGAATCCGGAGATATCATTCTTGTCGAATTTGATTCCAAATATCTTGGATATGTGGCGCAGTACAATCAGCCGTATTCCGTTGGTGCACCGAATAAAGAATGGCAGGATATTATCGCAGTTGCCCGAGAGTCTTATGGTAATGCCCTGAAGGTCTTGAGGCCGGGAATTACTGTTGGTGCTCTGGATGAAGCTTTTATAACTCCGATAAGAGAAGCCGGTTATACTTTCCGGAATCCTCCGTTTCACGGTATTGGACTGGCACTGGAGATGCCGATGGGAACCTATCCGGCGCAGCCGCGTCATAAACCGGATGCTTCCCTGAAATTAGAAGCAGGAATGGTACTGGAATTTGAGCCCCATGTAGTTACACTTGATGGAAAGAAGGGGCTACATATTGGAATCCCGGTAGCCGTTACTGAAACCGGCTGCCGTCAGCTTAGCAAAATCTGGAAGCCCGAACTTATAATTGTGTAATTGCCGGTGGATTGCTTATTAAGGAGTTGCCATCGCCCATTCGTGTTGGGTAAAATATAATATAATTTTAAAGGGAGGGAAAAATGAAAATAATAGACCTTACCTGTCCATTGGAACTGGATTACGGTCTACCATATTTTACCTTAAAGCCTAACAGCTACGAGTGGAGCATAGCCCGCACGGTAGAGAGAGATAGTTGTATGTTGTCCAAGCTTACGATGTCAACCCACTGCGCCACCCATATTGACGCGCCTATGCACGTCTTTACCCGGAGTGAAAAGGAAGGTATCTTTTCCGTGGACGAGTGGCCGCTGGAGCAGCTTTATGGTGATACCGTTGTGCTTGATATCCCGAAGAAGGAGCTTGAGGAAATCACTGCTGATGACTTTGATAAGGCGAAACCGGAGGTACGTGAGGGTGACATCGTTTTGGTTCATACCGGCTGGGGACGGTATTATGTGGAAGACAAAAAAGGCTCTGAGTATTTGACTAATAAACGTCCCGGTTTTGTAACCAGTGCTGCGGAATGGTTGGTAAAAAAGAAGGTCAAGGCATTGGGTAGCGATGTCTTGGTCACCAACCATGCAAAATACCAGTTTTTACCTTATCCCGAGGAAGCTACCAGCGGAGCAGACAGGGGGCACGAACCTGTTCATGAGATACTGCTGGGGAACGACATTATTCTAATTGAACAGTTAATTAACCTTGATAAAATTAAAGGGCGGAGAGTAACTGCGGGATTTTTCCCTCTGAATATCAAGGGGTTAGACGGGTGCCCGATTAGAGCCTTGGCTTTTGTGGACTAAATCTGGAATCGGTAGTCAGTAATATTTACGGAACTTCCTTGTCGATTTTTTGTATTACCCCCAGCGGTTGCCATTTGGGTTTTTCATCTTAAGTAGGTAAAAACCCTGATGACTGTCGTCCGTCAAGCTGTCACCTGATTATTGTCTGTGATTTAGTTCGAAGAAACACCTGCACATCGTTTTTGAGTCTCACTTTGTTTCTGTATTTTGTTTACATATATCAACATCGGATAAAACCACACAGATTTACCATGCTTTCTCCATAAACTCTTCCCATTAATAGGCAATAATCTGGACAATTAGCACTATTTCAAACTTTAATAAAAGTCCGATGTGCATAAACTTATACTTTGCAAGGCAATAACATAGTGGATAGCTATTGATTTACCCTTGGATTTGATGTATCATTCTTATATGTTATTCGTGAAGTGGTCATTTAAAGAATATTTTTGATGATGAAGCGGAGAACTGGTAACTTTTGTCTTGATATAGTTATCACATTTGCAATATCTCGAGGAGTATTTTTTGATTGTATCTAATCGGTGGGATGTAAAAGACTCTTCTCTGGCTGGTTCGGGTAAACAGCGTATTGAATGGGCGGCGCGTGAGATGCCAGTGGTGAGACTAATCAATAATCGGTTTTCCAAAGAAAAGCCGTTCGCTGGTATTCGAATTGCGGGATGCTTGCACATCACTACGGAAACGGCAAATCTGGCTCTGGCGTTAAAGGAGGGGGGGGCTGATGTTGTTCTTTGCGCGTCTAACCCACTCAGTACTCAGGATGATGTGGTGGCGGCATTGGTGGATGATGGAATTCTCACGAATGCCATAAAGGGGGAGGACGAAGAAACATATTATAAACACATCAACATCGCATTAGATCATGAACCGCAGCTTACCGTAGATGATGGCGCTGACCTGGTTACCATTCTCCACACAAAACGAAGCAACCTGATAAACAACGTTATCGGCGGTACCGAAGAGACTACGACCGGGGTGATTCGACTTCGTAGCCAAGAGAAGGCAGGGAAGTTGAAATACCCTATAATTGCCGTAAATGATGCCCAGACCAAGTTCCTTTTTGACAACCGCTATGGTACCGGGCAGAGCACTATGGATGGCATTACTCGCGCCACTAATATTTTATGGGCAGGTAAAAATGTTGTAATTTGTGGTTATGGCTGGTGCGGCCGTGGTGTGGCGTTAAGAGCCAGCGGGCATGGAGCTCATGTCATTGTCGCTGAGGTAGAGCCGGTACGCGGTCTGGAAGCGGTAATGGATGGTTACCGGATAATGCCTTTAATGGAAGCAGCAGAAGTAGGTGACGTGTTCATTACAGTTACCGGGAATAAAAATGTCATTGACAAAAAACATTTTCAAGTGATGAAGGATGGCGCCATCCTGGCAAATAGCGGTCATTTCAATGCGGAAATTAATATTCCGGCTCTGGAAAGTCTGACTGGAAGCAAGCGCCGTATCCGTTCCTTTGTCGATGAGTATCTCCTTAGCGATGGGCGTCATCTCTATCTGTTAGGTGAAGGAAGACTTATTAATCTGGCAGCGGCGGAGGGGCATCCAGCCAGCGTTATGGATATGAGTTTTGCCAACCAGGCGTTGTGCTTGGAATATATGGTAAAGAACCGGGAGAATCTTAAACCTCAAGTTTATTCAGTGCCTGAGGCAATCGATAAACAGGTAGCCCGTCTGAAACTGGATGCGATGGACATCAATATTGATGTCCTGACATCGGAGCAGGAGGAATACCTGGACAGCTGGCAGGAAGGCACTTAGAAAGAAGGAAAGATGACCAATACTTTCAAAAACTCAGCGAAATATTTACTTTCCTCGGAGTCGGTTACCGAAGGACATCCGGATAAGATTTGCGACCAGATATCTGATGCTATCCTTGATACTATCCTTGATAAGGATCCCTATGGTCGCGTCGCCTGCGAGACGGCAGTCACCACGGGATTGGTGATAGCCTTGGGGGAAATAACTACCAGTTGCTATGTTGATGTACCGCGGGTAGTCCGCCAGGTGATTAAGGATATCGGATACACCGAACCGCAGTATGGCTTCGACTACCAGTCCTGCGGGGTGATAGTGTCGATTAAGGAGCAGTCAACCGATATTGACATGGGAGTTAGTAAGTCTCTGGAAGTTAAGGAAAGTTCAGGAGTCAGCCACTCTGATGAAATTGGCGCCGGTGACCAGGGAATGATGGTCGGCTTCGCCTGTAACGAAACGCCGGAGCTGATGCCTTTACCTATCTCTCTGTCGCATAAGCTGTGCCGTCGTCTGGCGCAGGTGAGGAAAGATAAAATACTGCCTTATCTTCGTCCCGATGGAAAATCACAGGTTACTTTAGAATATAATAAGGGTATAGCCAAACGTGTCACTAATGTGGTTATCGCCGCACAGCATGATGATATCAGTCACGGTCAGATGGAGAAGGATATTATTGAGCAAGTGATAAAACCGATTGTTCCGGTGTCATTGATAGATGCAGAAACCAGGTTCTTCGTTAACGCTACCGGTCGATTTGTCATTGGCGGGCCGGTATCCGATACTGGTTTTACTGGGCGCAAGATTCTGGTTGATACTTATGGAGGTATTGCTCGTCATGGCGGCGGCGCTTTCTCCGGTAAGGATCCTACCAAGGTTGACCGTTCGGCGGCATATGCCGCTCGTTACATCGCCAAGAATATTGTCGCCGCCGGACTGGCGGAGCGACTGGAAATTCAGATTTCATACGTTATCGGTGTGGCTCATCCGCTTTCGGTTTCCATTGAAACATTCGGTACGGCTACGGTTACCAATGATGTCATACTTAACCTGATTAACAAGCACTTCGACCTACGGCCGGGGGCAATTATCCAGGACTTTGACCTGCGCCGTCCCATTTTCCGTCAGACCTCTTCCTACGGGCACTTCGGCAGGGACGACCTTGATCTCCCTTGGGAGAAGATGGATAAAGCGGAGATGTTGAAGAAAGAAGCATTGGGGTAATAGTACAATAGCTTTATCAGGGGATGGTCTTCGTAAACACACATACCCCTCCTATTGATTGCAGTGCTTAAGGAGAGTCTTAGAGGGACGAAATCCCTTTTTCAATAATCCTCCCCCTCTCCTTGACAAGAGATGGGGACATCGGGGGTGAGGTAGATAATTAAATCCAACTCCATTAAATTCGGTACTGACGGCTGGCGTGGCATCATTGCCGAGGACTTTACCTTTGATAATGTGCGTGCCTGTGCCCGGGGGGTAGCCGATTATCTGAAGAAGGCGGGACTGGCTGAACGTGGGTTGGTTATCGGTTATGATACCCGTTTTGCCTCTGAGGACTTTGCCACCTCAGCAGCGGAAGTGGTTGCCGAAAGCGGAATAAAAGTACTGCTGAGTCGGAGGGCGGTGCCGACACCGGTAATTAGCTATGGCGTTCTGGCTCATAAAGCAGGCGGAGCTGTCATCATTACCGCTAGCCATAATCCGGCTATCTGGAACGGCTTTAAATATAAAACGGATCTCGGTTCCAGTGCCCCGGATGAAGTCACTGCGCAGATAGAAGGCTTTATTTCTGAGGCTCTGGCCGGTGGGAAAATCAATCGGTTGCCACTGAATCAGGCTTTAGAACAGAGGCTTATCGAATATGTCGATTTCGACCCAGCTTACTTCGCTCAGATATCAAAGCTTGTTGACCTTGAGGGGATACGGCAGGCCGGTATTAAAATTGCCATTGATTCTATGTACGGCGTTGGTTCCGGTTATCTCAGAAAAATGCTGGAAGATGGTACTAACCGGCTAATCGAGATAAATAGCGAAAGAAATCCGCTATTTCCCGGAATACACCATCCTGAGCCTATTGCTGACAACCTGAAAAAACTCTCGGATACAATTAACGCGGAGGGAGCGGGAGTGGGACTGGCGACCGATGGAGATGCCGATCGCATGGGTATTGTTGACGAAAAAGGAACATTCTTAACGCAGCTTCAGGTTTACGCCATGCTCTGTCTCTACTTGCTGGAGGTGCGTGGTGAGCGGGGTGCTATAGTCAAGTCGATAACGACCACCAGCATGGTTTATCGGTTGGGAGAAATATTTAACGTGCCGGTTTACGAGACATCGGTAGGATTCAAATATGTTGCTCCGTTGATGCTTAATAAGAATGCGCTGGTTGGCGGGGAGGAAAGCGGAGGCTACGGCTTCCGAGGTCATATTGCAGAGCGAGACGGTATTCTGGCTAATCTGTATTTTCTTGATTTCATGATTAAAACGGGTAAAACGCCTTCGGAACTTATCGAATATCTTTACAGTAAGGTAGGTCCCCATCACTATAAACGGGTGGATGTAAAATTTCCGGCGGATGAGTGGCAGACAATCTTTAATCGGGTTAAAGATTGCTCTCCAAAGTCTATTGACGTTGTCGAAGTTGTGAAGTTAGACACGGCGGACGGATTCAGGTTTACGCTGGCGGATAACAGCTGGCTGCTTATCAGGTTTTCCGGTACTGAGCCGGTGCTTCGAATCTATGCTGAGACTGATTCTCCAGAACGGGCGGAAAGAATACTGGCTCTGGGTAAGGAAATGGCCGGAGTCTAGTTTGAAGATACAGGGGGGTGAAGTAGATGGGTAATTCTGATCTGGATGACCCTAAACTTTTTCAACAGTACGATCCGGGAAATATGCTGGAGCGTATCCACGAAATTCCCTGGCAGTGCCAGCAGGCGTGGCAGGAGGCGATGGGCTTTAACCTACCGGCTGATTACTCTAAAGTTAATAAGGTGGTTATTCTGGGGATGGGTGGGTCAGCCATTGGTGGCGACCTCTTGAGGAGCCTGACGCTGTCCGAGGCTAAACTGCCAATCTTTATCCAGCGCGACTATGATTTACCCGATTTTATTGATGCCGAGACACTGGTTATTGCATCCAGCTATTCCGGGGATACCGAGGAGACCCTGACCGCATTCAACCAGGCGCTGGGGAAGGGGGTAAAGAAACTGGCAGTTACCACCGGTGGTAAGTTAAAAGACATCGTGGAGAAAGAGAATATCCCCGTTTTTAACATTGCCTATAAAGCGCAGCCGCGGGCTGCGCTGGGTTTCAGCTTTTTACCGGTGCTCTGCTTTCTCCAAAAGCTCGGATTCATCGGTGATAAATCGGCAGATGTTGCGGAAACCATAACAGTGTTACAGAACTTATCAATAAAAATCGATGAGAAAGTCAAAGCTAACCCGGCGAAGCAGATGGCGCAGCGTTTATACAGTCGCCTGTCGGTGATATACGGAGCCGGTATTCTTGCTGAGGTAGCGCATCGCTGGAAAACGCAGATTAACGAGAACAGCAAAGCCTGGGCTTTCTACGAGGTTTTTCCTGAGCTTAATCATAATGCGGTGGTTGGCTATCAGTTCCCGGGGGAATTAGCCGGCAAAGTAAAGGTTGTCCTGCTGCGTGCGCCTTCTCTCAATCAGCGTGTCCAACTACGTTACGGGGTGACTTGTCGACTCCTTGAGGAGGCTGGCGTGGCGTATGATTATGTGGACAGCGAAGGTAAGAGTTTATTGAGTCAGATGATGAGCCTAGTGCTTTTCGGCGACTATGTCAGCTATTACCTAGCGATTCTATACAAGGTTGACCCTTCTCCGGTGGAGGTCATCACTTACCTGAAAGAACAACTTACTAAGGGGTAAGTTTACTAAGCAGGTTATAACGCTATTGCCAATTTGGAATAGCGAGAATAACAATTGCACATCCAACCCAATCTTACCGTTTGGTGTACTGTGGCGCTTTGCGTGCCCGCTTGAGCCCGACTTTTTTCCTCTCTTTAACACGGGGATCACGGGTAAGTAAGCCGTTCTGGCGCAGGACCGGTTTAAGGTTCTCGTTAGCCTTTACTAGGGCGCGCGAAATACCGTGGGCGATAGCGTCGCTTTGCCCGGAAACTCCGCCCCCGGATACCTTAACGATTATGTTATACATGCCGACGCTCTCAACCGACACAAGGGGTTGTATTATTGCCTGCTGGTGTACCAGAGATGGGAACAGTTCATCATAGGGCTTGCCATTTACAATAATGGCGCCATCCCCTGGAAGTAGTCTCACCTGTGCTATTGCCGCCTTACGTCGCCCCGTTCCGCTGAAATAGATTTGTTTTTTCATATAAGTCCTGTCCTTCTTATTCCCTTCATTTGCGCAAATGAAAGGAATAAAGATTTATTCTTAGTTAATGCTCTTTTTGTCTTTTGGTAAAATGTCTCAGTTTTTAGTATCCTCTTTTGCTTTTTTACCTAATACTTCATCCGTCTGAGCACGGTGAGGGTGAATGCTGCCGACATAAACCTTGAGTTTTTTCATCATCACGGCACCGAGTCGAGTGTGAGGCACCATCCCTTTAACCGCATACTCAATCGCGCGGGTAGGATGGGTCTGCATCAATTTCTCCAAGGAGACACTCTTGAAGCCTCCCGGGTATCCGGAATGGCGGTAATAAAGCTTCTGTTTGTTCTTATTACCGGTGACCCGTATCTTTTCCGCATTGATAACGATAACGAAATCGCCAGTATCCTGATTCTGGCTGAATATTGGCTTGTGTTTTCCCATAAGCAGACTGGCTATCCGGGTTGCCAGTCTGCCCAAGATCTGGTCGGAGGCATCAATAACGTGCCATTCTCGTTTAATATCAGTTCCTTTAGTGCTATAGGTTTTCATCAATTATCCTCCGAAGTATCTTCCCCAAAAGGAGTTGGGTATTTTATCTGCATAAGGCATAGTCCACAGGCGGGTGCCCGGGGCCCAGCAAGCCCCGGTCTTCCTGCCTCAACTATATTATGAAACTCGTTAATCGTTATTTTACCGAGTCCAACCCTGATTAAAGTGCCTGCTATATTGCGAACTTGGTGTCGCAGATAAGAGTTTGCTACAATATTAAAAATAACCAGTCCTTCTTGTTTCCTTACTTCGGCTTTATAAACACGGCGTACCGTGCTCCAGTTTTTTACCTCGGCAAGGATCGTGAACGAGGCAAAATCGTGTTCGCCAATCAGGTACTGGCAAGCCTGGTTCATAACTTCGATATCAAGTGCTCCAGTAACAAAACAAGCAAAGCTTCGCCTGATTGGTGAACGCGTCTGGCTATTCAAAATGTAATAGTTATATTCCCGGCTGATGGCATCACTCCTGATATTAAAAGTGTCCGCTACGTTATAGGCAGCTTGTACCGCAATATCAAAAGGTAAATAATGGTTTAATCCATCGACAAATGTATGTATTGGTAGGGATGAGTTCGTATTAATGCTGACTACCTGTCTTTTAGCGTGAACGCCAGTATCAGTTCGGCTGGCAGACATTACTCGGACACTCTCTCCGGTAAGTTTATACCACGACTGCTCAATCTCCCCTTGTATGGTAGGCCGATTTGCCTGTAATTGAAAACCGTAGTAATTTGTTCCGTCATATTCCATAATCAATACAATCCTGTTGCCGGGCATCTGGCTGGTAATCTTCTCCACCTCCACGGACTAACCGTAGCTGGAAGTTATTATAATACCAGCTCAAGTTGAACTATGGGTGCACCATCACCGAGTCTGGGACCCAGCTTAATGATACGAGTATACCCACCGGGGCGTTCAGCGTACCTCTCTGCCAGTTCCGTAAGTACCTTGTCCGCTACTTTTTTTTCGGTAATAAAAGATAGTGCTTGGCGGTAAGAGTGGAGATCTCCGGCTTTACCCAGAGTAATCATCTTTTCTGTCATTCCCCGCACTTCTTTTGCCTTGGCTTCGGTGGTAACAATCTTCTCATAGTTGAGAAGGTCGGTCACCAGATTCCGGTACAATGCTTTGCGGTGGCTGGTGGACCTGCTTAATTTTCTGCCGCTTAGCTTATGTCTCATATCTGTGGCTCTCCTGATTTGCTTTTAACCTTATCAGGCCCGTCTGCATCTACGGATGTTTCCTGTTTATCTAAATCTGTTTCTTCTTGAATGGGTTCTGGTAGCTCTTCTTTCTGGGTGGGACTTACGTTTTCTTGGCTCTCTTCAATATTTGGTGTTAGCGATAGTCCCATTCCTTCGAGTTTGTCTTTCATCTCCTGAAACGATCTCTGACCGAAATTTCGTAATTTGAACAATTCTTTCGGGCCTTTAGCAATAAGTTCCCCCACGGTAGTAATACTGCCGCGCCTTAGACAATTTATGGTGCGCACTGACAGGTCAAGTTGCTCCACGGACATATTATATTTTTCATCGGGAATAGAAAGGCGGATTAGCCTTTCCTCCTCTTTCATTTGCGAGACATTGGCGTATTCTACAAACGGCTTTAGTTGCTCAATTAAAAGCGCCGCACCTTGGCTGACGGCATCTATGGGCGATATGGTGCCGTCAGTCCATACATCCAGTGACAATCGTTCGTGGCTTATCTCCCGTCCGATATGGGTTGGCTCGACGTTGAAATTTATTTTCTTTATCGGGGAAAAGATAGCATCCACCGGAATCGTTCCCACGGGCATGTCATCAGTGGATTCCGCCGTCCTAAATCCGGCACCTAATTCCACATCGAACTCAACGTAAAGTCGGGCTTCAGGTGAACTTAAAGTGGCCAGATAAAGTTCTGGATTGGCTATTTCAAAGTCAACTGAGGGTTTAATGTCAGCGGCACAGACATGTCCTTCTCCTTGCGTATCGAGCACCAGTTTACCCGGTGTTTTAGAAAGAGGTTTGAATCTTAACGCCTTTACGTTAAGCAGGAACTCCATCGCATCCTCTTTGGCGTGAGGTATAACTGAGAATTCATGCTGAATTCCATCTATTTTTACCCGGGTTACGGCGGCTCCAGGAAGATAGCCAAGTAAGATTCGGCGCAAAGAATTGCCTAGAGTAACGCCTACACCCTTTTCCAGTAGTGAAGCCTGAAACCGCCCAAAGTTCTCTGCGCTTTCAACACATTCAATACTGGGAATCACTAAACTTGACAAAGATTTACCTCCTCACCATCGAATCTATCGCGAGTAGTATTCAACTATGGCTTTTTCATTAAATTTGGCACCGATATCTTCAGGAGTGGGTAAAGTTAATACTTCCCCAACCATGTTGGTTCTATCCAGGCTTAACCAGTTTAATACTGTCCTAGTCTCTATACTCTCCATTACTTGCTTGTAATATTCGGCTTTGGTGCTTTCCTCTCTCCAGCTAACCTTATCACCTTCCTTAATCAGGCAGGAGGGAATATTGGTCCTATGTCCGTTGAGTAAGATGTGACCGTGCCGGACTAACTGGCGTGCCTGGGGGCGCGATTCGGCAAACCCTAACCGGTATACCACGTTGTCAAGCCGCCTTTCCATCAGTATCATCAGATTTTCGCCGGTGATGCCCGGTTGTTTCACTGCTTGGGAGAAAGTTTTCCTGAACTGTCTCTCTAAAATTCCGTAGGTATAACGGGCTTTTTGTTTCTCCCGGAGCTGTAATCCACGGTCGGAAATCTTCTGCCGCCGTCGTTTTGACACCTGTCCCGGTGGTTGTGCCCGTTTATCTGCGGCACACTTGGGTGTGAAACAACGGTTACCCTTTAAAAAAAGTTTCTCGCCGCTACGACGGCATAATCGACAAACTGCTTCTGTATATCTTGCCATATTCTCCTTCTTTTACACCCGCCTCTTTTTAGGAGGGCGGCATCCGTTATGTGGGATGGGGGTTACATCCCTTATTCTCGTAATATAAAGCCCTGAACTTTGGAGAGAACGGATAGCTGCTTCACGTCCGCTGCCGGGGCCCTTGATATACACCTCTATCTGCCGTAGTCCGTGCATCATCGCTTTCCTTGCGGCTTCCCGGGCTGCCATCTGGGCGGCGTAAGGGGTTCCTTTGCGTGAGCCTTTGAATCCGGCTGATCCCGAACTGCCCCAGGCAAGGACATTGCCCTGAGGGTCTGTAAGGGTCACCATTGTATTGTTAAAAGTAGATTGAATATAAGCTCTGCCGATAGCGATTGACTTGCGTTCTCGCTTTTTTGTCTTGGTTCGCTTTTTCTGTGCCATCCTATTCTCCTTATTAAAGCAGATTTAGTTATTTCTTAGTCATGCCGCGTCTTTGTCCTCTGCCGGCCACGGTTTGACGTGAACCGCGTCTGGCTCGGGCATTGGTTCGCGTCCGCTGCCCTCTTACTGGTAGGTTATGACGATGCCTGATACCGCGATAGCACCCTATCTCCATCAAGCGCTTTATATTAAAATTAACTTCTTTTCTGATCTCGCCTTCCACCCTGTATTCCCGGTCAATTATCTCTCGAAGCTGGGCTACCTCTTCCTCAGTGAGGTCATTGACCTTGGTATTAGAAGTAATGCCGGTATGTGATAGAATTTTCTGGCTTGAAGTAAGGCCAATGCCATGAATATATTGTAAAGAAACCCAGACCTGTTTATTTCCCGGTATATCCACCCCAGCAATACGTGCCATTTATTTACTCCTTATTTTCACAGGGAATTATCCCTGCCTTTGTTTATGTTTGGGGTTGGTACAAATAATCCTTAGTACCCCCCGTCTTTTTATGACCCGGCACTTTTCACACCTTACTTTAACTGAAGCTTTAACTTTCACAATTGAGTCCCTCGTATTATTTAAACCGATACGTAATTCTACCCCGGGTCAGGTCATAAGGAGAGAGTTCTATTAATACTTTATCCCCGGGTAAAACTTTAATATAATGCATTCTTATCTTACCGGAAATGTGAGCTAGTACCTTGTGACCGTTCGCCAGTTCAACTCGGAACATGGCATTAGGTAAAGCCTCCATTACCGTACCTTCTACTTCTATCGCCCCTTTCTTAGGCATAAATCCCTTTAGTTAGTACTTCCGGTTCATTATCCGTAATAACTATCGTATGTTCAAAGTGTGCCGAAAGACTTCCATCAGCGGTAAGTACTGTCCAGCGGTCATTACCGAGTCGGGTATGCCAGTCTCTCTCATTCAACATCGGTTCGATGGCGAGGGTCATCCCCTTTTTCAGGACGGGTCCCGTTCCGGGTGAGCCGAAATTAGGTATCTGAGGTTCCTCATGCATTTCCCTTCCGATGCCATGTCCGGTATACTCGCGAACTATCGAATACTCTCTTGATTCGGCATAATTCTGTATGGCTGCGGAAATATCCCCCAGCGTTGCTCCCGGGCGTGCCTTAGTGATGCCAGTTTCCAAAGAATACTTGGCTGCCTGCATAAGCTGCCTTGCCGGGGAGCTTATTTCGCCAACGCCTACCGTTACCGCGGCATCCCCCTGAAAGTCCATAAATATTGCTCCGAAGTCAAGAGAAATAATGTCTCCTTCCTGCAGTATCCGTTTCCCGGGAATACCGTGAACTATCTCATCATTTATCGAAACACAGAGATTAGCCGGAAAGCCGCGGTATCCTTTGAATGAGGACCTGGCACCCAGCCTTTCCAATTCTCTCTCGGCGATACTGTCTAATTCTTTAGTTTTCATTCCCGGTCTCAC
>CAYFHI010000011.1:0-10290 GCA_964342875.1 uncultured Dehalococcoidaceae bacterium
CAAAGGCTATTAGTTTGTTACTTCGTATCTGTGTTATTTTCAGCGCTCTTTGCCTGATGCCATTATATCGCTGTCCAAATCTGTATTTACACTGGGAGTCCAGACTTGGCGTCCCCATAAATTATTTAATTAAGATAAATAATACTGATACCGGAAACAATCATGACAGTAGCCATAAGTCGTAATGCTAAAGCCCTTTTATCGGCAGACCGCATCAAAAACCCCGGTAGCACACGGCTCATAATAATAGCATATACGGCAACAAAAATAGGACGGCTGGCAATAACAGTTGAAGCTAAAGAGACCGGTCCATTGGCAATCGCTCGGAATGACAGTGTGATTCCTATTGCCGCCATTAATTCATTGCAAGAAAGCAGGGCTATGGCAGAGTTTCTTTTATTCATATATTTGATTTGTTTCAATACGGAAGGGTGCATTGAAAAAGGAAGCCACAGTCCGCCCATGCAGAAGGCGGAAATATAAAATAAGTTCCAGAACGAGAGATATGAAAGGGCATATTTGCTGATTATATCCGCCGTGGCAAAGAGGATACTGGAGACCATGGGAAGAAGGAACGTGCTGCCCAGCCATTTCTCGGATAAAAAGGAACCTTTTTCAATCGAAATGACAACGGCTCCTGAGACTACGATAATAATCGCCAGCCACTGAAGGTAATTAAGGTTTTCCCCCAGTAATGGGATGGCCAATAGAGCGACGAATATTGGAGATGTATAAACTATCGGTATAACACGTGATACCTCGGCACTTTTCATACTATAGAGCATGATAGTGGCGGCGGTGGTGCGGAAAATACCCGAGACTACTGCCGCTACTATCGGTAACCAACCGGTATCCTCAGGCAATGGGAACAGATACAATAGAATTAAACCATAAATCAGGTGAACACTTCCTAAAAGAAGCAGAAACACCCGAAAGCTTGGTAGTCGCTTTGATACAAGATGGCTATCAAATATGTTCACCATCCCGAGGATGGCTGCGCTCAGTATGGCGGTATTAGTCCAGTTCAATAGGGTTATTTCTCATTTCTGGAAAGATATTTGCGCTTAAAGCTTACAGGATTTTGTCGGTAAAAAGCAATATCTTCATTGTGACAAGTTAATACATGTGCGTTGTTATTTACCTCACATCTCTTATATAATGAAAACTGGTGAAGGTATGTTATTATGAAGGTTGTCTCAATCGTGGGAATGCCTGGCTCGGGCAAATCGGAGGTCGCTGAAATATTCGTCAGGAGCGGCTTTGTTAGGGTGAGGTTCGGTGATATTACCGATCAGGAAGTGAGCAGGAGAGGACTGGAACTGACCGAGAAAAATGAGCGGTTTGTCAGGGAGTTTCTCAGAAAAGAGCATGGTATGGCTGCCTATGCCGAACTTAATCAGCCCGGGATTGACTCCGCCCTTGAACAATCAAATGTTGTGGTTGACGGGCTTTATTCGTGGGAAGAATATATTTCGCTGAAAGCTCGTTACGGGAAGGATTTTTTAGCCTTAGCCGTTTGGGCTTCCCCGGCCACGAGATATTCACGGCTAGTCGGCAGGTCAAGCCGGAAACTAACGGCTGAAGAAGCTGTCAGCCGTGACTGGGCAGAGATAGAGAATATTAACAAAGGTGGGCCAATTGCGATGGCTGACTTCACTATTATCAACGAATCCTCGTTATCTGACTTTAGAAAGACGGTCGAAAGTATTATTTCTCGATTAAAATGAGTAAAATGACCAGACCGGATACAGATGAATATTTTCTGAAAATAGCCTCGGTAGTCGCCGAACGTTCAACCTGTCATCGGCATCATGTAGGAGCCGTGGCGGTCCATGATAAACATTTACTATCAACAGGTTATAACGGCGCTCCTTCTAATGCTAAAGATTGCCTTGAGCTTGGCTGCCTCAGGGATGAATTGAAAATACCTTCAGGAACGAGACATGAAATCTGCCGAGGTATTCACGCTGAACAGAATGTTATTATTCAGGCCGGGCTTCACGGCGTCAGCCTCGATGGAAGTACTATTTATGCTACGCACACGCCATGTAACCTGTGTGCCAAAATGCTGGTAAATGCCAAGATTAAGCGGTATGTGAGCTTTGGCAGCTATAACGATGATTCGTTTACTGATCTGTTCCGGGAAGCCGGTATCAAGGTCGATATAAAAAAAAGACCTTTTCCAACAATAACGTATCTTGACTGAGTGTTTTCCACACGTAAGAATTGATTTTTTCGGAGTATTATGCTTAAATTAGCAGGGTAGAAGGGAGTAGATAAGTGAATGATATAACCTTGAAAGCACATTCTAGAGATGTGCTGGGTAAAAAAGTCAGATTTCTCAGGCGTGAAGGGGTTACCCCGGTCCATCTTTTCGGACATAACCTGGAATCGCTGGCGTTACAGTGTGATGCTGGAACTCTCCGGCAAGTCATTGCTAAGGCAGGAACGACGCGACTTATCGCTCTCAATATTGATAACGAAACATTGTCGAGAAGTGTGTTTATTCGTGAAATTCAAAGAAATGCGGTAAGCCGGCAGTTATTGCATGTTGACCTGTATCAGGTCAGGAAAGACGAAAAAATAGAAACGGATGTGCCTATCATTCTGGTTGGTCACTCTCCGGCGTTGAAAGAAAAGGGACGAGTATTGAGTCACGGTATTACCAGTTTGACTGTTGAGTGCCTGCCGACGAGTTTACCGCCACAGATAGAAGTAGACACCACCGTTCTTGAAGAACTGGAACAGTCCATTCATGTTAAGGATATTATCCTTGGTGCGGATGTAACTATTAAAAGTGACCCTGACCAGCTTATAGCCAAGGTTAGCGAAGTGCATATAGAGGTAATAGAAGAAGAAGTAGTCTCCGCAGAAGAGGAAGCAGCGGAAGCAGGCGCGGTAGAGGCTGAGGGAGAAACAATCGGTAAAGAAGCGGCGTCTTCAGAATAAATTAACGACCAACCGTTTTTAGGGTGAGCCTATCTTCGTGTACCATTTATTCTTTGAATCGACTTTATCTACTTTGCTATAATTCACTATGATTATTGACTTCCACACGCACGTGTTTTCTCCCTGGATAAAGCAAAATCGTAGTCGCTACATTGAAAAAGATCCCTGTTTCGCCTTATTGTATGCAGGCAAAGATACCAATATAGCTACTACCGAAGAACTCATTGACAGTATGGACCAAGAAGGCGTCGATATTTCAGTCATTGTCAATATTGGCTGGATGACGCATGAATTATGCGTTGAAACCAACGACTATATTCTTGAGTCGGTTAACCGGTATTCTCACCGTTTGGTCGGTTTTTGTACCGTTCAACCTGATTCAGGTGAAGCAGGCGTTATTGAAATGGAGCGGTGTGCCAGAGCCGGAATTAGAGGTGTTGGTGAACTACGACCTGATATCCAATCATTTGATATTACGGATAGGGAATCAATGCAACCATTTGTTGATGCGTTAATGCAACACAGGCTGATACTTCAGTTGCATTCATCGGAACCGGTCGGTCATACTTATTCAGGCAAGGGACGTGTCACTCCTGACTTAATTTACCACTTTATTTCTAATTTTCCTGATTTAAATATAATCTGTGCTCATTGGGGGGGAGGTTTGCCGTTTTATGCCCTTATGCCGGAAGTAAAAAAGGCGATGAATAACATCTATTTTGATTCGGCGGCTTCTCCCTTTCTCTATAGTACTCAGGTATATAAGCAGGTTAGTCGGCTGGTGGGTGCTGACAAGATTCTTTTCGGTAGTGACTACCCGGCATTAACGCAGGAGCGTGTACTTCATGATATTGGTGCCGCTGATCTACCAGAGGAAACAAAGAGTCTGATTCTTTCGGGAAACGCCCGGCGGCTACTGGGTATTTAGAAAAATTGATGAAGCAAATACCACTATTTGGAGTGATTGGGGAGATGGGTTGATGCCAGGGAAAGAGCAGCTACGTGCTTTTATCGCCATAGAGCTACCTGTTGGGTTGAGGAAGGAGTTGGCCCGGATACAGAATACATTGAAGGAGGAAGGCCCATCTCCGGTGAAATGGGTTAATCCCGAGAATATCCACCTTTCGTTAAGGTTTTTAGGTAATATTGATGGGAATGTAATCAGCAAGATATCTGGGGCAATTAAAGAAGCCGCTCAGGGTATATCGCCCTTGCATTTTGAGCTAGGTGGTTTGGGTGTTTTCCCTGATTTAAGGAGAGTTCAGGTTATCTGGATAGGGTTAAATGGAGACATGGAAAGGCTAAGCCGCCTGCAAAAGAGGATTGACATGAATTTGGTATCTCTTGGCTTCATGGTCGAATCCCGACCATTCAAGCCGCATTTAACCCTGGCACGGGTTAGCGACCGGGCGGCGTCTGATGAGCGGCAGGGCTTGGGACAGATCATCATATCCAATCAATTTAAAGAAGATTATAGGTTTAATGTGGATTCCATTAAACTAATTAAGAGTCATCTGACAAGAGAAGGAGCCATATACAGCATAATCAGCTCAGTAAATCTTCAAGAATGACCTTGCCAATAATAATTGATTGATGTATACTGTACTGGATTATTTAATAATTTACTTTCGGTTGGGAGGAGGGTTTCATGGGACAAAACGAATTCCCCAAATGCCAAAAATGCAATGGTGGGGACCTAGTACCCCTGTCTGATTTTGGCAGTCAAGGAGCAACTATCCAGTACAAAGCGTGGGTCTGCACCAATCCTGATTGCGGCTATAATCTGAAAATCAGGAACGGTGATGTTTATATCAACGAACCTATTATGAACGGGACGCTTCATAATGCACGAGTACGTTAAAACATAAACAAGTTGGTTTGCTTTAGCACCTTAGTTTAAGGATGATAAAAATACCTTCTCAAGCTGATAAAATTAAGGGAACGGCATTAAACCTTCCTTTCCTCTAGTGGTGCTGGTATCCCTCGCCTTCGTCGTCTGACTTGTTTACAGGGCGCTCAGGCAGAAGGCGGTTAGTGCCCATACGGTCAGTCGGGATATTGCCTATGTCGCCAGTGTCTTTACCTTTGCTTATTTTCTCAGTATGAATACACCGGAACTGATTAAGATAGTGGTCAGTATTCTCCTGGGAATGGTATTAATAGTTCTCGCCGCTTATCTCCAGAGTAGTAGAGCCAGTAGAGAATAATTATTTTCGGCAGTCTAAGTCTAATGACTCGTCAACTGTATTACGCCATATTTAAAGTTGATACCGGCTGGATGGGTGTTACGGGCACTGCCGAAGGCTTACGGCACATCGTCTTCCCCCAATTTTCGGCTCAGGAAGTCCAGAGTCTTTTAGGTTATGGTTTCAATAGTGCCATAAGGTTCCCCAAACTTTTTCATAACCTGACAGAACGCTTGAGGAAGTACTTTCGTGGTGATAAGACTGACTTTCCAGTGAAACTAGACCTGTCAGGGGCTACCGATTTTCAGTGTGCAGTATGGGAGAAAGCCAGAGTCATTCCCTATGGTGAAACTAGGAGCTATGGTTGGCTGGCGGAGCAGATTAATAAGCCGAGGGCGGCACGTGCCGTGGGGCAGGCGCTGGGTAGAAATCCTTTGCCGGTTATTATCCCCTGCCATCGTGTCCTGGCGGCTAATGGTAGTCTCGGGGGCTTTAGCGGGGGGATAGGGATGAAAATAAGGCTGCTCCGTCTGGAGGCAGAAGCAGCAAATTGCTAAATCATTAAAGCTTGGGGTGAGATAATTTGGCTTTATATAGCCCTCCTTTAGCTTCAGAAGGAGCGGACTTATTCGACTTTATAAAGTCTATGTAATATTAATAAGTTTGAATTGATTGGTTGCCCCAAGTTTTTAAATAGACATACTGACGATCTATTCCGGAGTGTAGCCCTCTTTTAATTGGATATCCTTCTTAATACTCAGTCCTTATTTTACTAACATCAAAACTAGAGTCCTTTTTTAGGGTAGATGAAAATCAGAAGTATTTCGGTTTAATTGATTGTTTCCAGATTTATCCTGTCTTCGCCAACGAGCTTCGTCAGCTGTTGGTGAAGTTCCGAGCAGTAATTAGTATATAGATTCGGTAGACTGAGATCGATGATTCTGTTGTTGTTAGCGATTCTTAGTTTTACTTCATCTTTCCCGGGAAACTTCTTTAGAAGGCTAACAATATTGTGTAAAAGGGTTTCATCTTTTTCTTCATCATCTGTCTGCCTTAGGTTTATTAGCAGATTCCGTCTTTCGGTTGGTGGAGTATCTTCAATAGCAGCTTCGCCGGAAACTACTTTCTCTTTGGTTGGCACTTCAATGGGTTGTATAGACGTTTCCTTTTCACCGCGAGCTTTCGGTTGATACACTCGGACGTGGTCGCAGTTTAACTGCACACGGTCTTCTCTAACCCTTACTTTACCTTCGACAAGTAGGAAACTACCTTCCTGCCACAGGTCTCTGGTATCGGAAAAAACCTTTGGCCAGACCATGGTTTCAATTTGCCCATCAAGGTCCTCAAGGATGGCGCTGGCGAAGGGGCGGCTATCACGGGTGTATAGGCAGCGGACTGAAGTAACCATTCCAGCGACGACGATATTTTGCCCAGCCATCTCAGTATCGATTTGACCGCATAGGGTGGTCTCCGAGCCAATTTTACTTGCTATTGAGCTAAAGGGATGTTCGGAAAGATATACTCCCATTAATTCTTTCTCCCAGGCAAGTTTCTCCCCTATGGATATTTCAGCTGCATCAAGGTCAAGGCTGGGCGCTGGTACTGGCATCTCCTCTCCCCACAGGTCAAACATAGTGGACTGCCCTGTCTCACGGAGATGCTGCTCTCGCTGAGCCAGTGACAGAATACGTTCAATACTATTGAGTAGGGTACCACGGCTGCCCAGTGAGTCAAAAGTTCCTGCCTTAACCAGGCTTTCCATTACGCGTTTGTTAATATTACGCAGGTCGCAGCGGCGGCAAAGGTCTTCTACGGATTTAAAACCGCTGTTTTCATCGCGCTCTTTAATGATGGGTTCAACAGTTCCTTCTCCAACATTCTTGATTGCGGTAAGCCCGAAGCGAATTGCAGGAGCGCCGTCAGCATCCCTTTCTATGGAGAAACTGACCTGGCTGTGATTAATATCCGGTGGCGTTATTTTAATGCCAAGGCGGCGGCATTCGGTAATGGCACTGGCTATCTTTTCTGTCTGACCGGTATGAATAATCAGGAAAGACGTCATGTATTCTGATGGATAATTTGCCTTAAGATAAGCAGTCTGATAGGCAATTAAAGCATAACTGACGCTGTGCGCCTTATTGAAAGCATAGCCGGCAAAGGGTTCAATTAGAGCGAAAACCTGCTTCGCTATTTCGGCGGAGTAACCATTCTTTTTTACTCCCTCGACAAAGCTGCGCTTTTCCTTCTTCATAACTTCTGGAATCTTCTTGCCCATTGCTTTGCGGAAAATATCAGCCTGACCCAGGCTGTAACCTGCCAGAGCCTGGACAATAAACAGTACCTGGTCCTGGTAAACGATTACCCCGTAGGTTTCTTCGAGTATTTTCTCGAGAATAGGGTGAGGATAACGGATAGGCTCATGACCGTGCTTGGCTCTGATGAAAGTGGGGATATGCTCCATTGGTCCCGGGCGGTACAATGCGACCATTGCGGCAATATCACTAAAGGCGGTCGGTTTTAAATCTTTAATATAGCGGCGCATGCCGGTTCCCTCAAGCTGGAAAACGCCGGAGGTCTCTCCTGAGGTAAGTAATGCAAAGGTCTTGAAGTCATCCATCGGAATATTGGGCAGGTCAATAGCAGTACCGTGGCTTTGTTTGATTATCTCCTTTGCCTTGCCTAGGATAGACAGGTTGGCCAGGCCGAGAAAGTCCATCTTCAAAAGACCGATACGGGCGATATCACCCATCGTGAACTGAGTCATTATCGTCTCGTCGCCGTTGGCCCGACTCCCACGTTGCAGAGGGACATAGTGAGCGAGTGGTTCCTTTGAGATGACGACGCCGGCGGCATGTGTACTAGCGTGCCGGGCGATGCCTTCGATACTTTTGGCTGAGTTAACCAATTTACTGACAAAACGATCTTCCCGATAAATATCGTTAAACTCATTGTTTTCTTCTAAAGCACGGCTGAGAGTCATGCCTGGGGCAAACGGAACCATTCGGGCGACGCGGTCGACATCACTATAAGGCATGCCGAGTGCTCTGCCTGAATCCCTGATAGCTGCCTTGGCACCCAGAGTGCCAAAGGTTATAATTTGCGCAACGTGATCCGGTCCGTATTTCTTTGATACATATGAGATTACCTCGTCACGTCGGTTGTCCTCAAAATCTAGATCTATATCCGGCATCTCTTTGCGCTCAAGGTTCAGGAAACGTTCGAATACGAGTTTGTGTTCAATAGGGTCGACATCTGTAATGCCAAGACAAAAGAGGACGATACTGGCAGCAGCGCTTCCTCTAACCCCGAATAGGATATTCTTTTGCTTGGTAAAAGAAATGATATCCCAGACAACCAGGAAGTAGTTGGCAAACTGAGTCTGTTTTATTACGTCCAGTTCGTATTCAAGGCGCTGGACTATCTCTGGGGTGGGATTGGGGTAGGGGTGGTGAAGATTCTCATTACAGAGTTCTGCTAGGAACTGGTCAGCCGTTTTGCCTTCAGGCAAGTCTATCTCTGGCAGGTGGAGTCGGCCGAATTCAAGTTTCACGTTACATATTTCGGCGATTCTTTCCGTGTTTTCGATTGCCTGTGGGATGTCTCGATAGAGGTCCGCCATCTCCTGAGGGCTTTTAAGATAGAAGAAATCGCCAGCCATCCTCCTTCTTTTCTCATCATTTACTGACGAATTGGTACCGATACACATTAGCAGGTCGTGGGCGGCGGCATCTTCACGGTTGGTGTAATGGACATCGTTGGTGGCTACCAAAGGAATATCAAGTTCCTGACCCATCGGGATGAGCTGTCGGTTAATTTCCTCAAGCTCAGGAATGGGATGTCTCTGTATTTCGAGGAAGAAATCACCGAATGTCTGTTTATACCAGATGGCAGCGTCCTTCGCTTCTTTTTGGCGTCCGGTAAGGACCATCTGAGGGACTTCCCCACCGATACAGGCGCTGAGAGCAATAAGCCCATGATGGTATTTTCCCAGAAGTTCCTTATCTACCCTCGGCTTATAATAAAAACCTTCAAGATGTGCTTTGGTAACAAGCTGGATAAGGTTTTGATATCCGTTGTGGTTGCGGGCAAGAAGAACAAGGTGGTAATTATTTTTATCTGCGGTATTGCGGCTGAGACGGCTGTCTTGAGCTACATAAATCTCGCAGCCGAGAATCGGCTTAATACCGGTGTTCCTAGCGGCTTCGTAGAATTGAATAGTGCCATGCATTGTACCATGGTCGGTTATTGTTAAGCTTTCCATGCCTAAATCTTTAGCTTTTGATACCAGTTGTTGGATGCGCCCCATCCCGTCAAGCAGGCTGTATTCGGTATGGACATGGAGGTGGGTAAACATAGTTCTCCCGAAAATGGCTTTAGCTTTAATTAGATTATAACACAGTACCGGTTTCCGGGAGTATTCTTATCAGTCCTAATAATGTTAAAATTGGATGATATTTATCGTAATTAGCGGAGATAAAAGTGGGGTTTATTGGTAAAATTACCAAGTGGATATTTATCTTATGTTTGCCGGTGATGCTGCTGACAGCCAGTATTGCTTGGGCGGTAAACAGCGTCTGGCTGTATGAATATGGATTTACGAAATACAATATCAGCCAGCAGACAGGATTGGTACTATCGGAGCTGGACAAGACAGTCGGGGGCCTGATTCAATATTTTAACTCCGAAGATGAAAATATCAGCCTTAAAGTTGTCAAGGACGGCAGGTCGTTCGAGTTGTTTAATCAGCGTGAGGTGGCCCATCTCCGCGATGTAAAGAATCTGTTTTGGCTGGATTACCGGGTTATGCTGGGAACCACTATTTATGTTTTAAGCTTTGCCGGGATTTATCTTTTCCGGCGTAAGGACCGGAGGAAGCTGGCGAGTTGTGTCGTTATCGGGAGTGGTCTTACCACAGCAATTATTTTAGCCCTGGGAATTGGGGCAGTTATTAGCTTTGACCAATTATTTCTCCAGTTTCATCTTCTCAGCTTTGCTAATGATTTCTGGCAGCTTGATCCGACTAAAGACTACCTTATTATGCTTTTTCCTCAAGGTTTCTGGTATGATGCCACTCTGTTTTGTGCGTTGGCTACAGTGGTGGGGGCGTTGGGTTTGGGTGGGGTGAGTGTCTGGTACCTGAGATATGCCGGGGAAA
>CAYFHI010000011.1:10390-23633 GCA_964342875.1 uncultured Dehalococcoidaceae bacterium
TCCAATGTTATGATTATTCCATCAAGGTGGTCCTGTAAAATTGGTATGATGGTATATGCCCAATATTGAACTATATATAGCTTTTCTGGTTATCTGCCTGGTTTTGTCTGCTTTTTTCTCTGGTTCGGAGACTGCCTTTATTTCACTTCAGCGCTTCAGGTTAGAATATCTTATTTCTGCCGAAGTAAAGGGAGCAAAACAGGTGGCAGCAATGATTGAGAAGCCCGAAAGGTTTCTCTCTGTCGTTCTGTTGGGCAATACCTTGGCTAATGCAGCTGCTGCCGCCTTAGCCACTGCGATAGCCCTCTTTTTTTGGGGGGATAGTGGTATCGTCATTGCTACTATCGCCTTGACTGTAATACTTTTGATTTTTTGCGAAACTACCCCAAAGGTTGTAGCTGCTCAACACGCCGAAAGGTTATCATTATTTGTTGTTCGGCCGATATGGTTTATCTCCTGGCTGTTCGCACCATTTGTCATTGCCTTAAGTTGGATAGCCTCTGCGTTTACAAAAATCGTAGGAGGTACTCCGGTTTCGAGGTCGATAATTAGTGACGAGGAAATCCGTACGATGATTTCGGTCGGTCGTGAGGAAGGTACCGTGGAAGAGGGGGAAGCCAAAATGCTGCACAAGGTCTTTGAATTCGGTGATAGACCTGTTAGCGAGGTAATGATCCCGCGTCTGGAAGTGGCGGCACTGGAACTGGGTTCCCGCATAGCTGATTTTCTTAAACTCTACACTGAATCGCCCATTTCACGTTTCCCGGTCTTTAAGGAAAACATGGACAACGTCGTCGGGATTCTTTCGGTGAAAGACATACTCATGGCTCGAGCCAAGGGGACTTTCAACAACGGCAGCACTATAGACGAGCTCGTCCGCCCGGCATACTTTACTCCCGATACCAAACTTATTAACGAGCTCTTTTTTGAAATGCGTGATAATAACTATAGGATGGCAGTAGTTATCGATGAGTATGGCGGCACTGCAGGAATTGTAAGCCTCAGTCGCCTTGTAGAAGAAATAGTTGGTGAGGTCGGTGATGAACTTGCGGGGGTGGAAAAGGACTACGAAATTATCAATGACTACACTTTCCAGATTGACGGTGGCATGCGTATCGAGGAAGCCAATGAAGAAATGGAGTTGGATTTGCCGGAAGGTGACGATTATGAGACTGTTGCCGGTTTCATACTAAGTTTGCTAGGGCATATACCCAAGCGTAACGAACAGCTGCGATACAAGGGTAAGAAGATAATGATAACCGAAATGCGCGAGCAAAAGATCGAAAAAATAATGTTGACCAAGGAGACTCAGTAACAAACTGAGCGTAAAATATAAGTAGGGTACTACTAATTATGGCAGGGAATGAATTAATATATTTGTTGCTGGTTTTTATATTTTTGGCTATAACTGCTTTCTTTTGCAGTTCAGAGACGGCATTTCTTTCTCTGCAAAGGGTGCGGTTAGAGTATCTCGTTGGTACTGAAGTAAAGGGAGCTAGGCGAGTAGCTGCGATGATAGCAAAACCGGATAAATTCCTCGCCGTGGTGCTTTTGGGAATTAACTTAGCTAATACGGCAGTAGCTGCGCTGGCAACATATTTGGCTATTTCCCTCTGGGGAGATCAAGGTATTATCATAGCGACCATATTTGTAACCATCACTATACTTATTTTTGCCGAAACCACCCCCAAGACCTTCGCCGCACAGCATGCCGAGAAGTTGGCGATACTATACGCGAGACCGCTGGGATTGGTCTCTTGGCTTCTAACACCCTTCGTGCTGGGTCTGAGTCGGATAGCTGCAGGACTGGCTAAAATTATAGGTATGACGCCAATTCCGAGGTCACTGGCAAGCGAAGAGGAAATACGTACTATGATATCGGTAGGGCATAAAGAAGGGACAGTAGCGGAGCATGAGGCTAAGTTACTGCATAAGGTCTTCGATTTTGGTGACCGTCCCGTCGATGAGGTCATGGTACCGCGGCCAGAAGTTGTTGCCATTGAGCAGGGTTCCAATTTAGCTGACTTGCTGGCTCTTTATGCCGAGAAACCATTGTCTCGCTTTCCTGTCTTTAAGGATAGTATGGACAACGTCGTCGGTATTCTTTCGGTAAAAGATGTACTAATGGCTCTGGCAAAAGGTACCGTCAGTGAAGAAAGTCCCGTAGATGACCTTCTTCGCCCAGCCTACTTTGCTCCTAGGACAAAGCATATTGATGAACTCTTTGCCGAGATGCGCGATGATAACTACCGGATGTGTGTTGTTGTGGATGAATATGGCGGAACTGCTGGTATAGTAAGTCTCAGTCGGCTGGTCGAGGAGATAGTGGGTGAAGTCGGCGATGAAATGGCAGGAGTAGAGAAGGATTATGAGGTAATAAATGAGTACACCTTCCAGATTGACGGTAGTATGCGTATCGAAGAAGCTAATGAAGAAATGGAGCTTGATCTGCCGGAAGGTGATGATTACGAGACAGTCGCCGGGTTCATACTCAGCCTTCTCGGGTACATACCGAAATCTAATGAGAGACTGGGATACAGAAGTCTGAAGATTGTTATAATGGAAATGCGGGGATTGAAAATCGAGAAAATCCTGCTGACCAAAGAGAAACAGGCAGCCGTCGCACAGAAAGTTCCTCAGAAGAAAAAGGATTAGACTAGTAATGGAGTTACCGAAAAACCTGAGAAACTTCATCTGCTTACGAAATGGCGATTGAGGAATGATATGCAGCGACTTCGTATTAGGTTCTGTCGGGGGCAAGAGGTAAAGTTTATTTCTCATCTGGATATAATGCGTCTCTGGCAAAGAGCGCTAAACCGAGCCGAGATACCACTGGCATACTCTGAAGGATTCAGTCCCCATCCGAAAATATCACTGGCGGCGCCCCTTGCTGTCGGAATAACCAGCGAAGCCGAGTTGATGGATATCGTCATCGCGAAGTGGCTTTCTCCTCACTCCTTTACGGCAACGGTTAGCCCGCAGTTGCCTTCTGGTATTGAGATATTACAGGTATTCCAGATTCCCCTGAATTTACCATCTTTACAATCGCAGATACGGCATGCGGAATATAGGGTTGAGTTAGCGGCGGAAAAAGGAAAAAAAGATATTGAGTCGGATATTAATTCCCTGCTTTCAATGAAAAAGCTCCCGTGGGAGCACCAGAGGGACACCGGAACGCGGTATTATGACTTGCGGGGTTTGATTGATTCCCTGCATCTGGTTGATTGGTGTGATAAGTATTGTACTGTTGAGATGAGGTTGCGCTGTGATAATGGCGGCTCCGGTAGGCCGGAACAGGTTGCCGCCGCACTTGGTTTCAAACAATATCCGCAGTCCATATGTCGCACTAGGTTAATTCTGAAAACAAGCTGACGGAAACAGCAATTACCGCATTATTCAGGGGAGAAAGTGGTGAAAGAGAAAATGTCGCCGTTGGAACAGCGTGTTCTGCGTTTTATACGGGAGCATCACCTGATTTCAGGACGGTCGAAGTTGGTTGTCGCTGTTTCCGGCGGTCCGGATTCAGTCTGTCTACTCTATATCCTGGTTAATCTTCGGGAGGAACTGGACTTAACTCTGCATGTGGCGCATCTAAATCATCAGTTGCGCGGTGTTGAGGCTGATGCTGATGCTCAGTATGTTAGCGAACTGGCCAGGCAACTAGAAGTTCCAATCACGGTAGAAAATCGAAACGTGAAAGCCTATAAAACCGAGCGGCGTGTTTCACTAGAGGAAGCAGCTAGGGAGGTGCGATACGACTTCTTGGCTGAAGTGGCTGAGTCAGTTGGGTCTGATCGAGTAGCCGCAGGGCACACGGCCGACGACCAGGTAGAGACGATACTGATGCACCTGATACGAGGAACAGGGACCAGGGGATTACAGGGACTCCGACCGACTAACCTCTGGCAATCCCAAGGGTGCAATCTGATCATCATTAGGCCGCTTCTTCCAGTAACCCGGGAGGAAACTACCGATTATTGCCGTTATTATCAGCTTATGCCTCGTATTGATTCTTCAAACCGGTCGTTGTCACTACTGAGAAATAGAATCCGCCATCAGTTTTTGCCTTTGTTGCGAGACTCCAATCCGAAGGTAGATGAAGCTTTGCTGCGGACTGCCCACATCGCTGAGGATGAGATTAACTTTCTCGATGCAGAAACAGATCGGTTAAAAGATGGTGTCATTCAAAAGCGTGAAAACGCGGTTGTCCTCGATAAGGAAAAGTTTCGCTGGTTGCCGTTGGCACTAAAGCGGCACCTTCTGCGGCTATCTATTGAAGGGCTATTGGGTAATCTAAAAGATATTGAAACACGCCATATTGAAGGTATAATGAGCGTGCTGGATAAACCGGCGGGTAAAAGAATCAATCTTTCGGGTGGGCTAATCTTCTCAATAGAGTATGATAAATATCTGCTAAGTGTGGGCGAGTCATCTTTATCACCATTTCCTGCCTTGGAAGGCGAATACAGCCTTGAACTACCCGGAGAAACACGGCTGCCGGGATGGCATATAGAGGCAGTAATTCTTGATAAGGAACAGGCATTGAAGGAAAAAGATGGTTTTTCTGCCTGTTTCGACCTCGATATGGTTGGCAATAAAACAGTGGTGCGTTGCCGCCGTCGCGGTGACAAGTTCCGGCCGCTGGGTATGAGCCAGATAAAGAAACTAGGTGAGTTTATGATTGACTCTAAAATTCCCAGAGCTTGGCGGAGCCGGATTCCACTGGTCTGCTCACCGGAGCAAATTAACTGGGTGGTTGGCTGGCATATTAACGACCGGGTTAAAGTTACAGATGCTACCCGGCAAATATTACGCTTGGAATTTAAGCGGCGCTGACATTTACATCACTCTTTTCAGTCTGGGATTAGGAGTGATACCGGGGATCCTACCTCGTTTGGCAATCGGTTTACCCTCTATCGCATGCAGGTCGGCAGTAAAATCAATCGGCTTTGCATGGCTGATATAGCTACCGACGCCAAAGCCATCAACCGGGGCACCGTTCTCAAGAAAGTAAGTAATGCGGTGAGGGTCAATACCGCCGCTGATAAAGATACCGACGTGGTTGAAACCGGCGAGATCGAGCCTGGCTCTTACCTCTTTTACTAGGTCGGCGGTGACACCGCCTCGTTCACGGGGTGTGTCGAGTCGGACGCTGTTAAGTTTTTCTCCTAGAGCTTGGGCCACACGAAGGCTTTCCTCAGCCTCATCTTTGAACGTATCTACCAGGGAGATACGGGGGACTTCAGGGGGCATATACCTGTCAAAAGCGATGGTTGCCTTAACCGTATCGCCCATGATTATAATCAAGGCATGAGGTATCGTGCCAGCGGGTTCTATGCCTGCCAGCTTGGCTCCGGCGACACTGGCACAGCCTGAGCAACCGCCGATAACTGCCGAATAATCCATTATTCCGGCAACCGATGGGTGAACATGGCGGGCACCGAAACTGATGACGGGAAGGCCCTGAGCCGTGGTGGCACAATCACCGGCGGCGGTTGCCCAACCACTTGGGTGAGCTAATGTGCCAACGATGGCGGTTTCATACAGTCCATAGCTCTGATAGGGTGCCGTAATGCGCAGCACTACTTCCCTGTCTGACATTGTTTCGCCTTCTACTAACGCCCATACCTCGCGGTTAGCTTCGGGTAGAACTTTATCGAGCAGGGCTTTGGTCTCTTCTATGCCGCAGAGTATCCCGGCATGGCTGGTGAAGACCTCCATCGTGGCTATAGGGGCGATTTTTTCACGGCGTAATATATCAATTGTGCGGGCAAAGTAAATATCAGTCGTTTCACCGGATATAACTGCCTTGGAGGGTTCAAACTTGGCGGGTTTTGCCCGTTTAGCTTTAAAGCCGGTCAAGTTGGCTCCCAGTACTTTCTTCATATGTTCTAGGGCGAAGTGGTGGGCTTTTTCGTCGAATGAAGCCACACAGTCAATCGGTACTTCCACCGGATAGTCGCGATTCCGGGCGTTTGCCACTGTATGTAATACGCAGATATCAGTGCATACCCCGCAGGCGATTATTTTCTCGGGTTTTAGTTTTTTTAGTTTTTCCCCAAGTTGAGTGCCATAGAAAGCGCTATAACGCTTTTTCAGTATTATTTCGCCCTCATACTGGGATAATTCGGGAATAACTTCAGCTTCAGCAGTGCCGGTAACACAATGTGCAGGAAATGTTTTAAACTCAAGGTCGTCAGGGTCGTGATTATCGCAAATGAAAAACACCTTTGAGCCTTTAGCCAGTTCCTGCTCAATAAGATCTTGAATATAGGGAATAATACGGCGAGCTTTCGCCCCGCAGTACAGCGGGTAATCCTCTTCCAGGAAGCCCCGGAGTATATCAATCACCAGAACTGCATTAGCCATAGCTTACCTCCCAGTTATCTTAATGCCGGAAGTGCCGGACACTGGTAAAAATCATAGCGATATTATGCTTGTTTGCTGCCTTGATTGAGTCTTTATCCCTTATTGACCCCCCGGGTTGGATGATGGCGGTGACGCCGACAGCGGCGGCAGCCTCGACAACATCCTGGAACGGGAACATCGCATCCGAAGCCAGCACGCTTCCTTTTGTCTTGTCTCCGGCTTTTTCGATGGCTATCTTGGCGCTGATAATTCGGCTGGGCTGTCCGGCGCCCATGCCAACCTGTGTTTTATCCTTAGCCAGTACGATGGCGTTCGACTTTATATGCTTGACCACTCGCCAGGCAAATAGCAAATCTATTACTTCAGACGGCGAAGGTTCACGGCTGGTGACCGTCTTGAGATTAACGGTGGTTTCAGGCAGTGAGTCTGAAGATTGAGCGAGAAAACCGCCTTTTACCCGACGGAAGTCCAGATAACCTGTTTCTGTTTTTCCATAACCGTGTGGCATCTCGGCAACCAGAATGCGTAATTCCTTCTTTTGTTTTAAGAGTTCCAGTGCCTCAGGTTCGTAGTCCGGGGCGATGATTATCTCGTAAAAAACCGGCTTTACTTCTTTTGCCATTGCCAGCGTCACCGTACGGTTTGCTGCTACGATCCCGCCAAAGGCAGCTACGGGGTCGCCGCTGAAAGCCCGGCGATAAGCTTCTGCAATATCATCGTGGCTGGCAAGACCACAGGAGTTGGTATGCTTGACAACAGACACAGTTGGTGCAGCAAAGTCGGTAGCGACACCCCAGGCGGCATCAGCGTCCAGGATATTATTAAAAGAAAGGGCTTTTCCCCATAGCTGTTTTGCCCAGGTGATACCTTTGTTTTGCAATTTGCTAACTGACGATTCTGCATAGAAGGCTGCCTTTTGGTGAGGGTTTTCGCCGTAACGGAGCTCGTAACGTTTCTTCATGGCTATGGTCATTTCATCCGGCAGGTCTTCTATATCCTGTCTTAAATACTGGGAAATAGCCGTGTCATAAATAGCCACATGCTGAAATGCCTTCTGCGCCAGGCGTTTACGTTCTTCTGGTGGTAGGTCTTCCTGCCCCAGTTTTTCCAGGATATCCTGGTAATCAGCCGGGTCTATCACCACGATAACATCGGGGAAGTTCTTGGCGGCGGCACGAATCATGGTTGGTCCGCCGATGTCAATGTTCTCCAGTGCTTCCTGAAGCCCAACCCCTTCCTTTGATATAGTCTGGACAAAGGGGTAGAGGTTGACCGCCACCAAGTCAATCGTTTGCATATTATTCCCGGTAAGTTGCTCCATATGAGAAGGTATGTTACGCCTTGCTAGGATTCCGCCATGAACCGCTGGATGTAGAGTCTTTACTCTGCCGTCGAGAATCTCCGGAAAACCGGTGATTTCAAAAACACTTTTCACCGGAACTCTCGCCTCTACCAGAGTTTTTTTAGTGCCGCCAGTGCTGAATATCTCATATCCCAGCTGGCTCAAACCTTTGGCAAAATCAGTTACTCCTGACTTGTCCGATACGCTAACGATAGCTCTCATTGATACCCCCCCCCTGATTAATTTTGTGTTTGGTATTGTTTCATTTTGGTTAGCCGCTTTTGAATTCCCTCACTGGTTAACGCACGTATAGCATCAGAGGCAATCCACTTGGCACTCTTTGTATCGAAGTCTTTGATATCTTCGGCTCTTTTAATAGCCATTCTATTTAAATTGAAATCCCGTTCCCCGATTTGTCTGAGTGCCCAGTTCATCGCTTTTTTAACAAGGGTTCTTTGGTCAGTAGACTCCTGTTTTATCATAGCCAGGAACTTTAAGAATCTTTCATCTTGTGTCTTTTTATCATGGAAAGCCAATACTGCCATCAGGGCGAATCCTTCTCTCTTGATAAACTCTTCTTCCCTTTCGCTCCAATCAGCGGCATTTTTATAAGCGAAGTGTATTTTATCAGAAAGATTCATACAGCATCGGTCGCAAATATCCCATGAATCAAAGTCCTTGACCCAAGCTTCCATCTGTTTTCCAGTAACTAACATTGGATTATCAATCATACCGGTAAGTATGCGGGCTTTGTGGATACCCGTTGTCCATAGTTGCTTCGCGAGATCATGGTCTATCCATGTTTCCCTAGTTGTTTCTCTCAGGTTCGGGATAGATATAAGGTAGGTGTGCTCTGGATTTGTGCCGAAACGTGCCATTCCTTTAATGGCTTCCGGGTTGGCCAGGGACTCTAGCTTTTGGATGATATCGCTGGGCTGCAATCCTTCCTCTCCTCTTTTTAACCTCCGAATATCTAGTTGATAATTACCCTTTTCTTACCTGTCCGTCTTGCTATCTCACCAATAACCATCGCTTCAGGCAGTGCCTCAGTAAAGCTTTTAACTTCTCCGGATGCGCAAATCAATACCATACCTATTCCCATATTGAAGACGTGGTACATCTCATCCTGGTCGGCGTTGCCTCTTTTCTGAATTAACTGGAATAAAGGAGGGATTGTCCAACTACCAGTGTGAAACTGAGCCATGACCTCCTTCGGTAAAATCCGGGGTACATTATCAACCAGTCCGCCTCCCGTTATGTGTGCCATTCCCTTGATGAAGTGACGAAGAGGTTTCAGCTGGTTATAATAGCAACGGTGAGGTTCCAGGAGAGCTTCACCCAGTGGCCGATCTAATTCGGCATAGCGCTTTTTCATCTGGTCAACCGCGAAAATCTTGCGTACCAGAGAGTAACCATTTGTATGCAGACCGCTGGAGGGTAAACCCAGGATAATATCACCATCAGAAATTGTTTTACCGGAGATAATCTTACTCTTTTCCACAACACCAACCATAAAACCTGCGAGGTCGTAGTCTTTGCCGGTGTAGAGTCCAGGCATCTCAGCGGTTTCTCCACCGATAAGTGAGCAGCTGACCTCACGGCAGGCTTTAGCTAATCCTTTAACGATAGCCTCTACCTGTTCCGGCACTAACGTACCCATCGCGATATAATCCAGAAAGAAAAGAGGCTTCGCTCCACAAGTGAAAATATCATTAACGCAATGATTAACCAAATCGATGCCGATCGTATCATGCCTGCCAAGAGCGCTGGCAATCTTGAGCTTGGTACCCACTCCGTCAACGCTGGATACCAGTACCGGTTGCTGATACCCTTTGAATTCAAAAAGCCCGCCAAAAAGTCCCAGGCCACCCAAAACCTCAGGGCGTAGTGTTGACAGGGCGTGCTTTTTAATCAGCTCCTTAGTTCTGGCGGCATTATCAATATTAACCCCAGAGTCAGTATAGGTTTGCTTAATGTGTCTTACCTCTCTTCTGGGAATCTATGCCTCAGATTACCAGAAAACATAGTTTGCTCGCAAATCAGAAAAATATAAAAGTAAGATGTTTTGGTAGTGTCAGGTAATCCGTGCAAGTATTTCGCCCTTAACTAGGGTAGCCAGGAATCCAGCTATGAATATTAGGGTAGCTCCAAGGATGAATGCCAGGGAATAATTGTTAAAAATATCAAACACGATCCCACCAGCATACGGTCCAATAGCCGAACCGAGGGTGAAACCAACACTTAATGTCGACATTATTATGCCGATATTAAGTGTTCCAAACACATCGGTAATCATGGTGAGAATGGTTGGATTAAAACCTCCGTAAGTAAATCCGAAAACCACGGAGAACAGGTAAAACCCCCAAATATTGTTTGCCCAGATTAGCCATAACATCGAAGCTGACATTCCCAGTGAACAAATAACGATTGTAATTACTCTGCCTATTCTGTCAGAGGCAAAACCCATGATTAACCTGCCAAGGATGCTGGTACCAACCATTAAACTGAGGACTACGGCTGCTGTCATCTCAGTCATACCTTTATCTATCGAATGAGGGATAATGTGAGTAAATGCTAAAAAGATGCAGAAGCCTTGAAATAATCCAATACTCCATAAAAACCAGTAACTCCTTCTGGCTATTAGCTGCCGTATCGAAAAAATGGGAGGAGGTACGCCGGTATTCTGGATATTTCCCAATATAGCGGAATCATCTGGCCCGGTATTTTTACCACTGGGGATGGTTCCAATTTCAACAGGGCCTTTCTTTAGTAGCAGAGATAGAGACATTACGGTTGTCCCGGCAATCAATCCTATTACTAGGAATGCCGTACGCCAGCCGTAATTTAGGATAATATACGTAGCCATTGGTGCCATAGTTATTTGCCCCATAGGACCACCGCACCCGGCAATACCCATAGCTGAACCGCGTTTATTCACAAACCACCTTGAAACGGTTGCCATAAGTACTGGGTATGCTGCGCCAGCGCCAAACGCCAATAATAAACTATAAGTGATGTATATGTGCCATGTGTAGTTAGCCATGCTGGTCAGCACTAGGCTCAATCCAGTAAATGTACCGAATAGAAAGAGAATTTTCTTCGGGCCGTATTTATCTAGAAACCAACCGGCGGCAATAACAAAGATAGCACTGATAACCTGATGCAACGCGAAAATTCCGGAAGTCATCGCCCTGCTTAATTCGAACTCTCCTTCAAACGACTTGAAGAATACTCCGAAAGCATTACGTGTGCCGAAAGTAAGCATGCCGATTAAGACAACGACTATTACTATTATCCATCCGTAGAATAACCTGTCTTTATCTTTTAGTGGAGGCATTAATTGTATTTTCCTTCTGGTAAAACAGCGGTCATAACCTTGCCTTCAGGATACACGTTGCAATATTGATTAAAGTGGTGTTAATCAATATATTATCTAGCCAGAATGAGTATAAAGTGGGTCATTATCTGTGATGATTCGTATCTGTTTTGAGGAGTAAGAAGGTAAGTTTATCCAGTAATATGTTAGTCAAAGCTCATACACTGAATATTAATTGGCTAAGCCTAGTCGTTCATTAACCGCCTGAAAATTAAAGCCATGTCGCATAATATTAGAAATTATGGGCAACTTCTCTGTCTGGGTAAATCTGGCATTTTTTAATGCATCTTCAATGGATGTAACGATAGAATTTGTGTTGTTTTCCGTTACAATAATTGGAGTGCCTTTATTTTCCGCTTTTTGAAGAACGCTGTAAGTGGGTGAGGTCCCATCACCGCTAAGAATGAGGCATCGTGTTAACGTCTCAAGCGCGGCCATCTGCATGTCCGGTCGATCACTCCTGATAATGGCCGCTTTGTTTTCCATGCGGCTAAAGTACTCCAAGCCGGAATCAATGACCATTGCCCCCAGCATAAAGTTCTCAACTAACCCTGCCGTTTTTTCGATACTGTTTAATATTTTCCCTTGAAGATAGGCAGCAAGCTCGCTGATATTGATGGATGTTAGTGCTCTATCCTCCGGTAATACTCCCAGGACGTTTATTCCTGCCTGCGTAAACCGAGATGTCATTTCATAATTACCACGTTTCAACTGACTTTGAGGGAATTTATTTAGAATGATACCGAGTAATCCTTCCCCGAATCCTTTGTAACGGTCATTAAGTTCAGGCAGTTGGCTTGAATATCCTTCTACACCGATAACGCTGGCTTTTAACGCGGATGCTATGCTATAAAATGTTTTGCTCAGGTTATCATTTGGATGTCGTCCTATTATCCCCTCTACAATAACCAGGTCTTTTCCCCGGGAAACTCGGTCATAAGCTTCTTTTACCTTATTTATCTGAACTCTATCGTTATCCAAAACAGGACAAATGTCATCTAAACTTTTCGGTAAATTTAAAGTTTGCTTTAAAAATGTGGTGTCAATATCACTGCCTTTCGTTCTCTCTCCAAAATGGGGTTTAAAGAATCCTATTTTCTTACCGATTCCCTGTAACATTTGACCTATACCGGCAGAGATAGCGGTTTTTCCGATGTTGCTTTCCGGAGATACAATGAATAAAGTGACCACATTTCACCTCCGGTTAATTAATAATAGTCATGCTAACCCATATTAATCCTTTATTGTTAATTAGTAAAGCATAAGAAATGCAAAACCTCGGTTAACGTTGGTTGAAACTTCATTTTGGTCATAAAATGTTTGTGTTTCCTTGGTGAAAAAAGACACCATTATTACTAGATGCTAAATGTGAAAGGATGTTATGGGCGAAACTCCCTTGATTTTCAAATAAATACCCAGTTTTTCCTTGACATTAAGGAGCGAATAGTATATCCTTTCTTTAAAAAAATCAGGAGGTGTACTAATGCAAGCCTATTGTGTAAAGTGTCGTGCTAAGCGGGAAATGAAAGATGCTAAGGCAATAACAATGAAAAATGGCAAACCGGCAACTCAGGGTGCATGCCCTGCTTGCGGTACCAAAATGTTTAGAATAGGTAAGGGATAACTGAATTCAAAGGGGTCCGGGAAATAATCCAAAAAGTTAAGTGACTCCCCCGATATCTTTAAGGACTCTAACTGAAAACTTATTTGTGAGTCTAGATTGATTTTGTAAAGAGAATCTTACAGTTAAACGAAATCTGGGTATTTGAATCCTAGGTTCGGTGTCGTAGCAATAAAGTTTAGACACCGCCATGGGTGGTGTTGTCTTGTTGTTTTCAAAACTTCGGTAAAGTTTGGTTTTCCCGAGGTAGGAACATTTAGAATAGGATCTCTTACTCCCGACTGAAAATGCATCTTTAGGTGCGTATTTCCGAAAAAGTAGCTTATATTTACGGCGACGGTCTGCCCGAGTACTCTTGCTTTGCAGGTATAGATTTGCTAAAATCAAAATGTCCTAAACTGCAGTAAGAATATAAAGGTTAAACTAGGAAACATTTCTTAGTATAAGGTAGATTAAAAAGCTATTCATCGGAATAGATCGGGGGGCCGTTAGCTCAGTTGGTAGAGCACCTGACTTTTAATCAGGGTGTCACAGG
>CAYFHI010000012.1:0-22623 GCA_964342875.1 uncultured Dehalococcoidaceae bacterium
AGAAAAACCGTCATCTTATCTAAGTCCTCCTGTATAATTAAAATATTTATCTGCCGGTAAATTGCGCGCCGAGCACACTTTTTAATTAACTGATTACTTCCGCATTAGAGTTAATATAGAATACGATTAATTGATCTGTTTTAAAGAAGTGGGGAGGTTCAATTCAGCCGACCATATTTGTTCCAGTTGAACTATCGTCAGGAATAATAAACGCAGCTTCAGCCTCACCGGATGTGCTGCCCGGATATTCAAAAACCTCTATATCACTACCGTTGATTTGGATTACCTCACCCGGTAGCGAGAAAAAAGGTTGTGTCAATCTACCATCTGGATCAACAGTTGATCCAGTGGTATTAAGGTTATGTAATAAACTATCATAGTCATTTACGGGAGTGGTATACTCCACGGAATCCTCAGGCGCATTAGAAGTTGGTTGAAACATCGGAGTAATGAATAATACAATCGCTACTATGATTAGCCCTGCAGCTATAGCTACGGCACCGAAAGCTCTTGCGATCGTTCTTTCACTCTTACGATAAACTACTATCCCACCCGCAACGAAGGTAGCGCCAAGTGCAGATAGAAAAATTGTTACGAAAAGTCCCATGACTAAAAGCTCTCTATCTATTCATTATAACTGTTAGCTTGTATTATGCTATCCGCCGCTAATTAAAGGAACTACCATAACTTCGAGGAACTCCTTGTCTCGGTATTGCTCCATGGAAGCCAGCTGGACCAACCCCTCATGAGAAGAAACCACTTGTTCTTCAACTGTGACTATGTTTCCAGCGCCGTAATCGATACGGTTTTTAGCCTGTTCAAGGTCGCATAAGTCATTATCATTATTTCCAAAAGGATATTGTATCTTTAATTTAGGTAAGCGAGGCATATTTCACTCCTGTAAAGGTAAAAAACGGGTGCAGGGTTCACCCGCCGGCGATGAACGGCATCAGTACTACTTGGAGAAAATCTTGGTCCTTATACTTCTCCATTTCTGTTAGCTCTACCAGTTCGTCGTAGGAACTGACTACCTGTCCTTCTACCACGATGATTGTTTCGGCGCCGTAATTAAAACGGGTTTTAGCCTGTTCAAGGTCGCAAATGTCAGTTTCGCCGTCCGGTCCATAAAGCGAATGTATCTTTAATTTAGGCAACTTTGACATTCTGCTACTTCACTTCCATTATCTTTTTTTTGCTCTATTATGCTACCGCCGATGACCGTGTCTCCATCGTAAAAGACGATTGCCTGTCCCGGGGTAATCGCCATCTGCGGTTCGGTGAATTTGACGTAAACCCGGTCTTCACCGAGTGGAGATACCAAGGCTTCAGCCTCGTGATGCTGGTATCTTATTCTGGCACTTACCGTAATCGGTGCTTTTAATTCATTTATCGTCAGCCAGTTTAAACTGGAGGCTATCAGTCCGCTGCCGTATACTTGTTCTTTGTCGCCGACCACGATTGTATTTTTTTTGGGGTCAATGGCCGTAACGTATAAAGGTGTTATATTGGCTATACCTAGACCGCGCCGCTGGCCAATA
Source organism: uncultured Dehalococcoidaceae bacterium (assembly GCA_964342875.1). Classification (GTDB taxonomy): domain Bacteria; phylum Chloroflexota; class Dehalococcoidia; order Dehalococcoidales; family RBG-16-60-22; genus CAYFHI01. The sequence continues at coordinate 1,539 of CAYFHI010000012.1, forward strand.
GTATAAAACATTATTCCTCGGTGCCTGCCTAGGATGTTCCCCGATTCATCTATAACAGGCCCTGCCTTTACTGCTTCAGGCGCATATTCTTCAAGGAACTTATGATAGTTGTTATCCTCTATAAAGCAAATATCCTGGCTGTCTGGTTTATTTGCAACGGGTAGTCCCATATCAGTGGCTATTTCCCTTATTTTTTCCTTGGTATAATGACCTGTCGGGAAAAGGGTGCTGGCGAGCTGCTCGCGAGCTATCGGGTAGAGCACATAGGACTGGTCTTTTTTGCGGTCGAACCCTTTCTTAAGAACTGGTATTCCCTTAGATTCATCTATTTCTATTTTAGCATAATGTCCGGTAGCTATGAAATCAGCGTTAAGTTCTCTGGCCTTTTCCTGTAATGGGCCGAATTTAATACGTTGGTTACACCTGATGCAGGGGTTAGGTGTGCGTCCCCGGCTGTACTCTTGGCAAAAATCATCTATAACCTCTCGGGTAAAGATATCCCGGAAATTCATTACATAGTGCGGGATACCTAGTTTATATGCCACCTTTCTGGCATCCTCTACGGCGTCAATCCCGCAGCAGCCACCGAACCTGTTCCCCCGCTTTCGATTATCAGGGGGCCAGATTTGCATGGTAATTCCAATAGCCGTATATCCCTCCGCCGTGAGTAGGGCAGCAGCCACAGCTGAATCCACACCGCCGCTCATGGCGACCACTACTTTTTTCACTTCGGTGCTTTCTCCCGGTAATCGCGTTGTGATTTTCCGGTTATCAGGATAATTTCTCCTTTAATAATCTTGTATGCCGCGGGCAGAACTCATATTCACTTTCAATTTGAGCGAAAACAAGTTCTTCCTGCCAGTGCGCGTTGTATAATCGGCAGCCTTTATCTTCGCAGAAAGGTTCCCCATTTAAATAATAAAAAATTGCCTGCATTACGTATCCCTTGGCAACCTCGGTTAACCTCTTATCTTCATAGTCGATAAAGCTTCCCCGGAATTTCTCATTAAGTTCAATGGAGCCCTTTCCCAATCTGTCATATTGTTGTTTTAAGAGATAATATTCCCTGGGTTTTGCCGGTGCTTCCACTAGTCCGGAAGTTGATATCACAGAAGGGATGCCGTAGAGGCTGGTTCTAATGTGGTATCTTTTATTGCCGTCATCCCAGGTGCCGAACAATCGATTGGTGAAAATGATGTGTGCCGTCTTTAGGGTATGGGATTCCCTAGGTAAAATATTCGTGAAAAGTCTTTGCAGGAGAAATCCGTCATAGAGTATGCCGAATGAATTGGTTTCTCCGGTGATTCGTCGTTTTTCATATGCTATTTCGCCGTACAAAGAATTCTGCTCTGTGGATGCTCTCTTGCCGGTATCCTGGATTTTGGTACCGGCTATTTTCCGTGCGTAATCTGATATAATATCACGGGTGAGGTAGTAACTAAATGGGTTTCCCTTGATTTTAGTCATAACCCTACCCGTTTTATGCTTTAAATATTCAGCAATCCCCTCTATGTCTAGTGCACTGGTAACGCCTTCATCATAGAGAATGACTTCCATTGTATTTTATCTATACCTTTAGTGTAATTTCTCCAGGGCGATTTTAGCCCCTACCTGTCCTGATAGTAGCATCCCGCCGAATGTGGGACCCATCCGGGGTAATCCATAGGTGGTGGATACTGCCATTCCGGTGACTATCAGACCGGGATAAACCTCTCCGGTATGTTCCACAATAAGGTCTTCTGACTTTTCTACCCACATAGCACCGAAGCCTTTTGTCTTTATTAATCCCCTTTCTTCCAGTTTCATAACTACTTGGGCATCGTGCCCGGTGGAGTCGATTAAGAGCGGCGATTCAATAGCCACTGGGTCGACACAGGTTATCTGTCTCGGTAGCGCGGCGATTGGTGACCAGTTAATAACCGCTCCGCACACTCGCCCGTCCTCTCTGAGTACCAAGTCTTCAAAAATTGTCATATTGGCGAATTTAACTCCAGCGTCACAGGCGGCGGCGATCAGTTTAGAGCAGGCATGGGGACCGTCAGCAACAAATAGCCCTTCACTGAATTCAATATACGGGATACCGAGTTCTTTAAGGATTTTCTCCGCTGGATGCCTTATGGTTACTTTGTTCATCAAGTAACCCCCGATCCAGAAGCCACCGCCAAGGTAATTGTTTCGTTCGACAATAAGGATTTTCTTTCCGGCTTTGGCAAGATTGCGACCCATCATTAATCCGCTGGGACCAGCCCCGACGATAATGCAATCGCTTTCAACGTATTCTTCAAACTGCTTGGAAAATTCGGTGACAATAGCACGTGTTATATCCTTTTCGCCAGTTTTGCTGAACTTTTCCATTTCTTAAACTCCTTCAGATTTAAATATTTTCCTCAAATTTTCAGACCGGTTTAATCAATTAACTATAGCTCTTCAAAAGTGGTGACATAGCCCGTAGTCTGGTCACAACCCGTGGCAATGCCTCCAGAACACGGTCAATGTCCTCTTCGATAGTCCATTTACCTAGGGTAAATCTGAGTGACCCGTGAGCACGCTCAGGGGAGACGCCCAGTGCCAGGATGATATGAGATGGTTCCAAGCTACCTGAACTGCAAGCGGATCCGGTGGAAGCGCAGATGCCTTCCATGTCTAGGTTCAGGCACATTGATTCGCCCTCAACGAATTGAATACTTATATTGACGCTGTTGGGCAGTCTTTTGGTCGGGTGACCGTTCAGGCGCGAATCATCGATCTTTTCTAGGAGGCTATTCGTCAGTTTATCCCGAAGGTGTGTCAGTCGGCTTACTTCCGCGTCCATTCCCTCTACGGCAAGTTCTAGTGCCTTACAGAATCCGATGATGCCGGGAATATTCTGCGTAGTGGCCCTTCGCCTCCTTTCCTGCCCCCCGCCATGCATAAAGGAGACCATCTTTGTGCCTCTCCTGACGTAAAGTGCCCCGATTCCCTTGGGACCGTATAGCTTATGTGCTGACATCGACAGTAAATCTACTCCAAGCGCATCAACATCGATTGGGATACGTCCCGTTGTCTGCACTGCATCCGTATGTAGGTAGATTCCAGCTTCTCGGGAAATTTTACTTATTTCGGCTATTGGCTCTATTGTACCTATCTCGTTATTAGCGTGCATTATTGAAATCATGATTGTCTTATCGGTGATTGCCTTTAGGACATCACCAGGGTCAATCAGTCCGTATTCATCTACCGGGAGATAGGTTGTCCTGAAGCCCCGACTCTCTAGAAATTTACAGGTTTCCAGCACGGCATGGTGCTCTATAGAACTGGTGATGATGTGATTACCCTTTTTCTCGTTAGCATAAGCGACTCCCTTTATAGCGAAGTTATCCGCCTCAGTACCGCCGCTGGTGAATACAATTTCTTCGTCATGGGCATTGATAACGTTGGCTAACTTGGTTCTAGCTACTTCCATCGCCCCTTGGGTTTCCTGACCGCAGGTATGAATACTGGAGGGATTACCAAAGATATTCGTGAAATAGGGTAACATTTCCTTCACCACTTCGGGGTCTGTCGGTGTGGTGGCGGCGTAGTCAAGATATATTTTTTTCAACATTGACCCTCCAAGATGTCTCCACCAACCGGGTCAACCTTGACTCCCTTACTGGTTACCCAGGTAATACCTTGCTCGATGTTATTCTCATCACCTTCCATCTCAAGCACTACCCAGCCTTTACCTTCGGACACGTCAGCCCGGCGAATATTGCTTGTCACGTTAAACTGCTGACCGAGGTTAAAGATAATGGGCTCTTTAATCAATTCTTGAGGAAAAGTAAACATTACCCGTCGCTTGCTCATCAGTGATCACCCCCTTGCTGTATATTATCAAATCCGTAAACCGAGTACCTCCTCGAATGATTCCAGTGTCGGTTGCACTTTAAAAGGCTTAACAGTATCGGCTACAATCTGCTGCGTCCGGGGACCCGCCCCTGTAATGAAGGCTACCGTGAGCTCATTTTTTTTAATTGTTCCCGAAGCCACAAGTTTTTTTAGAGCGGCGATAACGACGCCGCCAGCCGCCTCGGCAAAGATACCCTCCGTCTCCGCCAGGAGCTTCATTCCGGCGAGAAGTTCATCATCAGTCACTGCGCAGGCGCCGCCACCCGACTGTCGGGCAACCCTGAGGGCGTAATAGCCGTCAGCGGGATTACCGATGGCGATGGACGTGGCAATCGTATCCGGCTTTACCGGATTCACGTGGAGGGTGCCCGCATTAAATGCATTTACTATTGGTGAGGCACCAGCTGCTTGCGTGACAAACATATGCGTGTCTACCGGCTTAATAAATCCAAGCATCGATAACTCGTCAAGTCCTTTCCATATGCGCGTAAAGACGAGTCCAGAAGCCGCCGGCGCAAATATGCAGTCGGGGGCTCGCCACCCCAGTTGCTCGGCTACTTCATAACCCAGTGTTTTGCTTCCTTCGGCATAGTAGGGCCGGAGATTGACATTGATGAAACCCCACTCGTATTTTTCTGCTAGTTTACCACACAGGTGGTTGACATCGTCATAGCTTCCCTCGACGGTAACAATAGTTGGCTGGTAAACTGCCGTTCCTTGTAGTTTACTTGATTCCATCGTGGAAGGGACAAAGACGTAAGACTTCATGTTTGCTTTAGCCGCGTGACCCGCCACGCTGGCAGCAAGGTTTCCGGTCGAAGCGCAGGCGACGGTGTCAAATCCGAATTCCCGGGCTTTGGATATGGCTACCGAGACAACCCTGTCCTTGAATGAATAGGTAGGATTAAGGCAGTCATTCTTGATATACAGTTCATCCAGTCCCAGTTTCTTTCCCAGCCTGTCAGCTCTAGTCAGGGGGGTAAAACCGGTGCCTAGGTCAATTACCTCGCCTTTCACTGGTAGTAGGTCACGGTAACGCCACATACTGATTGGTCCGGAGGTGAGTTTCTTCTTGCTAATAACTTTAGCAATAGCCTTATAGTCGTAGTTCACCTCAAGCGGACTGAAGCAAAAGTCACACAGGTTTGTGGGAGTCAGTGGTATCTCCTGCCCGCACTTGCGGCAGCGTAAATTGATTGCGAAACTCAAATTATTTTCCTTCAGGAGCGTATAAGCGCTTGCGCTAAATCTTCAATTAAATCTTCAACGTTTTCTAATCCGACCGACAGTCTGATAAGTTTATCCGTAATTCCTACTTTTTGACGGTATTCTTCCGGCATAGAAGCGTGGCTCATGGTGGCGGGATGCTCGGCCAAAGAAGCAACCCCACCGAGTGATTCCGCCATGGCAAATATCTTTATCTTCCTCAGAAAATTATTGACGTCAGTAGTATCCCCATTAATCATAAATGATACCATGCCGCCAAATCCCGTCATCTGTCTCCGGGCAATATCATGACCGGGGTGAGATTCAAGCCCGGGATAAAACACCTTTTTTATCGCCTTATGTCCCTTAAGATAGTTGGCGATAGCAGAGGCGTTTGTCTCGTGCTGTATCATCCTGACCTGCAGGGTTTCAATACCGCGTAGCACCAGCCAGCAATCGAACGGTGAGGCGCAGGTGCCCATGCCATTGAGGAGAAAATGGACTCTTTCAGTCAGTTCATCCGTGGTAGTGACCACCGCTCCGCCGACGACATCACAATGCCCGTTTAAGTATTTGGTGGTGGAATGGACCACCAGGTCGATTCCGTACTCGATGGGTTTCATGAAATAGGGGGTGGCGAAGGTATTATCTATCACAGACAACAGGTTGTTCTTTTTCGCAATATCAGCCGCCATCTCGATATCAATAATGTTTAATAATGGATTGGAGGGGGTTTCCAGCCACAGCATTTTGGTGTTCGGCTTTATCGCTTCTTCGATCTTTTTCCGGCTGTCCATTCTTAAAAACGTGAATTCAAGCCCGAAGTTGGTCATTATATCTTGAAACAGTCTATAAGTTCCACCGTAAACATCATCTCCAGAGATAATATGGTCGCCGGTTTTAAGCAGGTGAATGGCGGTGGCTTCCGCTGCCATTCCAGTTGCGAAAGCAAATCCGGCTACCCCTCCCTCCAGCGCGGCAATGGTTTCCTGCAAAAGGGCTCTGGTCGGATTTGCCGTGCGGGAGTAATCATAACCCTTCCGCGTTTTCCCCACATCTTCAAAAGCAAAGGTAGATGTCTGGTAGATGGGTGCGGTAACGGCTCCGGTTGTTCCGTCAGGTCTCTCCCCGGTGTGAATGGCTTTAGTCTCAAATCTCATATGCTAGGTTAACCTCCACGTTCCCGATTCTTTTTACCCGCCAGATGCGCTTTCAACGGTGTGTTTTCAATTTTACCAATAATTTCGCTGGTATGTACAGGTTCTCTAATCTATTTATCTATCGTGAAGACTCCTGCCCTGATAAACACCTACTTTATATTCCCTCTCCGTGACTGAATTCCTTCTCAATCTTGCTTCTTTTCTGTTTTAGCTCATCCTTTGGGGAAGCTATATCGCTGGATATCTCAAGTTTTTCAAGGCGTTCTTCCAGTTTGTTCTGTTCTTTAAGCATCACCCTGATAGCTTCAGCTACGGGGTCTGGTAATTTACCGTGCTCTAAATCCATCAAGTGTTTCTGGCGATCGGTTACCACCCTCCCCGGAATTCCGACGACAGTGGCTCCGGGCGGTACCGGTTTGATTACTACCGAACCTGAGCCGATCCTGACACCATTTCCAATGGTAATAGGACCAAGCGCGACAGAGCCGGTTCCCATAACCACGTTATTACCCAGGGTCGGGTGACGTTTTTTCTTTTCCAGAGTGGTTCCTCCCAGAACTACTCCCTGGTAGAGAAGGACATCATCGCCGATTTCAGCCGTTTCTCCGATGACAACTCCGGCACCATGGTCGATAAAGAGACGGCGTCCGATTTTTGCGCCGGGGTGAATTTCAATGAGAGTGAGGAAGCGATTAATTTGTGAAATAATCCGGGCAAACAGCCGAAAGTTGTGCCGCCATAAGAAACTAGCAAAATGGTGAAACCGCAGGGCGTGTAGCCCCGGATAGCATAACAGCACTTCGGCAATATTTCTTGCCGCTGGGTCCTTTTTAAAAACGGTTTGGATATCTTCCTTCAAACGTTCGAACATGATGAACTTTTACACCACGGCCATGTTATTTATTGTCATCAAACAGGATGGAGACTTTCTTCCGGTTTGTTCAGTTTCCTCAGTTTTCGTTTATATAGTGTAGTCTTCTTTAATCTTCTTCCTTCCAAAGTTAATCTTATCCCAGAGTCTTTCGTGTGAGTAGTAGCCAAATATCTTGATTGTCGTATCAACAATACCGATACCCGCTGACAGGACTAATTCTTTGGTAAAGATGTAAACAACTATCATTGTAACAAAAGTAGCAAAAATCCGCCACGTTGCCGCTTTGGCGATACTTCTCTTGTGACTCTCTCTCGCAATCATTTTTCAGAATCCGTCCAAATATATTCAGAATTATTTTAGTGCGTGTTCCGCAGTGATTTAACTATCCGGTGATTGTCAGTACAAATCTATTTTCAGACTCTTTTGCAAAGTCCGGTTTTATATTTCTGGCCTTCAGCTCCTGCGCGACGTTCTTCAGGGAGTCGGTATTGCCCAGTATTATTCTTATCGTCTCCCCATTGTCCAGATTATCTATTATTTCAGTCGCTTTAATATTTGATAGCGGGCAGATTAAATCAGACAGGTCATATTCGTTTTTTCTAATATCAACCGTTTCCTCCTCCAGAATGTCCTTGTAAAAACTGGTATATTTGAAGGCATCATCCGGTGATATTACCACGGCTAACCCCTTTTTTGCCTTGGCGTATTGCAGGGCGGTATGGAGTATCGCTCCCGTGGTGGGGCCTACCGGAATCCCCTCTTTTCTGGCTAACGCCGTGGCGGTTTTATAGGCGTTCTCGTCTGTTACCTGCTCTGTCCGGTCGATTACAGACCAATCTAGGATTTTGGGGACAAACTCTTCATCCAGCCCGGTGATTCGTTTCATGCCGGGCAATTTGTGATTTGCGGAGGAGGGTTCTATCCCGATAATTTGTATTTCCGGATTTTGTTCTTTCAGGTATCTACCGACGCCGGTTATCGTGCCGCAGGTACCAAACCCGGCAAAGAAGTACTTGATTTTACCATGCGTTTGTCTCCATATCTCCGGGCCGGTAGTCCGGTAATGAGCCTGAACGTTTAGTTGATTTTCATATTGGTTGGGGCTAACGTAGTTATCTCTGGTTGCCGGGCTATTTACCAGGGCGTTAACTATACCTCTGGCTCCTTCGGTAGGAAATAAGGGGCAGAGGGCATCATCCGCTTCCGTCACTTTGGCTCCCAGAAATCTAAGCATTATTTTCTTTTCTTCGGGGATTTTGTCCGGCACGGTAATCTCTATTGGTATTCCCCGGGCATTAGCGATACAGGTTAGTGCAATGCCGGTATTGCCCGATGAAGGTTCTGCAACCGTTTTGTTTTCCACATTTAAGGCTGCCAGTATTTCACCGGCAATTCTATCTTTAACGGAACCAAAGGGATTATACCTTTCCAGCTTTAGATAGATTGGAAAGTCCTTATTCGGGTTTACTTTATTCAGTCTGACCAGTGGTGTCGGATTTTCCGGACTGGCGATTAGCTGGGTTATATCGTCATAAACCCTTAATTTATGGCCAATTTTTTTCTTTTCGTTTTCCATAAGTTTATCCTTATTTATTACTTTAGCAGTTGTGTGTGTATGCCGCATTCGCCACCGCATTTGCTGGTATTCTGCCATCTGCCATCTCGTTCAAGTTCACCCCCCGGATTTGAGCATGGTGCACAGCCTAGAGACCGGTAACCAAGGCGGTACCAGGGATGTGGTTCAATACCCTTGGTGGCCATGTATTTCCATATTTCGGCTTCGGTAAAGGTTAGTATCGGGTTTATCTTGATAAGCCTACCCTTCTCTTCTATTTCCTGGTAATCTTCTCTGGTTCTCCCCTCTGTGTTTCTCAAACCGGTTATCCAGGCATCTAAACCGCTGACGGCTATTCTGGTTGGCTCTACTTTAAGAAACTGGCAGCATTCATCCGGCTCCGTTTCGTAAATTTCCTTGCCGCGGCTAGTCTTAATGTCAGCTTCTCTTTGTTGAAACTCTTTAGCCGGTAACAACCTGACGTCTATTGAATCGTCGTGGAGGACGGCGGGAATAGTATCACCTACAAGGTAGACGGTCGTCCTGAGGTTTATTTTTTCGTTCATCGCCCGGAGATATTCAAATGTCTCCGGTGGTTTGTAACGGGTCATTATTGAAAATATTTTGATATCCGGGTCTACCTCTCTGGCGATATGAACAGTGACCATACTGTCTTTGCCAAATGAGCAGGCTACCGCTACTCTGGGGTAATTCTTTATGGCATCCCTGATTAGCTCTTTGGCATGTTTTACTTTTTCTTCCATTTTTATATCCTCCTGTTTATAATATTAAGGCTGATAATGTTCAAGCAATCGTAAACGGTACTCTCAGCTATACAGATTACCTTTAGCCCAGAATTTCCTTCTATCTTCCGTCTTTTCAATCACCTCCAGTGATAATGGTCGAGCAACGTCATTGATGTATTTAGCAAGGCCCAGACGACCGATTGTAGCGCCGATTCTTTCCTTGCCCTCTCCGTTACTCTGATACCATGCAACTGTTTTTTCAATAAGGGTAAGACACTGCTCGTCGGAGGCGAACTGAGCTATCTCGTAGGCATACAGCGGGTGCCTGCCATGTTTACCACCCACACGGACGAGCCATCCCTTTCGGGCGGTTATCATGGCATCTATCGGGCAGATCATTACACAGTCGCCGCAATAGATACATTTGCTGACATCCCTTACCGGGAGTCCGTCCACCAGTGACAGGGAGTCCTCCTCACAAACAGTGATACAGAGTCCGCAACTATTACATATATCAGCGACCAGACTAGGTTCAATTATCCCCTGAAAGCCCAAGTCTGCCTCCCTGCTTCGTGGGCAATCTATAGGACATCCGGAGAAGGATATTTTAAATTTGTGGTGCCCGGTCTCGATGCCGAAGTAGCGCTTATCTACCTCTAGGCACATCGCCTGAGTATCCATAATACCATTGGGATTCCAAGTGCATCCGGCGCAGGCAATAGGCACCCTGATGCGGGGTCCGCAGGAAGCAATCGCCCAATTTATCTTCTTTACATCTTTCGCTATGGCATCAAAGTACTCGTAATTGACATACGGTATTTCTATCGACTGTCGGAAGGAGGTATGGACCTCGCCTTGCCCGTACTTCACTGCGATATCAGCTGCCTTACGCAACTGCTGCGCAGTTAATTTACCTCCCGGGCATCTTAACCTCACTGTAAAGAGGTCTTTCTGGGTCTGCTTGATAAAACCGCCACTCTTTAATACCGTAAAGTCCATTTTAAGTCGGCGGGACTCTCGTCTCAGTTTTGCGTCCAACTTTTCATATCACCCCTTTTAAGTAATTTTGCCAGATTTCTTATTCACTTTCTTTATTCATTGTGTTAATCAACACCATTGCTAATAAAGGTCATGGAAGAGCCATGTACTCAAGTAACGCTCACCGGTATCCGGTAACACAACGACAATGAGCTTGCCCTTATTTTCCGGTCGTTTGGCTACTTCGATTGCCGCCCAAGCAGCCGCTCCCGAGGATATGCCCCCCAGAATCCCTTCTTCTTTAGCTAGTCTTCTTGCCATAATTCCAGCATCTTCATTAGAAACCTTAACAATTTCGTCAATTAAGTCCGTTCTCAGTACATTGGGTATAAAGCCGGCTCCGATTCCTTGGATTTTATGCGGCCCCGGTTTTCCTCCGGAGAGTACCGGAGAATCCACCGGCTCAACTGCGATAGCCTTGAACTGCGGTTTCCTTGCTTTTATAGTTTCCGCTACTCCGGTAATAGTGCCGCCGGTGCCAACACCAGAGATTAATATGTCCACTTTACCTGCAGTGTCACGCCATATCTCTTCGGCGGTAGTCAGTCGGTGTATCTCTGGATTTGCCGGATTATTAAATTGCTGCGGTAAAAAGTAATTTGCGTTCTCTGCTGCCAGTTGTTCCGCTTTTCTCACTGCTCCCGGCATTCCCTCAGAGCCGGGGGTTAGCACTAGCTCTGCCCCGAAGATGGATAAAAGCTGTCGTCTTTCTATTGACATCGTATCTGGCATGGTGAGGATAAGTCGGTATCCACGGGCAGCGCAAACAAAAGCGAAAGCGATGCCGGTATTACCACTGGTGGGTTCTACGATAACGGTGTCCTTGGTAATAAGACGCTTGTCTTCGGCGTCTACAATCATAGCGGCACCTATCCTATCCTTTACACTAGCCAGAGGATTAAAGGATTCCAGCTTAGCCACTACCTCTGCTCCCACAACTCCGGGTACCCGATTCAATCTTACCAGAGGTGTATTGCCGATTAATTCGGTGGAGTCCTTGGCGATACCACGGGTAAGTTCCGGTATTTCCATTGTCTTGTATCTTAGTTTTTCCATGTTTCCTCCTTATTTTTATAATTTTTTCGACTTAGCAATCTTATCAATAGCTTCAATGGTAAAGTTAATTTCTTCAACCGTGTTGAAATAACCCGGGCTCAACCGCACTGTTCCGAGAGGATAGGTACCGAAAGTCCGATGTGCTGACGGAGCGCAGTGAAGACCGGTACGTACTTTAATATCAAATGCTTGATCAAGGAGTGCTCCCCCTTCCCCCGGGATAGATCCGTCAAAATTAAAAGAAACGATAGGGACCTGCTTTGAAACGTCTTTTGTCCGGTAGACGGTTACTTTCGGGATATGTAATAAGCCGTCGAGCAAAAGGTTAAGTAACGATTCTTCATAAGCTAGTATCTTTGCTGAACCCTCAGCAGATATGTATTTTAATCCGGCGCCGAGTCCGGCGATGCCGACGGTATTCAGAGTTCCGCACTCGAATTTATAAGGGAGTTCTGATGGCTGTTCTTCCAGTTCTGATTGGGAGCCGGTACCGCCTTCGCGCAATGAATTGAGATTCACGCGTTCGCCAACATACAGGATACCGGTGCCGGATGGTCCAAACGTACCTTTATGACCGGAAAAAGCTAGTAAATCGATATTAGTGTCCTGAACATCAAGGGGATACTTACCCGCAGTCTGGGCGGCATCCACCATGAAAATAATATTACGACGTCTGGTAATTGCCCCGTACTCTTCTATCGGTTGAACAACACCGGTTACGTTGGAAGCGTGGGTCATTACTACTAGCTTTGTCTCTCCGGTTATGGCTTTTTCAACGTCCTGCGGAGAGATAAAATCATCATTTGAGTCGGGGGAAAGCTTTGATACTTTAACCCCTTGCTGCTCAAGCTTTCTCAAGGGGCGCATTACTGAATTATGTTCAAGGGAGCTAGTGATAACATAGTCGCCCGGTTTTAATAATCCCTTAAGTCCGGTATTCAACGAATCCGTGCAATTATAAGTAAAAACAACTCGGTCTTTATCCGGTGCGTTGATAAAGCGCGCCGCGAGCAGTCTGACCTCTTCAATTATTTTGGCGGCGGCGGTTGCCATGCTATGAGAACCTCTGCCGGGGCTGCCGCCATTATTTCGCAGAAATTCATCCATAGTCCGGTAAACGCTCTCCGGCTTGGGCCAGGATGTTGCTGCATTATCCAGGTAAATCATACATTTCTCCTATGCACCGATGTACTTGGTATAGAAAGCTCTGGCTGCTGATTCATCCAGAGTATTTTTTATTATGGCTCTACCATCCGGGAAAACTACCATTTCCTGTTTATCAATTGCAAAGCGCAGCATAAATTTGTTATGGCTGACTTCTCCCAGAGGTTCAAGGCGTTTCGCCAGTTCCTTAAGCAAAAGGCCGCGAACTTCGGGATTTAAGACCTGAACCGCATTTTGACCGCATAGTGTGGTAGTCCTTATCCCGAACTGACCCTCTAAAAATTCATATTTACCATCGCATGCCGGGCAGTCAGGCCGTGGGTATGTTTTGATCTGCGAAAAAGTATCATTCCATATCTCGATAAGGATGAGAGCCTTATTTTTTTCCTTGGCTCCAACCAGTATCTTTAAGGCTTCAGTAGATTGGAGTGAGCCGATGATTATTGGGGTGGGACTGATGACGCCGACAGTGTCACAGGTATCGATTGGCCCGGGATGGGTCAGGGTGGGGGAGACACATCGGAAACAGGCGGTTTCACCGGGTATTATATTCATGGTCATCCCGGAAGTAGATACGGCGCCACCGTAGATCCACGGGATTTTAGACTTCAATGAGGCGTCATTTATGAGTAGTCGGGTCTCAAGGTTGTCCAGTCCGTCCAGGATCAAATCGGCTCCGGTGATAAATCTTTCTATATTGGCGTAGTTAACATCGGCAACTATTCCCTCAATCTCTATCGACGAATTTACCTTCTTGAGATAACGCTCAGCAGCAATCGCTTTTGGCAGCTTATTCTTAATATCCTCCTCGCTGAAAATCACCTGACGCTGAAGATTATGATATTCAATAAAATCCCGGTCGATGATTTTTATTCTGCCGACCCCGGCGCGTACCAGGCAGGTGGCGATGACAGTTCCCAGTGCTCCACAGCCGATAATTACTACGCTGCTTTTGCCCAATTTTTGCTGCCCTTCTTTACCTATTCCCGGGAAAATGGTCTGTCTTGAATACCTGTCAATCATAATAGCTAATCTCTCATAAACACGTAATAATTGTTCTCTAACCCTAGACGTAATACATTATCTGTTTCGCTTGTTCCTTATCTTGTTGCTGTTCGGCTAAATCTTGGAGAGTAGTTGATGCCAGAACACCATCCATGGCTGTTTTCATCTTAGTCCATACGTCGCGAGTAGCACAAAGCTCGGAACGGGAGCATCTTTCCGGGTTGGTAACGCACTCTGCCGGAGATATTGAGCCTTCGAGAAGGTTGGTAACCTCGCTTAGTTTTACGTTCTGGGGATTCTTAATCAACTGTATGCCACCGCGAGCGCCCCGGGTGCTCTTTATAATCCCGGCGGCTATTAGCGGTGCAATCAGGTGCTCGAGATAATGAAGGGAAATATCCTGCCTTGCCGCAATTTCCTTTAATTGAATCGGTCTTTTACTATCCTGCAGGGTTAAATCAAGCAGCGCTCTGGTGCCGTACAATACTCTTGTGGAAAGTTTCATCGTTTCATTCTATTGTTAACTAAAATAATTAACTTAATCAAGAATAGCATAGTCGTGAAATGTTTGTCAAGACTTTCGGAAATAATTTAAATATATTTATGATATAAAATTACCATTTAGTAAATAGTTTGGGTATTGATTTTGCAAGTGAATACAAACATCGTATAAAATGTTTTGAATGGAAACGGAATATCGTAATCTTCCTAGCGTGGACAGCCTTCTTTCCAGCGAGAATATTGTGGCTTTGGCACAAACATATCCACACGACCTGCTGTTGAAACTGATTAGAGAGCAGTTGGAATTCGAGCGAATATCAATCGCCGGCGGTAAATCGTGTCGTCCGGCAGGTGATATTATTGAGTATATATGTGCCAGAGTAAAGTCTTTAGAAAAGCCTAACCTGCGTAAAGTGGTTAATGCTACTGGGGTCATATTGCATACTAATCTGGGCAGGGCGCCGCTCAGTCGGGAGGCGCTACAGGCTATGGATGAGGTCGGAAATGGCTACTGTAACTTGGAGTTTGACTTGGATAAAGGTACGAGGGGTTCGCGTCACAACCAAATCGAGCAAATATTGTGCCTGCTTACTGGGGCGGAAGCAGCACTGGTGGTAAACAATAATGCTTCGGCAGTGCTGCTTGGAATTACGGCTTTGGCGAAAAGGAAGGAAGTAGTAATATCCCGGGGCCAGTCGGTTGAAATCGGTGGCGGTTTCCGGATTCCTGACGTGATGCGCCAGAGTGGAGCCAAGTTGGTTGAGGTCGGGACGACCAATCGTACCTATGTTGCCGATTTCGAGGCAGCGATTAACCAGCGTACAGCTGGGCTAATGCGCATACATTCCAGCAACTTTAAATTGGTGGGATTCACCAGTGAAGTTAGCCTTGAAGAGATGGTAGCGCTTGGAAAACGGTGTGGAATTAACGTGTTAGATGATTTAGGCAGCGGTTGTTTTCTGGATACAGCGTCATTCGGACTTGCACCGGAGCCAACGGTGCAGCATAGTGTGGCGCTTGGCGCCGGACTTACCTTCTTTTCCGGTGATAAACTGGTGGGTGGTCCCCAGACAGGGATTATTGTCGGTGAAAAACTGCTCATTAATCGGCTGAAGAAGCATCCTCTAGTACGGGCCATACGGATTGATAAAGTCAGTCTGGCGGGATTGATTGCTACCGTGATTCACTACCTCAGGGGAGAAGCAACAACTAAAATACCGGTATGGCGTATGATTTCAATGTCTATAGAGGAACTTGACCGTCGGGTAAAGTGGTGGGAGCAGGCTCTGGGGGGGGAAGCAAGGGTGATACCGGGTGAGACGATGATAGGAGGCGGCAGTCTTCCCGGTGGTACACTGCCCACGAAATTGATAGTCATTGGTGGTGAGAGTAAGCATAAACAACGAAACGTAGCCTTAGAGATATACAGAATGATGTCTCATCAGGAGGTACCGGTTATCGGGCGGATTAGCGAAGGAGTTCTTCTTCTTGACCCACGTACCGTGCTCCCCGAAGAGGACGAAACTGTTATCAAGTCATTGAGGGATATCGCCGCTTCGATAAAAGTGTAACCAGATTCCCGGGTAGTAAAAGGTAGATATTATGTATGTGCTGGGTACTGCTGGACACATCGATCATGGTAAATCGGTTCTAGTGCACGCTCTTACTGGCATAGACCCTGACCGGCTGCGTGAAGAAAAAGAACGCGGTATGACCATTGACCTTGGTTTTGCCTGGTTTCAACTCCCCAGTGGGCGGGAAGTGGGAGTGGTCGATGTCCCAGGCCACGAGCGGTTCATAAAAAACATGTTGGCGGGTGTTAGCGGTATAGACTTGGTTCTGCTCATTATCGCGGCTAATGAAGGGGTGATGCCTCAAACTAGGGAGCACCTGGCTATTCTGGATTTGCTCGGTGTGCAAAAGGGCATTGTCGTCATCACAAAGAAGGACCTGATGGATGATGAATTGCTTGACCTAGTCAGGATGGAAATTGAGGAGATAATTGTCAATACTACGTTATCCAACGCGTCGGTTGTTGCTGTGTCGGCGCAAACCGGAGAGGGGCTGGAAAAATTGGTTCTGGAAATTGATAAACTTCTCGAAACCACAGAGTCGAGGAAAGACACCGGGCATCCCCGGCTTCCAATTGACCGGGTTTTCACTATTGCCGGGTCCGGGACTGTAATTACGGGAACTTTGATTGACGGTTCGCTATCCACGGGACAAGAGGTGGAGATTGTTCCTGTAGGGTTGAAATCACGTCTGCGTGGATTACAGACACACAAATCACGTGTCAATACGGCAAGTCCGGGCAGTCGGGTAGCTGCCAATCTGGTCGGTGTTAATACGTCCCAATTGCAACGAGGAGATGTGCTGACTACCCCTGGCTGGCTGAAACCAACGACATTGCTGGTAGTCAAGCTCCATCTTCTTCCCTATATACAGCATCGTATAATATATCATGCTTTTGTAAGCTTTCATACCGGGGCTTCGGAGGTAATGGCTAAAGTTCGCCTGCTTGAAGGAGATGAGCTTAATCCGGGGGAAACCACTTGGGCGCAATTATTGCTGGATAAATCGATTGTAGTAATTAATGGCGACCGGTTTATTATACGTTCGCCAATGGAGACGCTGGGTGGGGGTGAAATCGTTGATTCCCGTGCTAAACGACTCCGGCGTTTTAGCGCCGATGTTATTCAGAACTTAACGGCGAGGGAAAAAGGCACTGCAGAAGAGATCGTCATAGCGTTGCTGGAAAAGCCACTAGAATTATCAGCATTGCTTGCTAGAGGGAAACTTTCTGCTGATGAGATTCGATCGGCGGTTGATTCTCTCCTAGGGCAGAATAAAATAGTTGCTATTGGCGATGGGGAACATCGTTTACTGTGGTCTTCTGCCGACTGGCAGAAGCTTACCCAAAAAGTCGGTGAAATCCTTTCTGAATATCATCGCCGGTTTCCGGCACGACCGGGGATGCCGAAAGTTGAACTGGGCAGTCGGTTGAAGTTTAGGCCCTACGTGGCGGTAACATTTAAGGAACTTGTCGATCGGGAAGTTGTTGTCGAGTGCGGAGCCGTCGTTCATCTTCCTACTCATAGAATAAACTTGAGCCCAACTCAAAAAGCAGATATCGATACTTTCCTGCAATCGCTTGAACATAGCCCTTTCAATCCCCCTGGTGAAAGCATCCCGGAGCCTGATTTGCTGAATATGCTTATAGAGCAAGGTAAGGTGGTAAAGGTCTGTGAAAGCGTGGTGTTTTCGGCTTCAGCTTATAGTCAGATGCTGAAAAAAGTCACCTCGTACCTGAAGGAGCATGGTAAAGTAAGCCTGGCGGAGGTGAGGGATATGTTTCAGAACAGTCGGAAATACGCGCAGGCTTTCCTGGAGCATCTTGATGGGAAGAGAGTGACCCGCCGGATTGGTGACGAACGTGTGCTATACTAGCCGATTATTTTTTATTTCTTCTCCAAAACAACCCGGATGGAAACTTGATATGAGAGAGGCGAAGCCTTTTCATAAGCGTGTTGTGGTCTAGAATACGTGAAGTTTCCTTTACTCCTCCTCATTCGTAAAAACCTTAGAAAGGGCCTAGTCCCGTCATATAACGGGTACCAAGCGAAATCAGAACTGATCTACGGTTGTATAACCTTTAGGTTATGAACACTTCCATAGTTTTTACACTTGAAAGCCCTCAAAGCGCTGAAGTATGCGTGTTTATCTCCATTGCTGCATTGGAGAGTATCAAGGAAGAGGGCTATGTCCTGCCCGGCGATACTGGGGCCTATTACTTGTTGAGACCGCTTGAGGTAACCTGCATAGAAATATTGAGTGAGTGGCCTTTTCTGCGGGAAGCTAGCAAAGTGTTAAGCAGGATACTTGGCGGGAGCGCATGGGAGTCGAACCCACCGAAGACAGCGTAACTGCCCCCCAACGGATTTGAAGTCCGCGAAGCCCACCAGGACCTATCCGCTCCCCTACTAGTTCTATCATAGTGCTATGTTGCCAGTGATGACACCGGTGCTTCTTCATCAATTTTCTTTTTATAGACAAGTTTGGATAACAAGATGCTCAATTCATACAGAACAATAAGCGGGACAGCAACTAGGACCTGATTTATCGGGTCGAAGGTCGGCGTAATTAGGGCGGCGAGGATAAAAGCAAAGATGATTGCTATCTTTCTTCTGTCTGAAAGCCATTTCGGTTTAATTACACCGATGCGTGACAGGAAGGTTGTTATTACCGGCAACTCAAAGACAAAGCCGATAGCCAATAACAGCCGTGTAACGACATTCATATAGCTACCTATGGTAGGCTGGATCTCCGCTACAGTGCTGCCGAAGCCAAGCAGGAATCGTATGGCCGGCGGCAGCAGGATAAAATAGCCGAAAGCAACTCCGGCGATAAACATAAAACCTACCCAGGGAAGTACCAGGTAAAGGTACTTTCTTTCTTTTTGGGTAAGAGCCGGGGAAATAAACATGATGCCGTGATAAGCTAGGTACGGTAAGGTCAATGCTATTCCGGTGGCCAGGCTTACCTTCATGTAGATGCTCATCATCTCCATCATTTGGATTGCTTGGGGATAGAACTCGCCTCCCGGTAACTTTAAATAATAGATAATATAATCACGGAATATGAAGGCGATAGCTGCTCCCAAGGCGACAGCAATGACACTCTTGACTAACCGGGTGCGTAATTCATTAATGTGATCGAGGACAGACAGGTTCTTTCCACCATCACTCATTTTAATCCTGGCGTCTCTTTCGATTTATTCTTTTTGATGCTTTTTGCTTGGTTAGGGATTTCTTTGCGGTTGATGGCGGTTTAACGTTAGTGTGTTTATCCGACTTCAGGGTGGGTTGGTGTGAATATCCATTTTCTTCGGAATCGATTTCCTTGGTTACAGCGTTAGTAAGGTCAAAAGTCGTTTTCCTTAAAGTGCGTACTGCTTTCCCCATTGTTCTGGCTATTTCGGGTAACCTTCGGGGTCCCCATATTATCAAAGCCACAACAATTATTAATAGTATTTCACCGGTGCCTATGCCGAAAAATCCCATTTATAAATCCTAATAAATCCGGAACCTGAGTTTGAGGAAACGCGGCGGTAGTCTGTTTGCAAATCAAAGGTTGTGATAGTGAAGAAATAATTTAGCTCTTTACCGATTTTTTCGGTGCCGCCTTTTTAGGTAGTCGGCTCTCTGCTTCCTCGCTGTCATCCCCCTGCTGCCCTTTTTTAAAGGCGCGGATCCCTTTACCGATGGCTCCGCCAACTTGTGGTAATTTCCCCACGCCAAAAACTATCAGGATAACAACTAGGATAAGTACGATTTCCCACACTCCAAAATGAGGCATCACATTCCTCCTCGCAGTAATCTCTCACTACTCTTATTTAATGGGGGTAACTATTGAAAATCTCTCCTCACCGGAAAAGACGACTAGGCGATTGTTTCGGGCATAGCCAACAACGGTAATACCCAGCTCATGGCCTAGTGAGATGGCGCGCTCCGTTGGTGAGGTCCGTGAAACTATAACCGGGGATCCCATTCTGGTTGCCTTAAATAGCATTTCCGAAGATATGCGTCCTGTCGTCAATAAGATACCATTCTTGCTTGACAGGTTCCGCAACAGGCATTCTCCCATAATCTTGTCTAACGTGTTATGGCGCCCGATATCTTCGGTTACTACCAGTAATTGCTTGCGGTCGCAAAGAGCAGAGCTGTGAATGCCCCCGCTTTGCTGGTAGAGGTCTTGCTGGTGATACAACTGCTTTAATAATGATAGCGCCTCTTCCGGAGAAACCACCATGTCTGATTCTATCTTCGGTGGCTTGTTTTCAAAGATAACACCGCCCCCGCATCCCGAGGTAAGAGTTCGGCCTGTCGGTGCGTTGAATTCGGTGCTTAGCCTGACATCGGCGATCGGTTCATCATCACAAATCCGCATGCTGGTTATTTCATTCATATTCGTGATGATACCTTCCGAATACAGGAAACCGAGGACTAGGCAATTCAGCTTGGTTGGGGTACATAAAATACTGACTAACTCTTTGCTGTTTACGTAAATTGTCAGAGACATTTCATAAGGGACGGAAGCCTCTTTTTTCAGCCAATTATCTACTGAGAAAACGCTGCAAGGTAAATTCGGAGCAATTCCGATTCGTGGTAAATCATTCATCGCAATTTTCATTACAGTTTACTTTTAAAATGGCATCATATTAACCACTGATTTGATTATACTAATTGGGTGGCGTAGTTGTCCAGTGAACGGATGCAGCCGTAACGGTTTCCCTTTAAGTATGTTGTATTGAGAAAAATGGAGCAAGGATAATATATATCTCAGCTATGCATAAATTTACAGATAGCACGTGTTGTGCTATAATTCACTGTATAATCTTTTTATAATAAGGTAATAATGGACAGTGAGGTATGATTTGGATAAAGATATAAAAACAGGTATTATTGATGAATATCGACTACATAAAAGCGACACGGGTTCGACCGAAGTTCAGGTAGCCGTATTAACGAAGAGGATAAAACAGCTTACCGCTCATATGAGAGTCAACAAGCATGATTATCACACGCAGCGTGGCTTGCTCAAGCTGGTGGGGAGAAGAAGGAGACTCTTAGCCTACCTCACCCGTGAGGATGCAAGCCGTTACAATAGTCTGATTAAAAAACTCGGGCTGCGTAAGTAAAGATAAAAGGGGAGTTTCAATTGGTAGAATCGCAGAAATTTGAGCATAACATTGGAGGAAGGAATCTTATTATAGAGGTGGGGAAGCTCGCCGATCAGGCAAATGCTGCCGTTACCGTCCGTTATGGAGATACAGTGGTTTTGGTGACAGCCTGTTTTGATAAACAGCCACGCGAAGGGTTGAATTTTCTACCTCTGACTATTGATTATGAGGAAA
>CAYFHI010000013.1:0-22327 GCA_964342875.1 uncultured Dehalococcoidaceae bacterium
CAAGTTCGAAATCGCCGCCGGCATTCGGAAAATCTGCGATAACAATGGGCCGGCACTGCTGTATGAGAACATAAAAGGCCACCCCGGTTGGAAAGCAGTGGGGGGCCTCTTTGGCACCAGAAGATTGACCGCTTTCGCTCTGGAAATTGAGGAAGACGAGAATAAAATGATGAAGCGTTATCTTGACTTTGAAAGTCAGCGTGTCAAGCCCGTTCACGTAAAAACCGGGCCGGTCAAGGATGTTATTATTAAGGGGGATGACGTTGATTTAAGCAAATTACCCATCCCCACTTACTGCGAACATGATGCCGGGCCCTATATTACCGCCGGTGTGGATATTGCTCGTCACCCAGATACCGGCGCACAGAATGTTACCATTCTCAGGCGAATGCCTTTAAACAAAAACACGACTTCCACAACAGTGGGGCAAATGTTCGACTTGGACAAGATGATAAGAGCCGCTGAGGAAAAGGGTCAGGGTCTGGGCGTGGCTACCGTAATGGGTGTGCATCCGTCGCTAACCTTAGCTAGCCAGATAAAGGTGCCTCTAGGTGTGGATGAGATTGAAATCGCCGGCGCGATGCGCGGACGGCCGTTCGAAGTGGTTAAGTGTGAGACGATAGACGTTGACGTTCCGGTAGATGCTGAGGTTGTAATTGAAGGAAATTTCGTGCCCGGTGAAAGAATTCCTGACGGTCCCTTTGGTGAGTATCCGGGTAATTACATCTCATTGAGTAAGTTTGTCGGTCGGGAAAACGATGCCAGACTCGAGGGTCACGTCATAAAGGTTACCGCAATCACCATGCGTAAAGACCCCATATACCATGCCATGGCAACCGGTATGGTGCCCACTGAAAACCACTATCTCAAGAAATGGGCATATCTGGCGTTAATCTACAAGACGATAGCCAGCGTCGTACCCTACCCCGATGATATTCGCGGGTTGAACCTGACCGTTGGCGGCTGCTGTAACTTCCACCTGGTAGTAAGTATACACAAAAGGATAGAGTCGACGCCGCGAAACATTATTTACTCGATTGCGGGTATGGCGATTCAGGCGGTCGGTCATGTTGTGGTCGTCGATGAGGATATTGACGTCTATGACCCGGTTCAGGTGGAGTGGGCGACAGCCACCAGAGTCAGACCGGATAGAGATATTATCATAATCCCGCCGGTTGAGCCGGCACCCGAAGCAATTTCGCGGGCTCCGATTTATACCTACAAATGGTCAATTGACGCCACCGCGCCCATAACCGAGGAGCCGTGGCTATACAGCCGGGCAGTGCCGCCGGGAGTGGATAAAGTAGATTTCATATAATCGGATAAGAGTAAAAATACTCGTAGCATTGAGGTGGAGTAATCCGTCTGTCCGAGGGATTCGGAGAGTAGTCCCAACCGGGATGAAGTCTCCGGGTTGGTCTTTTCTGTCCATGAGCTATTATCTAAAATCACTGGTATCCGGATTCGTGCTGTCGAATGGTTTAAGTCGGGTAATTATTGTATGATAAAATGAGTTATGGGTAAATCACTAAAGCGGTTGGCCGTGCTGGGTTCGACCGGGTCTATCGGGCAACAGACACTTGAAGTTGTCCGTGCCTTTCCGGACAGGTTTCGCATTGTCGGGCTGGCTGCCGGGAAGAATCACGCGTTACTTGATAAGCAAATTAACGAGTTCAAACCGGAATTTATCTATTATTCTAGGGATAATGAACCGGAGGGAAAAGTACGTGTCCATTCTGAATACACAGGCTCCGAGTTTTTGGCACCTGAGGATATTGTCTGTCATCCTCGAGTAGACGCCGTAGTAATCGCTGTCTCCGGCAGGGTAGGGCTTGAGCCGACGCTGGCTGCCGTAAGAGCGGGTAAGAATGTTGCTCTTGCCAATAAGGAATCGCTGGTCACGGCAGGGGAGATTATTACTGGCGAGGCGGAATTAAGCGGCGCTCGAATCCTGCCTGTTGACAGCGAGCACAGCGCCATATGGCAGTGCCTTAGTGGTGAAATCAGTGAAGTAGCCCACCTTATTTTAACCGCTTCGGGGGGTCCTTTCCGCAACTATTCACGGGAAAGGTTAGAAAAGGTAACGGTTGAGCAGGCGTTAAATCACCCTTCGTGGCGGATGGGGGAAAAAGTGACCATCGATTCGGCGACGCTGATGAACAAGGGTCTTGAAGTTATTGAAGCCCACTGGTTGTTCAAGGTGCCCTTTGATAAAATAGAAATACTGGTTCACCCGCGAAGCATTATACATTCGATGGTGGAATTCGTTGACGGCTCAATAAAAGCCCAGATGAGTTGCCCGGATATGCGTTTACCGATTCAGTATGCTCTGACTTACCCGGAACGTTTCCTGAACCCGCAGCTTCCGCGAATTGACTGGGGAAAGGTCAGTAATTTTACGTTCGAACAGCCTAATTTAGAATTATTTCCCTGTCTTAAGTTAGCTATCGAAGCGGGGAAAAGGGGAGGCACCTATCCGGCAGTGCTCTGTGGCGCCGACGAGGTAGCGGTAGAGCTTTTTTTGGCGCAGCGCATACGGTTTGTCGATATTGGCGGTTTGGTGGAGCGAGTACTCGAAAAGCACAAAGCAATCAGTCACCCGTCAATCGAGGAAATTATTGAGGCGGATGAGTGGGCTAGAGAGCAGGCTCAGCAATTTATTAAAGGTGGTTACTCATGCTGACTCCAATATTAGTAGGACTGGTTGTTCTGTCGCTGATTATCCTCGCCCATGAGCTGGGGCATTTTTTTAGCGCCAAGGCTATAGGCGTCAGGGTGGAGGAATTTGGACTCGGCTTCCCGCCGCGTATATTCGGTATCAGGTGGGGGGAAACGCTTTATTCAATTAACGCGATACCGTTTGGCGGCTTTAACAAGATGACCGGCGAAGAAGACCCCAGCGACCCTAGAAGTCTGGCGGCGCAAGGTGTTGGCGCCAGACTTCTAGTCCTCAACAGTGGTATACTGGTGAATCTGGTGCTGCCGGTTTTCCTGTTTTCAATGGCTTTTATGGTTCCCCACGATATAGTAACGGAACCGGTGGTGGTGATCGATGTTGCACCCAATTCACCAGCCGCTAAGGCGGGTATGTTGCCGGGGGATACGCTTCTGAGTATCAACGGTAAGTCGCTACAGAACACGGTGCAACTGTTACGGACTATCCAACTCAATCTTGGTGAGCAAATTACGGTACTCGTAAAACACAGTGACGCAGCCACAGAGTCGCTACAGATAATCCCGAGATGGAAGCCACCTCAGGGAGAGGGCGCTATTGGCATTAAAATCGATATTAAAACTGCCGAGGCAAACCAGACTGTCGTTAGAAAAAGCTTTCCGCCTTGGGAGGCAATACCTCGAGGGGTAGTTACTCTGGGTGAAACCCTCAGTTTATACAAGGATGGTATCATCAGTCTCTTTGTGGGGACGGTGCCCCTGGAACTGGTGGGTCCGGTGAGTATTGTCCAGATGACCGGCGAAGTAGCTAGGGTAGGATTTGCGCCGCTTCTGGAATTTACCTCTGTTATCAGTATTGCCTTAGCCATAACCCAGATGCTGCCGCTCCCGGCGCTTGACGGTGGCAGGACGGCATTTGTCTTTCTGGAATGGGTGCGTCGGGGTAAGCGCGTGCCGCCCAAGACCGAAGGGATGATACACCTTATCGGCTTCTTTCTTCTGATGGGGGTGTTAGTGCTGATAACCTACCAGGATATTTTACGTATTATTGCCGGGGAGAGCATTATTCCATGAGTAAACGGCGAATTAGCAAACCGATACGGGTTGGTAATGTGGTGGTAGGTGGCGGCGCTCCCATCGTGGTGCAGTCGATGACCAAGACGGATACTCGTGACATACCGGCAACTATCAGACAAATCAGAGAACTAGAAGATGCCGGCTGCGAATTGGTACGAGTGGCGGTACCTGATGCCGAAGCCGCCGGTACGCTGGCATCGATAAAAAAAGGTATTTCGATACCGCTTATTGCCGATATTCATTTCGATTACCGGCTAGCTCTGTTGGCTCTCAAGGCTGGCGTAGACGGATTGCGTTTGAATCCGGGTAATATCAGCGAATCGGACAAGGTGAAAGCGGTAGCGATGGCGGCCAAAGAACGGGGTGTCCCCATCCGCATTGGCGTCAACGCTGGCAGTTTGCCTAAAACCATTAATCTACGATGGAGCATTGCCCGGAGGATGGTGACGGCTGCTTTAGAGCAGGTAAAGCTTTTGGAAAGCCTTGATTTCGACCTTATTAAAATCTCATTGAAAGCTTTTGATGTTCCGACTACGATTGAATCCTATCGGAGTATTGCCCGGAAAGTGCCTTATCCTCTACACCTGGGGATTACGGAGTCTGGTTTGCTCGGAGCTGGGGTTATCCGTAGTGCGATTGGTATTGGTACGCTACTTTTTCTCGGTATTGGCGATACCATACGCGTCTCGTTAACGGCACACCCTAGGGAAGAGGTAACTGCCGGATATGATATTTTGAAAAGTCTTGATCTGCGCCAGCATGGACCCGTCCTGGTCAGTTGCCCCAGCTGCGGGAGGGCAGAAGTTGATATTATAAAATTAGCCCAGGCGGTGGGAAAAGAGCTATCCAAGATTGATAAGACCGTAAAGGTAGCGGTGATGGGCTGTGTGGTCAATGGTCCCGGTGAAGCTAGGGACGCCGATGTTGGTATCGCCTGCGGCAAAAGAAGAGCCGTCTTGTTCAAGAAAGGTAAAAAGGCGGGGACAGTGGAGGAAAAGGATTTTGTGGAGAAGGTGATGAGAGAAGTGAGGGGTTTAGAATGATAATGATTTATCAGAGATATACAGGGGGTGAAGTAGAATATAATGAAAAGACTGGCTGTCCCATGTGTTGTAATTTTGTCAATAGTGCTGGTGGGGTGCAGTAGTGGCAGTAGTGGAATTCCCCAGGTGGAATATGACCGGGTAAATGCCCAACTGAGTGAATCACAGGCACGGATTACAGAGCTACAAAGGGAACTACAGATACAAATCAGCGAACCGGTGGAGCAAAGCGACACTGTTGACGTTGAGATTAAAGCCGCGGAGGCAAAGATTGCCGAATTGCAGAATCAAATCATAAACTTGAAGGATCAGTATGAACTTGTCGGGGGGACACCCGCGGAGACAGCGGAAAATATCATAGAGTATTATCATCAGACACACGTGTATAGTACCTGGGACATGTTTGTCTGCTCCGACATGTCCTCAGAAGTTTGGAATATGCTCAAAGCACAGGGGATTAATGGGATAGTTGTCATCGGGAATGTTGATGTAGCTGTCGGAGATATCCTCCAGTCCGACCATGCTTGGGTAATGGCCGAGGTAGTCTCCGGAGAGTACCTGGCGTTGGAGACAACCGCCGGCTATGTCGTTCCAAAGCACCAGAACCCGCTCTATTACCGGGGATGGTTTTTTGACAATCCCGCCAAGATAAAAGACAATAATCAGCTGGTCTGGGAATATAACACAAGGGTGGCTATTCACAACCAGATAGTCGATGAAGACCGTAAAGTCGTTGAGGAACATAACCGGGCAACCAGCCAGAATACAGCGGATAAGCTGGAAGCCGTACACGACAAGCTATCGGGACTGGTTAAGGCACAGCAAGCGGAATTGAGTAAGATTAAGACTCAGATTGACGGGCTGGCTACTGAGCTACGATAATATTAAAGAGGAGTAAATCGTGCGTGTATCAAAGCTATTCGGTAAGACACTTCGAGAAGTACCTGCCGAGACGGAAACGGTCAGCCATCAACTATTATTAAAAGCTGGGATGGTGAACCAGCTAGCCGCTGGTGTTTATTCATATCTACCACTGGCATGGAGGGTACTCAGAAAGATAGAAAACATTATCCGTGAGGAAATGAACGGCGCTGGCGGTCACGAGCTTAGCCTACCAGTGCTGCAACCGCTTGAATTATGGCAGGAAACAGGACGCGATCGTTCCTTCGGGAAAGGGCTTTTCACCCTTTCTGACCGCCGTGAGCGCAGTTTGGTACTAGGTCCCACCCATGAGGAAGTTATAACGCAACTGGTGAGCCGTAATGTCCAGAGCTATCGTGACCTGCCGCAGCTTCTATATCAAATCCAGACCAAGTTTCGCGACGAACCTCGTCCCAAAGGTGGGTTGCTGCGTGTACGCGAGTTTATTATGAAAGACCTTTACAGTTTTGATGTTGATGAGCATGGTTTGGACTTGAGCTATAACAGGATGCTGGAGGCTTACCGTAATATTTTCGTACGCTGCGGTCTTCCAGTACTCGTTATTGAAGCTGATAGTGGTGCTATTGGAGGTAAGGACTCACACGAGTTTATGGTTATCACGGAAAGTGGAGAGGACGAAGTTATCTGTTGTACTGGCTGTGAATATTCGGCTAATGCCGAAAAGGCGCAGAGCGTGAAGGATAAGACAGATAATGGAGCGCCGTTGCCCTTAGAGGAGGTAGCCACGCCTGGCGTCGCTACCATTGAAGAAGTATCCACTTTCCTGAAGGTACCGTCGAGCCATACCATTAAGGCGGTATTTTATATCGCTGATGGGGCATTGACCTTTGTGGTCATTCGGGGCGATCTTGAGGTTAACGAAGTAAAGCTGAAAAATACTCTCAAGTGTGCAGAGTTACGCTTGGCTACCGAAACCGAAGTAGAGGGTGCTGGTATTATCGCCGGGGCAGCATCGCCAATCGGTTTACATAATATTAAACTGATTGCTGACGACTCGGTAACGTTGGGGACAAACTTTGTAGCCGGTGGTAATAAACCGGAAACCCATCTCAGAAATGTCAACTACCCGAGGGACTTTAAGGCAGAAGTTGTAGTAGATATTGCTCAGGTACGGAAGGGTGAAAAATGCCTGCGATGCAGCGGAGTATTATCGTCTACGCATGGTATCGAGGTAGGACACGTTTTCAAGCTGGGTTCGTTCTTAAGTGAGGCGTTGGGCGCTATATTTATCGACGAAATCGGCGTTGCCCGTCCTATAATCATGGGGTGTTACGGTATCGGTCTGGGTAGGTTAATGGCGGCGGCCATTGAGCAGAACCACGATGATAAGGGGATTGTCTGGCCACTGCCGATTGCCCCCTATCATATCTATATTTGCCCGTTGTATCGGGGGGAGTCTAGAGTTTCTGATGTGGCTGAAAACCTGTATGCGGAGCTTGGAGCAGAGGGTCTGGAAGTGCTTTTTGACGACCGGCGGGATTCACCGGGAATCAAGTTTAACGATGCCGACCTCTTGGGTATCCCCTTTAGGGTGACCGTAAGCCCGCGCACGTTGGAGAAAGACAGCGTAGAACTGAGACGGCGTTCACAGAAAGAGTCTGATCTGGTACCGCTTGAGGAAATATCCGCCAGGCTTAAAGAGATTGTGACGGGATAATATTACTGCTTCATTCTATGAAGTTATCATCAGCAACGTAAAACAGCCCCCAGTTCTTTGGATAGTTTACTAATGATCTTCTCTTGAATCTTGTTGACCTCTTCATCGGTTAACGTATGGGTTGGTGACCGATAAACAACTCGGTAGGCGAGTGATTTCTTACCGGGTGGAACCTGTTCGCCGGAATATACATCAAAGAGGTCTACTTGGCTTACCAGTGAAAAGCTGTCGATGATATCCGCGATACTTTGGTGGTTTACGCCGGTATTTACAACGAGCGCCATGTCCCTGACGGTGTCGGGGTATCGGGATACTGGTCGATATAATTTATGGGCGGTCGTAGATCCTGAGAGTGACGTTATATTGATTTCAAATAGAAAAACTGGTTCCGTTATTTCAAAGGCGTCCAGCACTTTCGGGTGAAACTCACCGAGAATACCTAATGGGACATTATCGATAATTATAGCAACCTGTCGAGAAGGACACAGGCTTTCGTCTTTGCCTAGCTCAAAGTTGGCATCTATGCCTATACAGTGCAGGAGGCTTTTGGCTAGTCCCCTAGCATCAAAAAAATCAAGAGGTTCCGATGCTCCTGACCAGGATTTTTCCAATCTAGTTCCGCCCAGTACGGCACACAGTACTTCAGGTTCAGCGGGTAGACCCTTCGGTATGGGTAGAAAGACCTTGCCCACCTCGAAAAGCCTGATACCCCCGTCTTCGTGTTTGCGGTTATCTGAGAAGACACTGAGGAGTTTGTCTCTCAGACTGGGTCGAAGGTACTCCTGGCTCGCGGTCATCGGGTTAACCAGGCGAAGCGGCATTGGTTTCAGAGGATGTGGCTTCAGCATGAGCCTGTTTAATTTATCAAAGCTGGTAAGTGAATAGGTAATTATTTCCTGGAAGCCATAGCCAACAAGCGAGTTTTTAACCTTTCGCTTGAGATTGTAGATCGGCTCCGGAATGTATCGGGGTAGTGGCTGGCTGAGCATGGTTACCGGAATCTTATCATAGCCGATAACGCGGGCTACCTCTTCTATAAGGTCTACCGTTAGTTTGATATCACTTCTCCAGTAGGGAGCAGTAACTCGTATCTCAGAAGTCGAGCCGGTTTCCTGACAATTAAATCCTAGAGAATTTAATGTACCGGCTATCTGGTCGAGACTAAGATTAACGTCTAGAAGTCGGTTCACCTCATCCGCCGAAAGTGGTATCAGTTTACGCTTGCGTTTGCCGGGGTAAAGATCGGCTATTCCCCAAGAGGCTTGACCGCCGGCAATCTGCAAAATAAGCTGTGTGGCATGTTTCAGAGCGGGTATGGTCAGTTCAGGGCGAATACCCCTTTCGAATCGCATTGAAGCTTCACTGGAAAGGATGAGCTGCCTTCCGGTGTAGTAGATACTTGATGGCTTGAAATTGGCTGATTCCAGCAATATGGAAGTCGTTGCTTCGGTTACTTCGCTATTAGCGCCGCCCATTACTCCGGCAATGGCTATGGGGTGCTGTTCATCGGTAATGACAAGCGTGCTTGAGGAAAGGACACGTTCAGTACCGTCTAGGGTTACGGTTTTTTCATCACCGGTAGCGCGGCGGACAATTATTTTCTTCCCCCTTATTTTTTCGTAATCAAAGGCGTGAAGGGGCTGTCCGTATTCCAGCATAACGTAGTTGGTGATATCGACAATGTTGTTAATCGGGCGCATACCACAGGTAAGAAGACGCTCCTGTATCCACGCTGGGGATTCGCCCAGCTTTATGCCGGTAACCAGACTCGCGCAGTACCGGGCGCACAGGTCGGGGTCGGTGATTTCGATTGATATTTGCTGTTCTATGGGGGATGCCGTTTCCTCGTAGCTTATTTCCGGAATATGTGGATTCTGACTAGTCAGGGCGGCAACCTCCCTAGCAATACCGATGACGGACAGGCAATCGGGTCGGTTGGGAGTTACATCCAGATCCAGAACAGTATCACCCAGAAAATCAGACAGTGGTGTCCCAATGGGCGCTTCTGGGGTTAAAACCAGGACGCCTTCATGGTTATCTGAGATGCCTAGCTCTTTTTCTGAGCAGACCATGCCTTCAGAGACGATGCCCCGTATTCTTGCCGGTGTTAAAACGGATGCTTTGCCGCTGTGTCCGTCGATAAGTTGCGCGCCGACGCGGGCAAAGGCAATCTTATTACCCGGATTCAGGTTAGAGGCTCCGCAGACCACGGTTTGCCGTCCGATACCTAAATCAACCGTGACTAAGCGGAGGCGGTCGGCATCGGGGTGGGGGTCAACCGCCACTAATTGACCGATAAAAATATTATCCCAGTTGCTGCCGATGGGTTGTATTCCCTTAGCTTCAATACCCGCCAATGTCAGTTTTTCGGCAATATCAACTGGAGGTAGGGTAATATCTACATATTCGCGGAGCCAATTGATTGGAACTTTCATCTTTTCAACTCTAGAACTGTCTCAGAAATCTGAGGTCACTCCCGTATAATAGCCTGATATCGTCGATGCCATAGCGGAGCATGGGTAGGCGGTCGATGCCGATACCAAAGGCAAAACTGCTGTAAACATCGGGATCGATACCACCGCGCCTGAGCACCTGCGGGTGGGTCATGCCGGCGCCTAGTATTTCTATCCAGCCGCTATTGCTGCACAGGCGGCAGCCTCCACCGTTACAGACGATGCATTCAATCGCCATTTCAACGCCGGGTTCGACGAAAGGAAAATAGTCGCAGCGGAAGCGTGCCTTTCTTTCCTCACCGAAGAAACGGCGGGCAAATTCATATAGCGTCCCCTTGAGATCGGCCATAGTAATCCTGTTGTCCACCGCGATGCCGTCAATCTGGTGGAACATCGGGACGTGGGTGGCGTCACTGGCTTCGTAACGGTAAACCTTGCCCGGCTCGATTACCCTTATCGGGGGCTGCATACTTTTCAGGGTTCTTGCTGTGACTGATGTGGTGTGGGTTCGTAACAGCATTGTCATTTCGCCACTGTCTGTCGTGGAATCAATCCACGATGACGACATGTTGTCACGGGCGGGGTGTTCTCTGGGTATGTTCAGTGCCTCGAAGTTATAATAGTCCCATTCTACATCAGGACCTTCCGCCATCTGGAATCCCATTGAAATAAATATGTCGCATATTTCATCGAGTGTTTGGGTTAGAGGGTGTAAATGACCCACAGGAAATGGGCGACCGGGTAGTGTAATGTCGATAGTGTCTTTGTCAGTGGATGAGGATAATTTCGCTGTGCGGAGAGCCTGCTCTTTATGTTTTGCATTATCCTCAAGGTTAATCTTGACTTGGTTAGCCCGGGCGCCAATCGCCTTTCTTTCCTCCAGAGGTAATGTTGCCAGACTCCGCAGAATTGTGGTGATAGAGCCTTTCTTGCCTGTGTATTGAACCCGCCAAGCCTCCAATTCCTGAAGATTATTAATGCTCTTCAGTATTGCCAGTGCATCTGACTGTAATTTATCAAGTTTGTGTAACATTGTCGTTTCGAATTATAGGGTATTGTTCCGGAATGGGTCAAGGTAAGCGTTTTTTATAAGACATAATAGGTATGCTAAAAACTCTTAAAAAATTTCCCCTTCCCTTTGTCGAAGGGAGGGGAATATGGTGAGTAGAACGAAAAATCCCGGATTTTATTTAGCAGGACTCCCTCCGGCGAGAGTTACAAGATTGGCAAAGGATTCCGGTTCTCTAACTGCCATATCTGCCAGCATTTTGCGGTTTATCTCAATACCAGCCTTTGCTAAACCATGTACAAATTGGCTGTACGTTAGTCCTTGCAATCGGCTGGCGGCGTTTATCCGTAAAATCCAGAGTCGTCTCATATCACCTTTTCGCTCGCGGCGGTGAATATAAGCATAATTCAATGAATGAAGCATCGCCTCATGTGCCCGTCGGTAAAGGGAGTGTTTGGTTGCCCTCTGCCCCTTCGTCATGGCAAGTACTTTCTTATGTCGGTTGTGTCTGGTGGTACCTCTCTTAACTCGTGGCAAAAAACGATTCCTCCTGGCTAGTTGTTAACCAACTCCAAGTGGTATGAGCCTTTTTATCCTCTTTGTGTCACTTGGGCTTAGTGCTACCTTCTTATCAAAAAGGTGCCTGACACGTTTGGCCTTATTCCGGCGTAAATGGCTTTTAGGGCCCTTGGTTCGTAATATTTTGCCGGTACCGGTAATATGGAAACGTGTTTTGGCTCCTTTGTGGGTTTTAAGTTTTGGCATTTTTAACTTCCTCTAGCACTTCTTTTTTTTACCTGGGTTTTGTGGTGTTTACCGGTGCCAGGATGATATTCAACTGTCTGCCGTACATCGCCGGTAGTCTTTCCATTGAAGCGACTTCGCTCAGCGATTCCGACATCCGTTTCAATAAATTCTGTCCAAGTTCAGGGTGGGTGATTTCACGCCCTCTAAATATTATTGTTACCTTGACCTTGGCGCCGTCAGTGAGGAGTTTTTTGGCGATCTTTGCCTTTGACTCAAAGTCATGAAGACCTATTTTGGGTCTCATTCGGATTTCTCTTAAAAGTGATACTTTCTGGCTTTTTCTCGCTTCGTGTTCTTTCTTTGCTTGCTCGTATTTATACTTGCCGTAATCGAGGAGACGACATACCGAGGGTGCTGCGGTGGGGGCTATTTCAACCAGATCGAGATTTTGTTTTCTCGCAGTCTCCTGTGCCTGGCTTAAGGGCATGATTCCTAGCTGCTCTCCCTTATCCCCCACCAAGCGAATCTCCTTGGCTACGATTCTTTCATTGACACGTAGTTTCTTAATTATGTCCTTATTTACCTCCTACAATCACACGTATCCTATGAACAGCAACTATACCATATTCTTTTGCTTTACGCAAGTTTTAGACATTATTTAACGGTTGCATTCAGGTCTTTATCTTGCTAATTATGTCTTTCGTAACTGAATCTTTAAAACTGGTAAAAGACTGGTCAGTCAGTTGTTCTCCGTTACGTAAGCGAACCGAAACCGTGGCATTGTTTGCCTCTTTATCACCAACTATAATCATGTACGGTATTTTGTCAAGCTGAGCTTGGCGTATTTTCAAATGCATTCTTTCGGAACGGGAATCAACCTCCGCTCGTATTCTATCATTTTTAAACTCAGTCTCAAGCTTGTCGGCGTATTCCAGATGACGGTCAGCTACCGGGATGATTCTCACCTGAACCGGTGCCAGCCAAACAGGGAAAGCACCCCCATAATGCTCGATAATGGAACCTAGGAAGCGCTCCATGCTGCCCAACACAGTGCGGTGTACCATTGCCACCATTTGTTCCTGCCCGTCCTCACCAATATAGGTAACGTTAAATCGGTGGGGAAGGTTAAAATCTACCTGAATTGTAGGACCTTGCCAGGCTCTTCCCAGGGTATCTTTAAATTTAATATCTATTTTCGGTCCGTAAAATACGCCTTCACCCGGGTCGATATCGTAGGGGACTTCAGAACGGGTCAGGGCTTTACTTAAAATGTTTGTCGCTTTTTCCCAGACCAGCAGGTCGCCGGTATACTTTTCAGGGCGGGTAGACAGCATCACTTTGTAATTGGTGAAACCGAAAGTATCTATCATAAAACGGGCTAATTCAAGTACCCCATACACTTCATCTTCCAGCTGGTCGAAGCGGCAGAAAATATGGGCGTCATCTTGGGTGAAACCTCTCACCCGCGACAGCCCGTGCAGCACTCCGGAGCGTTCATAACGGTAAACCGTACCTAGCTCCGCATAACGTAGTGGCAGTTCACGGTAACTATGTAGCCTTGTCTGGTAGATTAGAATATGTCCTAGGCAGTTCATTGGTTTAAGGACGTATTCCTGTTCATCAATTTCCATCGGGCTGTACATGTTCTCGCGGTAAAAGTCCCAGTGTCCGCTGGTTTTCCACAGCCCCACTTTGGCAATATGGGGAGTGTACACGATGTCGTAGTTACGCTTGACGTGTTCATCCCGCCAGAAATCTTCAATCACACGGCGTATTACCGCTCCGTGGGGATGCCAGTGTACCAGTCCAGGTCCTGCTTCCTCATAGATACTAAAGAGCTCAAGCGCTTTGCCCAGCTTACGGTGGTCACACTGGGCAGCTTCATCAAGTTTATTCAGATATTCGGACAGCGCTTCTTCCGTAGCAAAAGCGACACCGTATATCCGTTGCAGCATCGGACGCCGTTCATCACCTCGCCAGTAGGCACCGGCAGCGTTAATCAATTTAAAAACTTTTATTTCTCCAGTGGTTTTAACGTGAGGACCACGGCACAAATCAGTAAACGCGCTTTGTTGATACAAGCTGATTTGCTCACCAGTAATTTCATCAATAAGTTCTAACTTATATGGTTGGGATGCAAACAGCTTACGCGCTTCTTCTTTGCCTACTTCTTTCCGGGTAAAGGGTAGATTTAAAGCGATTATTTCATTCATCTTACTTTCAATCACGGGTAAATCATCAGGAATAAGTGAGCGGGGTAAATCAAAGTCATAGTAAAAGCCATTTTCTATAGACGGGCCGATGCCGAATTTTGCATCAGGAAAGATGGACTGAACTGCTTCGGCCATAATGTGAGCCGCTGAGTGCCGCATTACCTCTAACTTTTCGTCTTCCGGTTTCCCGTTTTCTGGAACCATAAATAACGTTTTCTCCGACTAAATTGAGAGCCTCTCACCCGAGATTGGGACGAGAGGCTCTATACCACCCTTTTTATCCGGTAGTGGCCACTAGTTTTAGCAAATATGATAAAATTCAGTATATTACCCGCCAACTTATATATTATACCAGTGAAGGGTTCGGGGTGCAATCATACGGTTAGCTGGTTCGGTTACCATTGCTGAGATCACAAGAAAAGACCTATAATACTTAAGGTTTCGCTATGATTAAAAAAGTCTTTCCCATCCTGGCGCTGTCTATTTTTTCCTCGATGCTTGGTTCCGGGATAATTGCTCCGTTACTACCTCTTTATGCGGATAGTCTAGGGGCTTCGGGAGTTTGGCTGGGTACGATATTTGCCGGGTTTGCCATTTCTAATGCTATCTCAACGCCAATCTTTGGCAGGTTATCCGACCGTCATGGAAGAAAGAGATTTATTTCCACCGGTCTTTTTTTACACGGCATTATATCCTTGGGTTTTATTTGGGCGTTCAGTGTTAATCAGTTGTCTTTGATTCGATTTGCCCAGGGAATAGCTGGCGGTATGATTATACCTATTGCCCGGGCTTATATCGGTGATCTTTCTCCCAAAGGTGAAGAAGGGAAATGGATGGGTTATTCAAATGCTGCGTTTTTCACGGGTTTTGGCTTCGGCCCGTTACTCGGCGGCGTGTTAACGGAGCAATTCGGGATGAATACTGCCTTTTTAACTATGAGCAGTCTAAATCTTCTGGCTTTCATTATCGCCGTGATTTTCCTTCCTAGTATTGCTACCAGAAAGCCGACGGTAGGTAATGGTATATTTTTCAAGAAAATGATTTCCAGCGCGGTGATAAAGGGATTATTCACTTTTCGTTTAACATTCAGTATTGGCAGGATGGGGTTTAATGTTTTTTTGCCTCTTTATGCTGCCATGATTGGTATAACACCGGCATTAATCGGGGTGTTACTGGCAGCTCATATGCTGTTGTCGTCACTACTTGGGATTCCTGCCGGGAAAATTGCCGACAGATTCAGCAGGAGAGCGTTGGTAATTATCGGTACTCTTATCGGTGTCATTTATATTGCTATGGTTCCACAGGCGCAAAATTTCTGGCAACTGCTATGGTTGAGTATCTTTGGTAGTTTGAGTGCCGCAATTTCACTTCCGGCTGGGCTGGCAATGTCCGTGGAGGAAGGTAGGAAATTCGGTATGGGATCGACCCTTGCCGTGTTCGGTATAGCGTTTAGCTTGGGGATGGCTATTGGGCCGGTTCTGGCGGGCGCAATTGTTGATTTGAGCAGCATCACAATGGCGTTTTACTTCGGCGCGGCGGTATTGCTTGCCGGTGCTAGTTCGTTCGCTTGGCTCACCCGGCAGTCTGAGTGTCTTTCAGGTCTATTATCTAATCGCTAGTTGATGGCAACCAGCAGGCATAGGTTCCCCTTTTCCCCCTTCTCATTGATTAACTCAGCGTGTATTAGCTGGTTCAACTGAGCATCCATCTCCGCTTCATTCAATCTGATGTTTTTCATAACCTCTTCTCTGCTTGTTTTACCATTGTGCTTTATAAACTCATCAACCTTTTTTCGTAATTCGCTGAGCCCCTCTATTCTCTTCATCCCTGACTTTTCTATGATGCTTAAATAGGTTGCCCATAGTTAAAAATCCCGGTATGCAAACCGATTTCTATAAGGCAATCATCGCAGTAGGGCTTACCCTGATACGCGTAAACCCATCTTCTGTCAGTTCTCAGCTACAACGGCTGTACTTCACTGCAGACCAAGCTCCTCTTTTCTTGAATACCAATAATAATTGTATCGTATTTTCAAGAGAGGCCCCAGTACGTTCAGGGAAAATGGGTTGGTAGTTTTGCGCTACTTAGCATGTTTTTAGTTTTTCTAAACCATTAATACAATATCCTAACTCTAACCACTCGCAACCCTGGCAAATTTCAGCCATGTCCTTAGATGATAATCTTTCTTTTATCATTTTCCAGGCTTTACCAGCCGTTATTTGAGTTTTGGCTTTAACCCCGAGCCTTAATAGTACTTCTGAATCCCGATATTTTTCGTTAGGCTTATGTTTTGGCCCTTTCAAACACTTGTTTTCTTTGTTATGGGGGCACGAGGCACAGATAATATCACACTCGGCTACAAGGGTCATTGGGAGGGTTGGCTCAGAGAGTATTCTCTCAGCCACTTTCCCCATTGTGTCGATAAATGTCGGACTATACCCTAATCCGCGGAAGCCTAATATACACATTAGGTGATGAGAGCGAATCTTTAAGGAAGATGCCACTTCGCCCATTTATCTTTATCTACCTCATCATTATAGGCCTGTTTTGGCATCGCTGCTCTGACTATAAGGGCTGCCAAGATAATCTTTGTGATATCACCGGCAATAAAGGGAATTGCCCCCATCGTAAGAATACCGATAAATGTTGCGGGTTGGCCTTGTACCAGTTTAAACCATAATCCAAGTTGAAGCAGTCCTGGAGAGTAAATAAGGATAAAGTTGGCGAAGAGCATGAGTCCCAACATACTAAAGAAACTTCTCGACCTGACATACTTATCGGTGAAGTGACCCAGGAAAAGGGCAGCAAAGATAAAACCAACTATGTATCCCCCGGTAGGCCCGGCAAGAACGGCAAAACCACCTGACAGTCCGGCGAACCATGGTAGTCCAATGGCACCTAGACCCCCATATATAGCTAGGCTTATGCCTCCCCACCATCTGCCCAAGAGAACGCCGGCCAGGAGCACCGCAAATGTTTGACCGGTTATTGGCACTGGGGTCCATGGAAGTTGAAATCTGATTTGAGCTACAAGGCCAACGAGTGCTGCCATGCCTAGTGCCAGGGCCAGCTTTTTCGGTATACTTAGTTCATACCTCCAGCGGAATAACCCGAGTTTAGTCTGGTTGATTCTAGTTGCAATTGCCATATTTATCCTCCATTATTTTCTATGATTCATTCTACCATTATTACTTTTTGACTATTGATACTACTTGGACATATAGGTAAAGAGTCGAAAGCCGACCCCTTTCTTTCATAAAAAAATTCCCCGTCCGGAATTCAGCTACCATTGCAGGATATAGTTTAAATTTCCGCAACATTTTATCAGATAGGAATTGACAAGTCAATAAGCTTCGTTTGAGAAGTTATGTCTTCCTTATTGTTATCCTTATCGTTTTGGTTTCTCGGTACCTATCAGAGCGATTTCTATATTCTTGCCGCAGTTTGAGCAGGTTAAATTAACCACAATCGATTGCTTCATTACCCGTTCGACGACTGCGGATACTACCGAGTCGATATTATCAAGACGGTCATCCAGCATATCCAATCGTTTAATAATTACGCTGACATCCTGTGCTTGTTCCTTGCTGTCCGG
The DNA here is from genome assembly GCA_964342875.1 of uncultured Dehalococcoidaceae bacterium. Classification (GTDB taxonomy): domain Bacteria; phylum Chloroflexota; class Dehalococcoidia; order Dehalococcoidales; family RBG-16-60-22; genus CAYFHI01. The sequence goes on from CAYFHI010000013.1 coordinate 17,410, forward strand.
ATTCAGTGTATCATCCTTTGCCAATATTGCGCCCTCCAGAAGATAACGACCAGTATAATTATAAGTCTCTCATTGCTCTATTGTCAAAAGCCGAATGAGTAAACCGAAAAGGGTCGGTCTCAGACATCTATTCTGCCATTTATTGTGGGACGGTTACATACGTTTCATTATATATTGATAGAGATTCCTTGATTTTGAGAGTAGCATCGGATATACTCTCCAGTAGATTAGGTGAGTAGTTATCAACTCAATAATTCGGCCGGGGAAACAACTAAATGAAGAGGATGTTAATAAGATCTTTTGTTCTCAGTTTGGCGGTGGCAGCTTTGGCAGTGCTCACCACCGGATGTGAAGTTTTGCCCATGCCATCTTCGGGCACTTCATCTGATGGAGATAGCTTGGTTTTCAGTCAGCAGCCTGCTGGCATATGGGTAGCCGGTGAGGGAAAAGTAACTGTAATTCCCGATGTGGCTATATTGACATTGGGTATAGAAGCTCAGGCAATGGTGGTAGCCGAGGCTCAGAGTCAGGCGGCAATTGCGATGGATGCGGTGGTTAGGGAACTTGGTAACGCGGGTGTTGCTGACAATGATATTAAAACACAGCAATTCAGTATTTACCCGGTGCGAAACCGGGTTGAGGGAAAGGAAGTGCTAGTCGGTTACAGGGTGAGTAACATGGCATCCGTCAAGGTAAGGGAAGTAGTGAATGCGGGGGGCATTATTGATATCGTTGTCAGAGCTGGTGGAGACAATATCAGAGTAATCGGTATTAGTTTTACGGTTGATGATCCCGCTGCGTATCAAAAGGAAGCTAGGGAAAATGCTATAGTTGATGCTGAGCAAAAGGCGAGGCAATTGGCACAATCAGGCGGCGTTAAACTGGGAGAGCCAACCTATATCAATGAGACGGGTGGAGCTATTCCTTACGCACGTGAATATTTCACCGTAAGGGAGCCGGTACCGGCATCTGTTACTCCGGTCAGGCCTGGGGAAACTGAAATCAGGCTGACAGTGCAGGTGGTGTATGGTATTAAGTAGCTTTTGATAATGGATACCGAATCTGAGTTCCTATGGAATGTGTTGGCCTTTCACGTTTGTCATAGTTATAAGAGAGGTTTCAGATAATGTTTCGAGTTATATGGTAAATATTGCACCTTTCGGGAAAGAGGTGCTAGAATAGTAATAAATTAGACTGTTTTTGTGAGGGGGGAGGTTGTTTACTGGGATTGTTGAAGAGATAGGTAACATTATCGGTGCACGAGGTGGGAGACTGGTTATCGCTGCCGATGAAGTCTTGGAGGGAATGAAACCCGGCGTAAGTATTGCCGTAAACGGAGCATGCCTGACCGTGACCGCTTTTGATGCCGGTTCGTTCTCCGCTGATGTCATGCCGGAGACATTAAAGCGGACTAATCTTGGGATGCTTCATGTCGGGGATAAGGTAAACCTGGAAAGACCATTGGCTCTCGGTGGGCAGCTAGGCGGGCATCTGGTACAAGGGCACGTAGATGGTATCGGCAAGGTAGTATCTTTTGCGTCAGATGGTGGAGCATTGCTAATCAGGTTGGAAGCACCTCCGGAGGTAATGCGCTTTACCGTACCCAAAGGTTTTATCGCCGTCGACGGCATTAGTCTGACTATTGTTAATAAAGACCGTGGCTCTTTCCAGGTTTCAGTGGTTGAATATACCAGGAACCATACCGCCTTAAAAAATAAACAGGTAGGTGCTCAGGTTAATCTGGAAGTAGATATTATCGCCAAATACGTAGAGCAGATCGGTCAGGCTCACACCAGCGGAACAACCACTGATTTCTTAAAGCAGCATGGCTTTGCCGTGAACTGATCTGACGTGATTAAGACTGAGAGGTATATTATATGGGTTTAGCCAGTATTAGTGAAGCGATTGATGACATTAGAGACGGCAAGTTTGTCATTATTGTTGATGATGAAGATAGGGAAAATGAAGGTGATCTAGCGATTGCTGCTGAGAAGATTACGGCTGAGGCGATTAATTTTATGACGTTGCATGGTAGAGGACTTATCTGTCTACCAATCATCGGTAAACGGTTGGATCAATTAAACATTCCTCCGATGGTTCAGGAAAATACATCAAAGTTTACGACAGCCTTTACTGTATCAATTGAAGCGAAACACGAGGTGAATACTGGTATTTCAGCCGCGGACAGAGCGCAGACCGTAAAAACGATGGTTGATCCGAAAACAAAACCCGAGGATATCGTCCAGCCGGGTCACATGTTTCCACTAAGAGCCAGGGAAGGTGGGGTCCTGGTACGGGCAGGACATACTGAAGCGATTGTCGACCTTGCCCGGTTTGCCCATCTCTATCCCGCTGGAGTTATCTGTGAGATATTAAACGCAGACGGTTCAATGGCTCGTTTGCCTCAGCTCCATGCGATAGCCGATAAGTTTGGAATTAAGGTGGTGAGTGTAGCCGACCTTATTGCCTATAGTTATAGGTACGAAAAGCTGGTGCACCGAGTCGCTGAAGCCAAGCTGCCGACAGTGCATGGCGAGTTCACGGCAATTGCTTATAGAAGCGATATCGAACCCGGTGAGCATATGGTTTTGGTAATGGGAGACATAATTACCGAGGATACGGTGCTGGTGCGGGTACATAGCGAGTGTGTTACTGGTGAAGTATTCGGGAGCCTTCGCTGTGACTGCGGGCAGCAGATAAATCAGGCGTTGGAAAGTATCGCTCGGGAGGGGCAGGGTGTTTTGCTCTATATGAGACAGGAAGGGCGGGGCATCGGTTTTCATAACAAGATTCGCGCTTATGCCCTACAAGATAAAGGTATGGATACCGTGGAAGCAAATTTGTCGCTGGGTTTTGAACCTGACCTGCGCAGTTATGGGATAGGAGCTCAAATTTTGGCCGACCTGGGTTTACATAATATACGATTACTCACCAATAATCCGAAAAAAGTGGTCGGACTGGAAAGTTATGGATTAAAGGTAATTGAGATAGTGCCTATTATTGCCTCACCAAATCGGTATAACACGAACTATCTGAAGACAAAAAAGAAAAAGATGGGCCATTTGCTGGAAGTAACTGAAGCTACTGAAGAATAGGCCGGTTTTTGAATAGAAGAAGGAGAAAATAAATGAGTAAACAATTTGAGGGAATACTACTCGGCAAGGGGTTGCGGTTTGGTCTTATTGTCTCCCGTTTTAACGAATTTTTTAGCAAAAAGTTATTGGAGGGTGCCCAGGACGCGTTGAACAGGCACGGCGTTAGCGAGGGAGACATAGAGGTTACCTGGGTTCCGGGGTCTTTTGAAATCCCGCTTGTTGCTCTGAAAATGGCTCAGTCTAAAAAATACGATGCAGTTATTTGTCTGGGCGCGGTGATTCGTGGAGGAACGCCTCACTTCGACTACATTTCAGCCGAGGTTACAAAGGGAATCGCCAAAGTGGGGCTGGACACTGGCCTGCCGGTTATTTATGGTGTGATTACGACCGATACTCTAGAGCAGGCTATTGAACGCTCGGGAACCAAGGCAGGTAACAAGGGCTTTGAAGCCGGCGTAAATGCTATTGAGATGGCTAATCTGGTTAAAACGATAAGCTAGCTATTTCAGTTAATAACTCAACGCTGCGGGTGGCGCAATATTTGAGTATGTTCCGAAAATAAGAACACGTGTCTATCTCCCTTATGTTGCCGAAGGTGTTAGTGATTCACTAGAAACGGGGTGTTTCTACACGTGAAACCCCATTTTTAATTTATCGATTGACTAAGTAATGATTATTGCTGAGTAGTCTGGTATCAGTACTAGTACCACGGAGTTTCTTGAAATAAGGGATGAGAAGTACTCATGCGTAAAGAATAATAACTGTATTATTCTAGCGGCTAGCGTTAGTGACCATCTGGGTGCCTTGATTGCTACCCGTCTAAGGGTTCTGCTGTTAATGAAGGGTCTTCCACGACACCAATCGGAGAGTTCGATACCATATCGCTCTTTGTCTCCTAGGCTGGGATGAAACAGTTAATCAATCCTAATTTGGAAAAGCTATAGTTTATGGAAGTGGGGTAGAGCGGTGTAGGATAGGCAAAAAGTATTAGGCTTTTGTTTGTTGAGAATTCGTGCTACACTGTCAGATGATCCAGCGAAGGCAGTTCCAAAATGCACTGATAACGGTAATATTTTTATCTTTGTCTTTGGTTAGCGCCTGTAGCTCTGGTGAGCTAGCTATGCCTGAATCTCCATCACCGGAACTTAAACCGCCACCAAAGACAGAAATGCCTGTACCTGAATCTCCATCACCGGAACTTAAACCGCCACCAAAGACAGAAATGCCTGCATCTGTATCAGATCCGACACCCGAATCGGGACTTACACTACCACCGAAATTGTCGTCACCGACAGAATTACTCGTGCCAGGAGCGCTTTCGTCTTGTTACTCTCGTCCTCCCAGACCATTACCAATGTTTCAGGAGACAGTGGAAAGCTTAGAATACAACGGTTTTACGCATTTGCCGTTGGATTTTGATATTATTTTTAGTGTCGACCCGCACGTGCAGATGGGATACGGGGTAAGTCGGCTCATGCCATTTGTTAATTATTACAACACCAATCACGCTGAAGGACCCAAAAAATGGTATATCTATGCGCCGAGTAATCCACTAGTGAAAGTTTACTTGCCAGCAAAGGCGGTTCTTCATGAGGACAGGATACGATTTGATGCAGGGCACCGGGAGGAGTCATTAAATAGCGAGAAGGTGTTCGTCGATGTGCAAGCATATTTTGATGTATCTCCTGATATTCAGGTTTTTTATATGCATTTATCTCTGCGGGATGTAGTCAAGCGTAAGGTGGATGAATCACAAAATGGTTATGCGGTATTTGAAGCTGGTACACATATCGGATACATCCATCATCCTCCTTGGTATTCGC
>CAYFHI010000014.1:0-19627 GCA_964342875.1 uncultured Dehalococcoidaceae bacterium
TAAGCGCCTGCTATCTTTTTCCCCTTACCTGCCGAGAAAATGGCGCGCACTTCAGCGTGCCCTTCTACAACCTCAACATAGGTCGGTTCCAACATACCTTTAAGGGCTTTGCCCACATCATCCACGATACTGTAAATTATGTTATAGTTACGGATGTCTATCTTTTTCGTGCTGGCAAGCCGGCGCGCCCCTTCCTCGGTTCCGACCCCAAAGCCGATGACGATGCCTTTGGAAGCAATGGCTAACATGATATCGCTTTCGGCAACGTTACCAGTGCCGCTGTGGATGATTTTTACTTGAACTTCGTTAGTTGATAATCGCTCTAGGGAGTCTTTTATCGGGGCAATGCTCCCCTGTACATCGGTCTTGAGAATGAGGTTCAGACCCTTTACCTGCCCGGTACTTATCTGGTCGAAAAGGTTATTAAGGTTTAGCGAACCGACCATCAGGGAAGATTCCTGATGTCTATCTGCTTTACGTTTTTCAATTAGTGTCTGCGCCTGGTGTTCGTTGGGAAGAACGGATAAAATATCTCCTACTTGTGGAACAATGTTTAATCCAAGAATTTCAATTGGAGTAGATGACTCAGCCTTTTTAACCCGTTGACCCTTGTCATTGAACATTGCTCTGACTCTGCCCCACGTAGTTCCGACAACGGTGATGTCTGTTAGCTTTAGGGCGCCATTTTGTATCAGGACGGTAGCCAGAGGTCCTCTGGATTTGTTCATCTCTGCCTCGATAACAACACCGGTAGCCGGGCGTGAGGGGTCTGCTTTTAGCTCTTCCATTTCCGCCACTAATAGTAGGTTTTCTAGGAGGTTAGGTATGCCTGTCTGTTCCTTGGCGGAAATCGGAACACTTATGGTTTTTCCACCCCACTCCTCAATGAGTAGACCGGCGTCCGCTAGTTGCTGCTTAACTAGGTCTGGGTTGGCATTTTCCTTATCGATCTTGTTGATAGCAACGATGATAGGCACCCCCGCCGCTTGGGCATGGTTGATCGCTTCCACGGTTTGCGGCATGACACCATCGTCAGCGGCCACCACTAAAATGGTGATGTCGGTTATCTGTGCTCCATGAGCTCGCATTGCGGTAAATGCTTCATGCCCCGGGGTATCAAGGAAAGTAATTTTCTGGTCGTTGACCGTTACTTGATAAGCGCCAATATGCTGAGTAATACTACCGGCTTCCGTATCCATCACATTGGTTTTCCGGATGACGTCCAGTAACTTGGTCTTGCCGTGGTCAACATGCCCCATAACCGTTACCACCGGTGGGCGAGGTTCCAGGTTACGGGTTCCTTTGACTTTGGTATCGGGCTTTGGTTTATCAGCAGCAGTTTTCCTTTGAGTAATTCGAGGCTTCGGGAGAGCTTCGTACCCTAAATCCTTTACCACTTCCGCTGCCGTCTCATAATTAATGACATGGTTAATATTCGCCATAATACCGATTCTCATCAATTGCTTGATGATTTCTATGGGATTGGTTTGTAAAAGTTCCGCCAGTTGCCGTACTCTCAGGGAATGAGGTATTTCTATAATTTGTACTTCTGGTGATGAAGTACCATTGCCGTCTGCTTCAATTTCGGATTGCACGGTGGCATCGTTCGTCTCAGGTACTTTAGCCATTAATATCCCCCTGTAAAATGTGCTTTACTTCTGTAACAAGCTGTTCACGGTTGGTGGGTGTGACACGGCAATGTAAATTGTACTCTATCTTATTGCTATTCAAAGCGGTCTCCCAGCATTTTAATTCACGGCATAAGTAAGCACCGCGTCCGGTTTTCTTTCCATTGCTGTCGATGTCAATATTTCCGTCAGAGCCGTTTATCAGCCGTATTAGCTCAGGCTTTTCTTTTGTCTTCCGGCAGGATATACATGTTCGTAATGGTAGATGTTTAGCTGGAACAGCTTTAGTCTTGTTCATAATTCTTTACCTCATCAACCTCAGCCGTTACATCTTGTTCATAACCCTCGTCATCCTCCTCTTCAATCGTTTCGTTTGCTCCGCGGCGCGTTTTCTTAATCTTGATGCCATCTTCAGCTTTTTCTTTGCCGTAGGTGCTTTTCCTTTTCTTTTTCTTTACTTTCGACGAAGGCTTAACGAGCTGAGGCCTCAGGATATCTTCGGCGAAACGGAGCTGAGGTTTTTCCTTCTTTGGTGGCTCAAACAAAACCTGCGGTGGCGGTTCTGTTTCTTCCGGAGTTGGCAAAGGTTTCGCATCTTTGCTTTCAGATACCTCGGCAGTATCAGGAGTTGGTTCGAGTTCAACCGGTATCTCCGTGGTGTCGGTTTCTTCTTTTTCTTCGGTTACCGTTTCTTCCTGTTCTTCCTCAGTCAGCTTGCTTTCAGCCACTTCCTCGGCTTCAGCCAGAGAAGCACTCTTAATGTCAATCCTCCATCCGGAAAGCTTAGCAGCAAGCCTGGCATTTTGACCTTCTTTGCCGATAGCCAGCGAAAGCTGCCTGTCAGGAACCACCACAGTTGCCACCTGTGTTTCAGCGTTCAATTCGACACTTAATATATTAGCCGGGCTCAGAGCATTAGCGATTAAGACGGATGAGTCCGTGTCCCACATGACAACATCTATTTTTTCGCCGTTTAGCTCGTTTACTATATTCTGAATCCGGATACCTCGTAGTCCTACACAACAGCCCACCGGGTCAATCCCTTCCTGCAAGGCGGTAACGGCAACCTTGCTTCGATAGCCGGCTTCCCGGGCAATCGATGTTACTTCTACGATTCCGTTAAAAACCTCAGGGACTTCTAGTTCAAAAAGCTGGCGCAGTAAATCAGGGTGGGAACGGGATAACACGACGCGAGGTCCTCTGGGCGTCCGCATCACCTGCAAAATGGCAACCTTGAGGCGCTGCCCGATGCGGTAACGTTCGTTACGTACCTGCTCTGAGGCGGGTAATATCGCTTCGGTTCTGCCGAGGTCGATAAATATCTGTCCGGGCTCGACTCGTTGCACTAATCCGGTAATAACTTCGCCTTCTCGGTCGTTAAACTCTTCAAATATGGCACTATGCTCGGCTTCATGAAGGCGTTGTAATATCACCTGTTTGGCTGTTTGCGCAGCGATACGGCCGGCATTATGAGGAGTTGACTCTATCATAAGAGAGTCATCAATCTGTGCATCTGGCTTTACTTTACGCGCTTCCTTCAGCGATATTTCAGTGCGTGTGTCTGAGGGCGCGTCAACCACTGTTTTTTTTGCCCATACTTCAACTTGGCCAGTATTTGGATTAATCTTAACCGATATTTCTTGGTTAACTGTAAAAGTATCTTTCTTGTATGCGGATACCAGGGCTGCTTCAACGGCAGTTAAAACAACATCTTTTGGTAGATTCTTCTCAGCAGAGAGCTGAGTGATGGCGAGTAAAAAATCGCTCTTCAATCCTGATTAAACCTCCCATATTATTGGCTATGTAATAAAAAAGTGGGTATTCCCCACTTTACTACACTGCTATTAACGATGATATTCCAGTATAACACCACTTAAGCTTAAAAAGCAAGTTGCTTTGCGATTGAAATGATTGGGATTTTCTTTAAGCGTATCAGTTTGCTTGTGTTTCGTATGGTTCTGTAGATTTCTGGTTGGTCATATTTTGGTCAAACCTCACCCCTTTAATCCTCCGCGCCATAATCACTAATTCAACCTTGGTAGCGTTACCAAACACGGAGCGTGATAGAGAAGAGGGTAGTATGGAACAGTTAGGTTTAATCAGAAAAGGAGTGGGTCTAACCATAGAAATTCCGTTTTTATTACGTTATAATAATACTATATCCATTGAGTCAACCCCTTTTTGTGAGGTTAGTTTGGATACTGTGCAATTAAAGAGTCAGGTAGTTGGTGAAATTGACACTCGGTGCCAGCAGATAATTAGTCTCAGTTTGAAAATACACTCCAACCCCGAACTTGCTTTCCACGAAGTTAAGGCAGTTAACTGGTTGACGGGGTATTTAGCTGATAACGGTTTCAATGTCGAGCAGGGTATTTGCAAATTACCAACCGCTTTTTGTGGAAGCTATGGAAATGGTCAACCGGTTATTGCTATTCTGGCTGAGTATGATGCCCTACCCAAGGTCGGGCATGCATGTGGTCATAACCTGATAGCGGCTTGCGCTGCCGGCGCTGGAGTTGCTTCTAAGGCGGCTGTCGATAGGTTTGGAGGTAGTGTTGTCGTTATCGGCACACCGGGTGAGGAGCTGTACGGAGGCAAAGCAATTATGGTAGAGAGGGGAGCCTTTGATGGTGTGGACATTGCTATGATAATGCACCCGGGAGTTGTCGATATTGCTGTTACCAGAGCGCTTGCCTGCCAGACATTGGATGTAGAATTTATTGGAAAGTCTGCTCATGCGGCTGCTCAGCCGGAAGCGGGTATTAATGCCTTGGATGCTCTGATTCAGTCCTTTACGGCTATCAATTCGCTAAGACAGCACATTAAGGATTCAGCCCGTATTCACGGTATTATTACTGATGGTGGAGAAGCGGCTAATATCGTGCCAGCTCACAGCGCTGGCACTTTTATCATACGTGCTGAGGAGAATGACTATCTTGATGAATTAAAAGATAAAGTCATTAATTGTTTTACTGGGGCTGCCAAAGCCAGTGGCGTCAAACTAAAGTATAAGTGGGGCGAAGTGCGCTATGCTTCAATGCGCAACAATATGACCCTGGCGGAAATATTTGGGCATAACATGCAAACTCTGGGACGTAAAATGCTTTTAGTTAATCCAGGGCGGAGTTCCGGCAGTACTGATATGGGGAATGTTAGCCATCAGGTGCCCAGTATTCATCCCTATGTAGCGATAGCGCCACCTGATATCTTGATTCATTCTCGGCAGTTTGCCGCGGCGGCAGTTTCTGAGGATGGGATTAAGGGACTTCTCGATGCGGCTAAAGCGATGGCGATGACGGTGGTTGATCTGCTGGCTAACCATGAAACGGTAACCAGAGTCAAAGAGGAGTTCGGGACGGAGAGTTAGTCAAGATAGGATATGAGAATATTAACAGCGTAATTTCGAGGGTAATGTATGGAAGCCTATATAGGTATTGATGTCGGCTCGGTGACCACCAAATTTGCCGTGCTGGATGAGAGTAATAAAATGGTTGCTAAGTTGTATTTGACCACAGATGGTAAGCCGTTGGCGGCGGTGCAGGGGGGGTTAAAGAAAATAAGAAAACAGCTACCGGTTGACATGGTAGTTTCAGGCGTGGGTGCTACCGGCAGCGCTCGCTACTTGGTAGGTGAATTTGTGGGTGCTGATTTGATAAAGAACGAGATTACTTGTCATGCTGTCTCTGCTATTTACCATTTCCCTGAAGTTCAGACGGTTATTGAAATCGGTGGACAGGATAGTAAGATAATAATTGTCAGGGATGAGATGGTAACTGACTTTGGGATGAACACGGTATGCGCCGCTGGTACCGGTAGTTTTCTTGACCACCAAGCACGGCGACTTAACATGAATATCGAGGAGTTTGCGCGGATAGCGCTAGAAAGCAATAATCCGGTACGTATCGCCGGGCGTTGTACCGTTTTTGCGGAATCAGACATGATTCACAAGCAGCAGTCTGGAAACAGGACCGAGGATATTGTATTCGGTTTGTGCCAGTCATTAGTTAGCAATTATCTGAGCAATGTTGGTTTGGGCAAAGATATCCGCTCTCCCATTGTATTTCAGGGGGGAGTTGCTTTTAACTTGGGCATTGTAAAGGCATTAGAGGAAGAACTCAATGTTGAAGTTATCGTTCCGGCTTACCACGAAGTCATGGGCGCGATTGGTGCCGCTTTGCTCATTCACGAGGAAAGTGAGAAGAATAACCAGTGCAGTAATTTCAAGGGGTTTGACATTAGCGAAGTAGAATATTGTACCTAGTGGTTTAATTAATGATAGACTTTGTAGGGGATCATTAAAAGTGCACTCAAGGGAAAATGATAGAATTTATAGTTGAGAAATTTTCCAGATGATAATTGCCGTTGATGCTGCTGGAGGAGATTATGCTCCCCATGAGATAGTTAAAGGGGCGATAAAAGCGGCTCAGGAGTATGAAGTGTGTGTTGCTCTCGTGGGTAGGAAAAACATTCTTCATGTGCTGGCAGGTCGCTCCTTGCAGAAAGAGGATGGAATTACCATCATTGAAGCCAGCCAGACCATAGAGCCGGATGAGTCGCCAATGAAAGCGGTTCGTAACAAGCCAAAATCATCAATAGTCGTTGGTATTAATCTTATAAAAAAGGGTGGAGTCTCAGCATTTGTTTCCGCGGGTAATACGGGAGCGGTACTGTGTGCTGCTCTGTTCAATCTGGGAAAGGTCAAAGGAATCGACCGGCCGACGATAGCTTGTTTCCTCGATGCCATTGGTAACCCGGCATTGTTGGTTGATGGCGGCGCCAATGTCGACTGTCGGCCGGACCATCTGCTTCAATTTGCTCAGATGGGTGCTATTTATAGTCGGTATGTTCTTGGCATTGAGTTACCACGTATCGGTCTGTTGAGTAATGGGACTGAAGAAGTTAAGGGTAACCGACTGATGCAAAATACTTTCCATCTTCTGAGAGAGGCAAAAGGTTTGAATTTCATTGGAAATATAGAGGCCCAGGATTTACTGAAAAGGGCATTTGATGTAATTGTAACCGATGGCTTTACCGGTAATATCGTTATTAAGACAATCGAAGGGTTGAATGATAGTTTTATCAGTTCAGTGCGGCAAATAGGGCATGTATTTTCCAATGCCTATCGGCTCCGCGGTCGTGATTTGCTGCGTGATATCGGACTGGGTTCCTGGGTGAAAAGAATGGACTACAGTGAGTATGGAGGAGCATGTCTGCTAGGAGTGAATGGTAACGTTATTATCGCGCATGGTCGTAGCCAGGCAAAAGCAATTAAGAACGCAATTGGTCTGGCAAAAGTAACCGCAGAAAGAAATATTGCACAAAGAATATTGGAGGGGACATATGAGTAAACCAATAGAGATTCAAGAGAATAACTTCGATGTCGTCGTTTTACAGTCTAAAACGCCGGTGTTGGTTGATTTCTGGGCAGAGTGGTGCGGGCCGTGTCGCATGGTGGCACCGTTGGTAGAGGAACTGGCGAAAGAATACGATGGTAAGGTAGCCTTCGCCAAGGTGGATGTCGACCAGAGCCCGCAGGTAGCCGGTAAGTACGGTATAATGAGTATTCCCACGTTGATTATTTTTAAAAACGGGAAACCGGTATTTAATATAGTCGGCTTAAGGCCTAAAGCCGAGTTAAAGCGTAAACTGGAAGAGGCTCTTGTCTGAGTAGGGGATATATGAGATTGTTTAATGAAGAATTCTGATAATGTATTTGATGTAGTTATTATCGGCGGTGGTCCGGCCGGGCTTACCGCCGGTATATATACGTCAAGAGCCAGACTTGACAGTTTGCTTATTGAGAAAGGGATAGTCGGTGGTCAGATATTAAATGCGGGTAACGTAGATAATTACCCCGGCTTTCCGGAAGGTATTAGCGGTATGGAACTGACCCAAATGATGCACCAGCAGGCAAAAAAGTTTGGGTTGAAAACAGTTACTGCGGAAACTACCGGTATTGGATTCCAGGGAAATCAGAAAGTGGTCAAGACTGACGACGCTGAATATGTTGCCAAGGTAGTGATAATAGCCGGTGGTTCCCAGCGGTATAAACTGGGTGTGCCCGGAGAGGAAAAATTCGCTGGAAGGGGAGTTTCCTACTGTGCTATCTGTGATGCCGCTTTTTTTCGGGAAAAAACTGTCGCAGTGGTTGGTGGGGGTAATGCCGCCCTTACGGAAGCGCTTCACCTAACTAGGTTCGCTTCAAAAGTATTTGTAGTGCATCGCCGTGCCCAGCTACGCGCTACCCGAATTGTGCAGGAAAAAGCCTTCTCCGAGCCTGGGATAGAATTCGTGCTGGATAGTATAGTTGAGGAAATAACAGGCGGGGATTTCGTAAAAAATATCAGGCTTCGCAACGTGACTATCGGGCAAGACTCAACTTTGGATGTGGCAGGCGTTTTTATATCAATCGGGTTTAAGCCGATCACGGATTACCTGAAGGATATTCTGGAACTGGATAATTTAGGGGCTATTGTTACCAATGAAAGATTGGAGACAAGAATACCCGGTATTTTTACCGCTGGTGACATACGCAGTAATTCGACGCGGCAAGTGATAACCGCTGCCGGAGATGGCGCCGCTGCCGCAATATATGCTGAAAAATATATTACTGGTTGATAGTATTATTGTAAGATTAGACTTTCGTTCCGGTGTCTTGTGGAGTATAATAATTGCTAAAGGAGAGTATCTTGAGGGTTATTTTTCTGGAAGATATAAGTAACCTTGGTAAGGTTGGTGAAACAAAAGAGGTGGCTGACGGCTATGGCAGAAATTATCTCCTGCCTCGAAAGTTGGCGGTGTTAGCCGGGTCACATGTCTCTACCTTGGTAGAGGCGAAACTTAAACTTAGAGCGCGGCTGCAGGTTCAGAATGAAGCCGAAATGTTAGAACTGTCTAAAAAGATAGAAGGAAAAGAGTTAGTATTAAAGGCAAAAACCGGCGAAAGTGAACGGCTATATGGCTCTATCACCACCAGTGATATTTGCGAAGAGTTAATCAGGAGTGCTGGAATTGATATTGATAAGAGAAAAATAGGAATGGAAGATTCCATCCGTCAAGTTGGTAGTTATGATATTACTATCAGATTGACTAAAGACATCACGCCAAAGATAAAGGTTACCGTGGTAGCAGAGGAAAAGGAAACCGTTGAGGATGTTGAAGAAAGAAAGGCAGAGAAACCAAAAAAGGCGAAGAAAGTAGCGAAGAAAGTAGCGGAGAAGGGTGAGAAGGCGGTGGATAAGAAAGAGGATACGGCGTTGAAAGAGGAGGCGGATCCGGAAGATAAGACAGAAGTGAAAGAATAGGAACTGGTTGAGTAGAAAGATGATATGGAGTTGAAAGAGAAGGTAGCTTCGGAAGATAAGAGAGACGTGAAAGAGGAGGAAGCGCAGCAGGGTGAACGGCGATAAGTTACCACCGCATGATATTGATGCTGAGGAAGCGGTAATCGGCTCGTTATTAATAGACGGCACCGCTATTTACAAGATTGCCGAATTTCTTCAGGGACAAGACTTCCATTACGAGCAGAATCGGTGTATGTATGAAGCCTCCGTGGATCTTTTTCAGCGCAGCGAGGCGATTAATCAGATAACCGTTGCCCAAGAATTAACCAGGCAGGGGAAGCTGGAGTCGTGTGGGGGCGCAGCGCAGTTGAGTCACCTGATCTCCATCTGTCCTACATCGCTGGATATAGAGCATTACGCTCAAATCGTTTTCCGCCTTTCAATCATGCGCCAGTTAATCAGCGCCGGTAATCAGATTTCCTCGGTGGGTTATGAAGCAAGCTCGGATATTGAAGCCAGTCTCAGTCAGGCTGAGAGTATTTTGTTCAAGTTGCGTCATGGGCGGAGCAGTAATGACCTGACTCATATTCGTGATGTACTGGGTAAGTACTTTGAGACGGAACCAGTAGCTGATGACGACACTCAGTTACCATACGTACTTTCTAGTTTCGTCGGGCTGGATGAATTTCTTGATGGATTCCAGCGCTCCGATCTAATTGTTGTCGCCGGTAGGCCCAGTATGGGAAAAACAAGCCTAGTACTGAATATAGCCAGAAATATCGCCGTGGGACAAAATACTTGCGTGGCTCTATTCAGTCTGGAAATGGCGCGTGATTCCCTGGTTACACGCCTGTTATCCAGTGAATCAGAAGTCAATATGAGGCGCATGCGCTTTGGTGAGCATACGGAAGGTGAAGAAAGGCGGATTGTGGAAGCTACCGGTGTACTCTCTGAATCCCCGATATATATTGATGATACACCTATGGTTAAGGTTACCGAGATGCGTAGTAAGGCACTCAGGCTTGATTTTGAAAGACGTATTGGTCTGGTAGTCGTTGACTATTTGCAGTTGATGCAGGGGGAAGGGAAGGGAGAAAACCGGGTTCAGGAAATCAGCTACATTTCCCGTCATCTTAAAGCAATGGCTAGAGAGCTTAATGCCCCCGTAATTGCCGTATCCCAGCTCAGTCGGGCGGTGGAATCACGGCCATCACACAAACCGCATCTTGCCGACCTCCGTGAGAGTGGCAGTATCGAACAGGACGCTGATGTTGTCCTGTTTATCTACCGTGATGAATACTACTCTGATAGCCCGCAAGAATGGGAAGCTGCCCATCCGGGAGAAGAGTACCCGCCGCCTGCGGAAATTATCATTGCCAAAAACCGGAACGGTCCTACCGGTTCTATAAACTTGCGTTTCAGACGTAACCTGACACGATTTGAGAATATAAGTACCGATATTGGAAACAAAGAGCCGAGTCTGTTATGAGACAATTTAGCGGTTTTCCTGCCAAAATGGATTTTACGCCAATACCAAATATATTTTTCAGTAGTTTGCTATCTGAAATTAGTGACATTCACGAGCTTAAGGTAATTTTACATATTCTGGCGGTTCTTTATCGTAAACGGGGACATCCGCGCTTCTTAACCTACGGTGAGTTGCTGGGAAATGTTAGCCTGCTGAGCAGTCTTAAAGAGCTAACAGAATCACCGGATGAGGTTTTAAAGAAAGCTCTAAGGTCGGCGACCGAACGGTTCGTTATTCTTCATGTTAGTATGAATAAAGCAGGAGTTTCCGAAGACGTATATTTTCTAAATACCGGAGACAACCGGGATATTGTAGAAAAGATAAATCGTGGTGAGTATGAGTTGAGCGGGTTAAAACTCGGAGAGCAGGTTTATCTCGAGAAGGATATCGAGAAGGAGAAAATGCCTGATATTTTTGCGCTTTATGAACAGAACATCGGTATGCTGACTCCGATGATTGCCGAAGAGCTGCGTGATGCGGAGAAGGTATATCCGAGGAGCTGGATAAGAGAAGCTATTAAAGAGGCTATTAATCAGAATAAACGTAAATGGAGTTATATTTCAGCGATATTGGGGCGCTGGTCAACCGAGGGCAGAAGTGATGGATCATATCAGCGAGATTCTAAAAAAGACCCCGACAAATATGTCAAGGGTAAATACGGACACATGGTCCGGCGCTGAAGGGGAAACCTCGCTAAATTCAACCTGTTCTATTTGTAAAGGTAACGGCGTGGTCCATCCTCTTTTCCCCTCCGGGAAACCAGATTACAGTCGGGTTATCGCCTGTCGCTGTACCCGGGAAAAACTCGATGACGAGCGCCAGGCGTGTCTCCAGCGATACAGTAATCTCGGTCCACTGACGCGCTATACTTTTGACAACCTGGCAGAAGGTGGAAGAAGCGGTAATCCCGTTCATCAGGAGCAATTTGCTCGTATTTATGAAGCGGCAAAAATATTTGCTGATAATCCTGTAGGATGGTTTGTCCTGAATGGCCCCAGCGGTTCCGGTAAGACTCACCTTGCGGCGGCCATTGCCGGTGAAAGTATAAGTCGCGGGTATCCGGTTTTCTATGTCGCCACTCCGGACCTTATGGATAGTCTGCGCTCTACTTTCAAAGCGGAGAGGGAAGCCCCCTTCAGTGAAGTGTTCGAACAAGTGCGTAATACCCCACTGTTGATTCTGGACGATTTGGGAGTACAGAGTGATACTGCCTGGGCCAGAGAAAAGCTCGACCAGTTACTGACTTATCGGTTTAGCTCGGAATTATCAACCGTGATTGTCACCTCGATGCCTTTTGCGGAACTGGATGAAAGACTCCGGATGAGGCTAACCGATGCGAAACTAAGTCAGGTACACACAATAGAGGAAAAACAATCATTCTCAGGGCAGGGTTGGGGTTCGCAGTTTGAACTGCAAAATAATATGACATTTTCTACCTTCGACTGGAGGCGAGTAAATTTAACGTCTGAGCAGCGCGAAAATCTGGAAAATGTTTACCAGCTGACCTTTGACTTTGCCAAATCGCCTGAGGGTTGGCTGGTTCTTATGGGTGAAACTGGCTGCGGGAAAACACACTTGGCGGCAGCCATTGTCAATTACCAGTACCAAGCAAACAAACCAGCCCTTTTTGTGGTGGTCCCTGAGTTTCTTGACCATTTGCGTTCCACTTTCAACCCCGAGAGTAAGATCTCGTACGACCAGGTTTTTGAAAGTGTTAAGATATCCTCCTTGCTGGTGCTTGATGATTTCGGTGAGCAATCCACCACTCCATGGGCAAGGGAGAAGCTCTA
Organism: uncultured Dehalococcoidaceae bacterium; assembly: GCA_964342875.1. Lineage (GTDB taxonomy): Bacteria > Chloroflexota > Dehalococcoidia > Dehalococcoidales > RBG-16-60-22 > CAYFHI01. The sequence goes on from CAYFHI010000014.1 coordinate 12,230, forward strand.
TCAGGTGATTAACTATCGCTATAATGCTCGACTGGCAACAGTAATAACTACCCGCTATTCGATTGAGGAAATATATAAAGAAATTGACAGTTCTATCAGCTCACGGCTGATTGATCCTAAAATCAGTACACCGCTTAATATTATGGCTCCAGACTACCGTGGCGATAAGCCACAACCTGCTCAGAGGAAGGCATCTCGAAGTAATCGAAGGCAGCGCTGGGACTAAAAAGTACCGAGATTAAAGTCAGGCAGTAAAGCTATCTTGAGGAGGAAAAATGCTTCGAGTAATTCATTTTGGGTTAACTGCTGATAATCCGGATAGAGTAGTGAAATTTTAGAGTGATGTGTGCCACTGGGAAATAGATGAATGGGCGGGTCCGGTAGACTGCTGGCTAGCTACGACGGGTGTCGATGACCAGTCTGGTATCAATGCCATAATGAAACGTTAGGGTATCTCACAAGCAGCCGTTACTTTCACTATTGACGTATCTTCGGTGGACGAGGATATTATTGCTATTGCCAGTACTGAACAGGAAGTAGATACGGTTGCAGTCATTAGACCGGTAAACTCCAGCAGTTTTTTTGACCTGAGAATAAAGGAGATTCTCTGTAAACCATACTTTCGTAGCTCACCGACCGTTAAGTCATCAACCAAAGCTGTCAAACCGAAGTGATGGGGAAGCCCCATAGAATTCGTGCCTAACAATATCGTAAATAATACATAATGAGCACAGTAAATAGTGATGAAGGAGATACTAAAATGCAGTGTAATGAATGGTTTATTGAGGTAATTAAGAGCAGGAGATCTGTTCGTAAGTTTAAGGCAGCCCCAGTGTCGGATGATTACGTAACAAAATAGTGGATGCTGCTCGCTTCGCACAGTCAGGAGCTAACGCTCAGCCCTGGGAATTCATCGTGGTACGGGACAGGGAGACAATAAACAGGATCGTTGATATCTATGCTGCCGAGCAGAAGGAACAGTGGTAAATCGAGAGGACAAGGATCAAAGAGATGCGACAACCCCATTATACGGATGGGCCACCTCCGGAGACTCTCGGTTTTAAAGATGCACCGGTATTGATATTTGTCTGTGGAGACCCGAGAACGGTGCAGGCGACAGTTCTAGCAGCTGATTTCCAGTCCGGGGAAGGAGGATGGGGAGCCCACTTTTTCAAAGCCATAGGGAACACTACCCAGATAATGGGGCTTGCTGCCAGAGCGTTGGGATTGGGCGCGCAATGGGTCAGCCTTGATAACGTGCTGGAGAGCCGTCCGATGACTCTCCTCGGGGTAACGGAAGAGCTGGAGATACATACGATAGTTCCAATCGGTTATCCGGCATGTGAACCACCTCCCCCCTTTCGAAGGGAACTTAAAGATGTGGTGCATTTTGAAAAATATGATATGTCCAAGTTCAGTAACGGCGAAAAAATCTATGACTTCATATTCGAACTAAGAGGACGCACTAGGTCGGCATATAAGAGAAAATGACTGGCATTGGTTGAGTTTTGGTTAGGTACCCGTAGCTTCGTTATCCGGTGTTAAAAAGGTCTAGATCAGTTGAGGAACTTTGGCCGAAGGTAAGGGGACTGGTAAATTAGTCGCTCGGTCATACGCATTAGCTCCTGAAGCCAAGCTGTGGAATTGAAAAGGGGCATAAGATACTATTCCTCGTTCTTAGCGAACATGATCCTATGTTATTGGGGCGATGTGGTGAGCCGTGAGGGGAAAAGGCGCCTACGTTGATGTGGATTGCTATTGACTCGACCCCACTGGCGTTACTATGGGGGATATATAGAACTGGTTTACTCTTCCTCGGCGTTGACTTGATCGTTATGGTGTTACTCCTGACCTTTCCATCAATTGTGCTCTAGTTGCCGAGTCTCATGCGCTGAGCTAAGAATATTTAGTTTATCCCGTTTCGCCGCCTGCACTCGGCTCTTGACCAGCAGTTTATCCAGATTAACTTATACCTTTATCCTGTGCTATTTTTGCTGACGATTTGCAATAACGGTTTAAGGGATTTTATTCAAAGCCCTGAGGACTTTCTCTCTAGTAATCGGTAGGTCTTTTATCCTCACCCCCACCGCATCATACACTGCATTGCCGATGGCTGGTGCTGTGGGGACGGTTGTTAGTTCCCCAACCAGTTTGGCACCGTAGGGTCCCTGTGGGTCCGGGACTTCGACGATCATGAACTTTAAGGCCTCGTTGTTGGGCATTACTGTCGTGGTCGGAATTTTATAATCTATAAAGTTGGGATTGACCACTGCCCCATGGTCCATAACTATTTGCTCAAAGATGGTATTGCCCACCGTCATCACAACTCCGCCTTCCAATTGTCCTTCTACTATCTTAGGATTTATTGCTTTCCCAACATCGTAAGCACCCCAAATCCTCAATATCTTCACTTCTCCCGTATCCACATTTACCGCTACTTCAACTGCATTCGCACCATAGGCGTAACCGACTGCGTATTTCGCACTCTGCCCTGTTTTGGGGTCTTGAGGAGTGCCAGCGCCGGTGTACGAACCAATACCTAATATCTCTCCACCTTTTACTGGAATCCCTTCCGATGTGAATAAGTCAGTAATTTTGATTGCTCTTTCCGGTGACGCTTTGACATATACCCTGCCCTCTATGGTTGCCAATTCTTTAGTTTTTACTTCAAGTTCGGCGGCGACAAGTTCAAATAATCGCTGCTTGGCTTCTTGGCAGGCTAATATCAGGGCGTTGCCATTATGAAACAGTCCGCGACTGGATAAAGCACCAAAATCATACCCGCAGTAATTAGTGTCTCCGGTTACTACTTTAATACTATCGACAGAAACCCCAAACTCCTCAGCTGCTATCTGGCTAAGAGTGGTGCTGATGGATTGACCCACCTGAGGATTGCCGTGACGAACCTCGATCACTCCATCCGGGTTTACCTTAACAATAACCACGGAAGATGTGCCGGTCATAATGGATTTGCTACCGATGGCAATTCCAACTCCCTTCTTCCAGGGACCATCTTCTTTCTCAGGCCGTTTTTCCAGCTCCGTCCATTTAGTCACCTTGTCCAGACACTCCTTTAAGCCGTTGTGGCCAGTGATTTGTCCGCCGGCATCCCTGTCACCTTCAGCTAATATATTTTTCTCTCTCAGTACTGCAGGGTTAATCCCGAGCTTTTCTGCAATTATATCCATCTGCTGCTCTATTGCCCAGGTGACCTCTGGAACACCGAAACCGCGGAAAGGGCCGATAAAAGGTTCATTAGTGTAAACACAGTAAGAGTCAGCTTTAAAATTAGGTACCCTGTATGTTCCGACAGACCCACCAACGATAACTCTTGTACCAACGTGGAAACCTGCCTGGGAGTACCCTCCTAAGGGTAGCTTTACTATCATCTCCCGGGCTACCAACGTGCCATCCTTTTGTACCCCGTCTTTTATCTCAAAAACCATGGGAACGCGATGACGGCCGGCGATAAACATCTCCTCTCTGCTAAAAGCTAATCTAACTGGCCTCTCACTCTTTTTAGCAAGTAAGGCACAAATCGGCTCAGCCATAATCCCGCGGCCACCAAAACTACCCCCGATATATGATGAAAGTTGCCTTACCTTGGATGGGGGTAGCTTAAAGACACTTTCAAGCACCGATTTGGTAGGACCTGCTTCATGAGTTGCCACTCTTAATACCAGGCTTCCGTCAGGTTCCCACCACGCTATTGCCACGTGTGTCTCAAGTGGACAATGCTGTATTCTAGCGGTGGAAAATTTGTTCTCCACGATCAGGTCAGCTTCCAGGAACCCTTTTTCTACATCTCCAGCACGGAGGTTGAAAGTCTGGCAAACATTCGGTCTTTCGGGGAGAGGATGCCATGGGGTGTGTTGATTTATGACAGTATATTGCAAGAGATCTGGATGAACCACGGCCGGAGGGTTCAGGCTGAAAGCTTCTTCCAGGTCAAATACCGCGGGTAACTCTTCATAGTCAATCTCTATCAGATCTATGGCTTCTTCAGCAATCTTAACCGTATCGGCAGCTACGGCAATGACGGGATCGCCTACGAAACGAACGATATTATCCCAGCAAAGAACATGTTGGTCTGCTATAACCCTGCCGATTGGCGTTTTAGGCACCTCCTGCGGTCCCACAACTGCTCTTACTCTTGGTAGTTTCTCCGCTCCGGAGATATCAATGTTAAGAATTCTGGCGTGAGCGTATGGACTCCTCAATATTTTGGCATGTAGCATACGCGGTTCCTTGAAATCGGAGCAATACTGGGCCTGTCCGGTTACTTTTTCAAAAGACTCTTTCGTAGGTATATTATTTCCCAGTTTTGGTCGTTTCTTTCCAAGCTTTGGTCTACTCACTTCACTTTCCCACTTGCTGCCAGAACAGCCTCCACAATCTTGACATACCCGGTGCAACGACACAGATTCCCGTGTAGAGCTTCCCTCACATCTTTCTCTGTGGGATTAAGGTTCTCGTCCAAAAGTGCTTTTGCCGACATTAGCATTCCTGGGGAACAATAACCGCATTGCACTGCAAAATGCTCTATGAAGGCTTGTTGCAAAGGATGTAACCTTTCCTTGTTAGCTAATCCTTCTATGGTAAGTATGCTTCTTCCTTTAGCCTGCCCAACCAATATTAAGCAGCTTTTTACAGCTCTTCCGTCAATCAGTACCGTACAAGCGCCACAGTGTCCCGTTTCACATCCCACTTTCGTTCCGGTTAGATTGAGCTCGTCTCTTAAAACTTCCAGTAGCGTACTCCAGGGTTCCACATAAATTTCATAGATCTCGCCATTTACCTTTAGTTCTAACCTTTGCTTCACCTTACCTCCTTCAAGATCTATGCTGTTTAGCCATCTGTACAGCTTGGCTGACCACCTTTTTGGTGATGACTCGCGCTAAGTGTCTTTTGTACTCCGCTGATCCGCCTATGTCTGATGCGGGATATATATCCTCCGCTATCGCGTCACTTAATTCTTCAAGAATTGCCCTTGTGACTTCTTTACCGATTAATGCTTTCTCCCCGCCCTCTGCTCTAATCGGACTATTCCCCACTGCTCCTAACACTATGCGCGTATCTTTTACCTTATCATGGTTGAGGGTCACATCAGCGGCCACAGAAATAATGGGGTAATCCCCAAGCCTTACACTCTCCTTCAAATATACCGTGCCGGTGTGGGGTTGTGGATTAGGTATTTGAATCTCAGTAAGAATCTCGTCAGGCTCGAGTACAGTCTCAAAATAATCGATAAAGAATTGCTCTAATGACATCTCTCGCTGTCCCCTTATGCTCATCGCCTTTACTTTTGCTCTCAGGGCGATTAGAGCCGGAGCCGGGTCACCAGCCGGGTCAGCATGGCAAAGGTCACCACCTATCGTCCCCCAGTTCCTTATCTGGGTTGTCCCCAATACCCTCTCCATGTCAACCAATACTGGAAATCTCTCTCCGACCAGAGAAGAGGCTTCTACATCACGGTGTGTAGTTAAGGCGCCTATCCTGATCCCGTCCGGTTCAACACGAATATATTCCAGACCGGGAATACCCTTGATATCAACGATATAGCGGGGCTCAATCAGCCTGCTCCTCAGCAAAGGTACCAGGCTTTGTCCTCCTGCGATAAGCTTTGCCTCTCCTTTATGTTCAGATAGTAGAGAGCAAGCTTCTTTAAGGCTTGTTGGCTTCAAGTACTCAAATGGTCCCAATTCGTCACCTGACCTGATGCATATTTTATTTCCTTATTTCCGGAATATTTTTGTTACTTTTTCCTTCAGTCCGGTTAAGGATGCGGATAACATATCTGGAGTGCTTACTGCCAACTGAGGGGTCACCGTAATCTCCCCTATCAGCCTATTATTTAAAGCCTGGCTAAACTGTTCTCCAATCACTATCGCCTTTGCTTTCATTATCCTGTCTCCAAAAGCCGCTAGCTTGCCCACTATTCTTATGTTTGATCTGTAAGAGACTTCCGTTTCCTTGTCCGACACTTTCTTGAAGGAGATAACGCTTTCTTGATTGAAGGTACCGGCCTTATTCAGTTCGGCGCCTTTCCCTATTGCTTTTAGATATAGCGGCGGCTTTATCTCTATCAATGTGGTTGTGAACTTAAACCTTACCGATATGGAGCCGACTTTGGCAGCGACGACAGTCTCAAAAGTGTTTTTATCGATAAGTTCTATTTTCTTACAGCCGGGGATGCAAGAAGCCAGTGTCTCTGTACAAAGGATGTTATCCCAGGCTTTTTGAATGGGAGCTTTTACGTTAAACTTCCCTTCTATTAGCATTTGTATTCAAGTCCTATCGAAAAATGGTGTAAGTAACTTCACGACGTATTTCGAGCCTAATCTGTCTAAAGTCATCTATTAAGCTGGTATCAACTGAAAACATACTCTTTGATATAACCTGAGTTATTGGGTAAGTTAAAACTGCTAGGAAATGACGTAACTAATATATCATACTGTAACTAATTTGTCATATATAAATACTGCAACTAACACGGAGGTTGAGGCTGATGATGCGGTAACATTGTCTCAGAAATCAAATTTTGATGATTCTATTCTAATACTACTTTCATTTGAATCAGAACCTAACGGCGCAATTCGTTTGCTTGACGGGGATGCTACCATATGTTTTTTCTTCTCAATACCGTAGGAGCCATTATATAACCATTAATTCGGGCTTCCAATTTCAGCTGAGCGTTTGGTACCCTGACCTGCCCCTCCAAAGACTGTACCGGTCATAATGTTGGTAAAATGGAAACGTGGTCTTGCCCTCCCCCTTTGGGCCAATCATAATGTTATTTTTACATCATACACTTTTATCATAGCCGATGCATACTCAAGAGGAGATACATTCCCCAGCGCTTCGTGAGGTCGAAGCTTATTGTACTTTTGCCGCCATACCTTTACCTTCTGACGGGCATCCTCCAGGGATAAAACCCAGTTTTCGTTCAAGCAGTCCTGGCGTAACTTTCCATTGAAAGCCTCAATAACCTCGTTTTGCCTAATCTTTGCAGAGTTGGTATAATTCGTTGGAATTAAAATCAATAATTGCGGGTTGAGGGAAAATGGCTGTCGAGGTGGAATGCCTAAAGTCTAATCCTTACTTTTCAGGTCTAAGCCGGGTATCGCTTGATTCAATCGGGGAGTTCATCTTCGAAGAGACGGCGGAGAAAGGGGAGATGCTTCTTTTTGAAGGTGAGCCGGCTGAGACGGTCTATTTTGTTATTTCCGGGGTAGTAAAGGTTTTCAAGACTTCGGTTGATGGTAAGGAACAGATTTTCAATTTGATACGTCATGGTGAATCTTTTAATGACGTGCCTGTTTTAGGTGGTGGTACCAATCTGACAAACGCTGATGCTATGGTGCCCGTCGTTCTTTACGGGATAAAAAAGGTTAGCCT
>CAYFHI010000015.1:0-18959 GCA_964342875.1 uncultured Dehalococcoidaceae bacterium
ATGCAGATACCGCTGAGGAAGCTTTAAATTTAATCGAAGTAGATTATGAGGAACTGAAGCCGATATTTGATCCTGAGAAGGCGTTGGAAGATAATACTAACCTGATACATGATGATTTGTGGGGATATGAGCGTTTTCCCGTGGCTCATCCGGTAAAGGGAACTAATATATGCGACCACTATAAGCTCAGAAAAGGGGATGTAGATAAGGCTTTCAAAGAGGCTTACCGGGTATACGAAGATAGATTCACTACCCAGAGGGTGCACCATTGTTATCTGGAGTCTCATGTAATCATCGCTGATGTAGACACCTCCGGAAATATTGTTGTCTACGGAAGTCTGCAATCTCCCCATATATCAAGAGACGCACTGGCGCGGGTCTTTGAAGTGCCGGCGAGTAAAGTACGCGTAATTGTTCCTTATGTGGGAGGTGGTTTTGGGGGAAAGAGTAAACTGAAACTGGAACCAATATCGGTTTGTCTGTCTCAGGCAGCAGGAAGACCCGTTAAAATAACTATGAGTCGGGAAGAAGTGTTTACATCATCTGTTGGCAGACACCCGGTAATTGTTGATATTAGGATGGGAGTGAATCGGGATGGTGAGATATTAGCTTCAAGGATGAAAATTGTTTGGGACACGGGGGCTTATGGTGATGATGGTCCTTGTGTATCTTTTGCAGCAGGCACAGTAGCACCTGGACCCTATAAGATACCGAATGTATGTGTTGATTCATACTGTGTCTACACCAACCAGTCTGTCGGTGGTGCTATGAGGGGGTTTGGTTTGCCTCAAGTAACTTTTGCGCACGAATCACTGATGGAGACAATTGCTGAGGATTTAGGGATTGATCCCGTGGAAATACGACTGAAGAATGCGGTTGAGGAAGGGTCAGAATCGGCTATCGGTGAAACATTGCACAGTGTTGGGCTTAAGGAAACAATAAACAAGGTAGCGCAGGCAACAGATTTAGAGAAGAAGAGGCCTGTGGGTAGAGGTGTGGGAATAGCCAGTGGGCATCTTTTCACCGCTAATTTTTTACCGGATTCAGCTATTGTTAGGGTTAATGATGATGGAAGCATTGAGCTATTCAAGGGGTCGGTTGAGATGGGGCAGGGAACGAATATAGTCCTCTCTCAGATTGTCTCGGAGGTGATGGATATTCCGGTGGATGAAATCTCCACAGCAATGATTGATACCGAATTCACACCACATGCCTGGGGCACAATATCCAGTCGGCAGACATTTTGTTCTGGGAATGCGGTTAAGATTGCCGCCGAGGATGCCAGAAAGCAGTTATTTGATGTGGCTGCTGATAAGTTGAAGGCGTCTCCGGATGACTTGGTATGTGCCCACGGCAGGGTATTTGTAAAGGGCGAACCGGAAAGAAGCGCTACTTTAGAGGAAATAGCCCGTCATAGTTATTACACCAAGAGTGGTCCTATCATCGGTAAAGGTAGTTACTCTCAAAAAGAGTTGGTTTTCATGGACCCTGAAACCGGTATGAGTACGCAGTACTGGCAATATTATATGTACGGTACGCAGGTGGCGGAAGTTGAGGTGGACAGAGAGACCGGGGATGTGAACGTCTTGAAATTGGCCATAGCCTGTGATGTCGGTAAGGCAATTAATCCCTTTAATTGCGATCGGCAGATTGAAGGTGGGGTTCTTATGGCTGTAGGATACAGTCTTCATGAAGAACTAACATTAGACGGCGGAAAGATAGTTAACGCTAACTTTGTTGATTACAAACTTCCACGGGCAAAAGATGTCCCCGAAGTGATTCCAATAATCGTTGAAGCTCCACACCAGGATGGACCATTTGGGGCAAAAGGGTTGGGTGAAATGCCATCTATTCCAACGGCACCGGCAATCAGTAATGCCGTTTATGATGCCATCGGTGTCAGGATTAAGAACCTACCGATTACTCCGGAGAAAATTCTTAAAGCGCTGAAGGAAAAGGGAGATAGTTGACATAAATCCGATCTTATTCAGGTGGCCAAAAAAGGGAGACTTTAATTTTTGGGAACACGTGTCCTGACAGAATTTGAATACTATAAACCAGAGTCGGTTGATGAAGCGTTGGTATTGGCTGAAAAATACGGTGAAAGAGCCAGATTCCTGGCAGGTGGTTCCGACCTGCTAATAAAAATTAAATTACTTCGCGTAGAACCGGAGTGCCTGATCGATTTAACTGGTATTGATGAGATGCGCGGAATCAGCATTAATGATGAGGAACTTAGAATAGGCGCTGCAACATCTCTGAATGAGATAAATAGTTTCCCGTTAATCAAGAAGAATTACACCGGGCTTTTTGAAGCTACCTCAGAGATGGCGACAACCCAAGTTCGAAACAATGCTAGTATTGGGGGTAACGTGTGTAATGCCTCACCAGGCGCTGACACTGTTCCTCCTCTCTTGGTCCTTAATGCGAAAGTCAACTTAACTACTGGAAGCGGAAAGAAAACAGTGCCTTTGGAAGAATTCTTCACCGGTCCTGGTAAAACAATACTTAGCTTGGGTGATGTTCTTACTAGTATTTCAATGCCGAGCTTGAGCTCAAACACTGGAACATCTTTTATAAAAATTAGTCGAACTCATAGCGATCTTCCGCAACTTAATGCTGCCGCTGCCATAAAAGTTGAAAACGGTATTTGTACAGGTGTCAGGATTGCGCTTGGTGCGGTTGCTCCCGCTCCTTTTAGAGCAATTAGAGCGGAAAATACCCTGAAAAACAGGAAACCAGACCAAAATACATTTGAAGAGGCTGCCAGTGTGGTAGCTGCCGAGATAAAACCGAGAACCAGTATTCGTTCAACGGAGGAGTACCGGAAAATGGTTGCTCCGGTTATCGTAAAAAGAGCATTGATAAAAGCATATCAGAGGATTGGTAACTCCGGAGATAATACAGATGCTTAAACAAATAGAGTTAATTGTAAACGGCGAAATATATTCCCTTGATGTTAAACCAAATCACACCTTGCTTGACGTCCTGAGAAATCATCTTAACTTAACCGGAGTCAAGTACGGCTGTGGAACCGGCGATTGTGGAGTTTGTACTGTTCTTGTCAATGGTAAACCAGTTTCATCATGTTTAACTCTGGCAGTAGCGATGGAGGGAAGGGTCGTTACCACAATAGAGGGTTTGTCCCAAAACGGGAAAATGCATCCAGTTCAGGAAGAGTTTGTCAGGCATGGAGCCATTCAGTGTGGATACTGCACGCCGGGTTTCGTGCTTATCGCAAAAGCCTTGCTTGATGAGCAACCAGACCCAACACGTGAGGAGATTAGAATGTACATTAAAGGAAATCTTTGCCGTTGTACTGGTTACGTTAAGATAATTGATGCTATAAGTGCTGCCGCACAGAGAATTAAAAATAATCAGGAGGTACCATCATAACTGCATCTTCTTCTGTCACCACAGAACCTATATACGCTAACGATATTACGTCCCCCCGAATCATAAAAAATGATAAAGAGGATAAAGAATTCGTATATATCGGTAAACGAATTCCTAGAATAGAATCGATACCTAAGGTTAAGGGGTCTACGAAATATATTGATGACATGTCTTTACCTGGAATGCTGTATGGCAAAGTGTTGAGAAGTCCTCACGCTCACGCCAGGGTTATTAATATTGACACTAGTGCAGCCGAGAGCTTATCCGGTGTCAAGCTTGTTCTGAAACCGAGTCATTTTATTGAGCTATTTGGAGAAATGCCGCTCATCGGCGCAATACCGCCGTTGAACCTTCCCATACTGTCAGAAGAAGTCAGATATGTGGGTGACGAGGTTGCCGCTGTTGCTGCCATCGATGAGGAAACCGCGGAAAGGGCGCTGAGGCTAATACGTGTTACTTATGAGGAATTACCGGTGGTAATTAACCCTGAAGAAGCTATGGCGCCGGGAGCGCCCCAATTGCATGCCGAGGAAAGAAATATCCGCGACCGTAAATCAGTGCGAGTTGGGAATATAGAAAAAAGTTTTAAAGAAGCTGATTGTATAGTTAAAGCTAAGTTCAGAACTTCAAAGCATGCTCATACCGCTCTGGAACCACATGGTTGTATTTCCAGTTACGACTCGGCAACCGGACAATTAACGCATTGGTCATGCGCTCAGAAACTCTTTCCCACCTGTCTCGCAATGAGTAAAGCGTTAAAAATGCCAGCTAGTAAGGTGAGGATTATTTTACCGGAAGGGATGGGAGCTGGCTTTGGTGGTAAAGATGGCTGTCTTCCCTTTGATGTTATCGCCGCCATAATGTCCATGAAACTGGGAAGACCTGTCAAGATAATTCTTAGTCGTGAGGAAGTGTTCATGTCGGCTTATACCCGGCACCCATATGTAATTGAAGCCGAGCTAGGTGTAACAAAAGACGGAACTATCCTTGCTTGGAAGGAAAAAACAATCGTTGATATTGGCGCTTATGGGAATCTAGGGGAGTTAGTAGCCATAGTGGGACAGGCCTGTCTGCCGGGTTCCTATAAGATGCCAAATATACTGATTGATAGCTACGTAGTCTACACAAACAAGCAATTCTGTGGGCCATTCCGCGGATTCGGCAATCCACAGGTTACTTTCGCTAGGGAGTCGTTGCTGGATATGGCTGCCGATAAACTGGCATTGGACCCGCTGGAACTGAGGATGAGGAACATCATCAAGCCCCAAGAATTACCGTACACTACTTCAACCGGACTGATTATACGGAGTTGTGGTATTGAAGAGTGTATTAATAAAGCAGTTAGTGTTATAGATTGGAAAAAGAAAAGGAGACCTAATACCGGTATTGGGCTTTCCTGTGCTATGCACATTAATTGCACTAAAGGGGGGCCTGAAGATCTTGATGTTGACTATATTTCGGCCGGAGTCGTTGTCTTAATGGACGGTTCCGTGATTGTGCAAACAGGGAATGCTGATATTGGCGAAGGCATGAATACTGCCTTGGCACAGGTGGCTGCCGAAGAACTGGGTGTTCCTCTGGAGGATGTTGTTGTCCCCGGTCCGGATACTCAATACTCTCCTCCTGATAGCGGCTGTTTTGCCAGTAAAGGGGCACTGGCTCGCGCTTCAGCAGTACATAAAGCGGCCGCGGAAGCAAAGCAAAAACTCCTAAGGATTGCGTCAAAAATACTTGATGAAAATCCGGAAGACATGGTCGCTAAACGTGGGCGTATTTACGTGAAAAATAATCCAGAAAAAGCCGTAACCATCGCTGACGTTGCCTCGGCAGCTTACTTTACGGATATTGATGGCGGGGGCGAGCCAATTCTGGGACGCGGTACCTGGATTAGCAATACAGAACCTGTGAACGAAAATGGATACGGTAATCTTTCAGCAGCGTATACTTTCGCCGTTAATGCTGTGGAAGTTGAAGTAGACCCGGAAACGGGACAGGTTGAACTCACAAGATATGTGGCAGTCAATGATGCAGGTAGAGTTCTTAATATTGATATTGTAGAGGGGCAGATTCAGGGTGGGTCAGCGCAGGGTGTTGGCTTTGGTTTGCATGAAGGCATGCTCTACGATGAGGCGGGCCAGCTTCTTAATCCATTCTTTATCGACTATAAAATACCGACTGCCGCCGATTTGCCGGATATTGAAGCTTATACGGTTGATGTGATTGAGCCTGACAACCCTCTTGGTAGCAAGGGCGTCGGTGAAATCGGGTTAAACTGTTCTGCTCCCGCCATTGCTAATGCTATTCAGCAAGCAGTTGGAGTGCGGATTACAGACTTGCCAATCACTCCGGTTAAAATTTTACTTTCGTTAGAAGGTAAGGAAAAAGTGTAATAGGGATTCGTCGTTTTATAGGTTATTAAAAGAAGGGCGCCCTATTTTGTCTAGAAAAATTTATAGTCTCAAGTATACACGATACTAGAAGAGGTGAAATTTGAGTTTTAATCCAGATAGGTATATTAAAGCAAAAACGGCAAGTGAGGTACTCTCGCTTCTTGATGAGCAAGGTGAACGGGCAGCTATTATTGCCGGTAGCACCGAGTTCCATGAGTTGGTTACCAAAGAAATGGTACCCGAAATCAAAACATTAATTGATATTGAGCAACTTGACCTGAACTATATCAATAGTAGTGAAAATGGTATCAGGATGGGGGCCACTACCCGACTTTGCGAAATCAGAGATGAAGCCATCTTGCAGAAACAACCCGAGTATGCTGCCATCAGGGAGGCGGCAACAATCCTGCCGGTACAGGTTGTTGAACGCGGTACAATTGGTGGTAATATCTGTGCTGGTCTGCCCATTCTAAATTTCCCTACCGTGATTGTTGCCCTTGATGCGGCATTGGTGGTAATCAGTTCACAAGGAGAGAGGATAATATCGGCAGGCGAATTCTTTTTGGAATATTTTCTTACGAATTTGCAGCCCAATGAGCTGTTGACCGAGATACGGATTCCAAGGTTCCCCCAGGGTACTGCCTCAGTTTTTCTGGCATCTAAAATCTTGTCGCTGGACTATCCAACAGTAAGTATTGCTGTCAGGCTGCAGGTAAATGGTGATGGTACCTGTAAAGATGTGAGTATGGTTCTTGGTTCCGTAAGTCGCACCCCGGTAAAAACCACTAGGACGGAGGATAAATTAAGAGGTAAGAAGCTGGAGGATAGTGTCATTGACGAGGTAGCGAAGAATATAATAAAAGAAATAGAGCCCATCAGTGACCTTCGAGCTTCGGCAGAATATAGAAAAGAAATGAGCAAGGTTTTGGCTGAAGATGCTTTAAAAAAAGCTAGGGATAGAATAACAAGCTTGGAGGCTACTTTTGATTATCAAACTGGAAGTGAATGATAAGTTTTATGAAATTAATATAGAGCCCGGTGAATCACTGCTAGATGTACTGCGTGAAAGGTTAGGACTAACCGGGGCGAGAAGAGGGTGCAGCGGTGGGGGTTGTGGTACATGCACTGTTCTACTCGATAATAAACCGGTATATTCCTGCGGGGTTTTTGCTGCCCAGGCTGAAGGTAAAAAAGTAACGACAGTCGAAGGGCTTGCTAGGAACGGTAATCTGCACTTGCTCCAGAAAGCATTTATTGAATATGGAGCTGTCCAGTGTGGCTATTGCACTCCCGGACAGATTATGGCAGCTAAAGCTTTACTTGATAAGAACGCCGAACCTACGGAGAAAGAGGTGAAAGAAGCCATTGCCGGCAACCTGTGCCGGTGTACCGGTTATGTGAAGATTATTAAAGCGATTCAGGGTGCCGGCGAAATGATTAGAGAAGGTGGAAGTAATGGTTGAAACGAAAGAACATACATATATTGGTAAAAGATTAAAAAGGGTGGACGCCTTGGCAAAAGTTACTGCCGAGGCTAAATACTGGGGAGATGTCAGGTTGCCTGACCAGCTGGTTGCCAAAATACTCTCCAGCCCTCATCCCCACGCAAGAATTATAAGCATCAATACCAGTAAAGCAGAGCAATTACCCGGTGTCAGGGCAGTGGTAACGGCGAAAGATATGCCAGCCACATCTCTTGATTTTTATCAGTCGGGTGAAAGCGACCAGATGAGGGGGTTGGGGCGTGCTGACCTGTATGCCATGGTTTCGGATAAAGTCCACTTTGTTGGTGAAGAAGTGGCTGCCGTGGCCGCTGATAACGAGCGTATCGCTGTGGAAGCATTAGAGCTCATAGATGTAGAGTATGAAGTGTTAAAACCTGTCTTTGACCCTGAAGAGGGTTTAAAGTCGGACGCCCCGAATATCTATGGTGAGGTGCCGGATAATGTTCCTTATCGGATGTCTCGTACCCATGGGGAGGTTGAGAAAGGCTTTAAGGAAGCGGATTATATTTTTGAAGACGAGTTTCGGACTCAACCCCAATACCATGGCATTATGGAGAGGCAGGGATGTGCCTGTAGCTGGGATTTGGATGGAAATCTGACGATGTGGACCTGCGCCCAGACGCCTCACCTCCTGCACTGGATGTACAGTGGCGTTACTGGTATTCCGATGAGTAAAGTTCGCGTCATATCTTCATATATCGGGGGTGGCTTTGGTGGGCGGGCGCATGTCCTCTACCCGTATCATATTATATGTGCTGTTTTAGCGAAAAAAGCTGGCCAGCCGGTGAAAATAGATTTAAGCAGAACCGAGGATTTTGCCCACGCCTGCGCCTGTCCCCCGTGGATTATACGTCTGAAAACCGGCATTAAGAAAGACGGGACAATCATCGTAAAATATATCAATATGATTGGGGATTGTGGTGCTCATCTGTACTCATCAGCAGGGCAACTGAATCAGTGTATCACCATGGCGTTTTCACATCTGTACAAAGTGCCTGCTATCGGTTATGACGGGTGTGTTGTATATACTAATAATCCCAATCGAGCCGTAGCCTACCGCGGTTTTGGCACCCCCCAGGTGTCATTTGCCATAGAATCACAGATGGACACAATGGCGGAAAAGCTGGGTATGGACCCGGTGGAATTAAGATTAAAGAACCTTTTCCGCCCCGATGAAACCAGCATGTTTGGCTGGCAGTTTGGGTCCTACGGTCTTCCGGAGTGTCTCAAGAAGGCTTCTGAGTCGGCTGATTGGAAGACCAAACGGGCGAATAGAGTGCCAAGCCGTGGCATTGGTATCGCCGGTATTATCCATATGACCGGCTGGAAAGGTGTTTTCGGTACCGGTGAGAGTGATTCCACGATAATCGTTGGTAAGGAAGACGGCTCATTTTATCTGTATACGGATTTTTCAGAGATTGGTGGGGGTGTGTGGACAGTCGCCAGGGCGGTTGCTGCCGAAATACTCGGTACCAGCCTGGATAAAATTAAGGTTGTCGGTGGTGATACCTACATGACTCCTTTTGGACAGGGTTCCTATGCGTCAAGAGGTACTTATAATTGTGGCAACTCGGTTAAACTGGCGGCGCTAGACATAAGACAGCAGCTCTTGGAAGCAGCAGCTCCGATGCTGGAGGTAAATCACGATGAGCTTGATGTTAAAAATGACCAGATATTCATCAAGTCAATGCCGGAGAAACGGATACCGATATCCAGGGTGTCATGGCACATACACTTTAACCTGGCAAAGATGCTTGTTGGCAAGGGAGTCTGGACAATGCCGGCGGGGTCATATGTTCCGGAAACCGGCAAATGGGAATCTCCGGGACCGATGACCAGTTACGCTTTCGCCAGCCAGGTAGCTGAAGTGGAGGTAGACCCGCGGACAGGTAAAGTAAAAATACTGAAAATTACGGCGGCTCACGATGTTGGTTATCCGATTAACCCGGAGCAGGTTGAGGGGCAAATTCAGGGTGGTGTTGTCATGGGTCTCGGATATGCCCTGACGGAAAATCTTAAGATTGAAGAAGGTAGAGTGCTGGTTGATGATTTTGCCGACTATTTTGTACGCCGCTCACCGGACATTCCTGAAATTAATCCTATTATAGTTGTGACTAATGACCCTTATGGTCCATTTGGGGCTAAAGGGCTTGGCGAAGCTGTGATGTGCCCGACAGCAGCCGCAATTGCCAATGCAATATATGATGCAGTAGGAGTGAGAATAAAAGAACTTCCGATAACTCAGGATAAAATACTCAAGGCTCTTAAGGAAAAGAACAAGCGTTAAGCTGCTGTATCCCGGGTGTTAAGAAGGCATATGTTCTTATCTGGTAATGACAGATTTTTGAATTAGTGCTGCGGAAAGTCATATCCAGCTTTCAGACTGTCCTTGAAGTTTACATTAGTTTGCCGAAAGACAGTCTGAAAGCTGCAATGAGACCACTATGAGATTCTAATACGAGTCCAATAATTCGCTTGAATCTGGCGGCATCATGTATCGACCCAACGGCATCGATTTGCTTTCGAAGAAAAGCCTCCTCAAACTTGATATCTCCTTTTAGCATTCTCCGAAAATTACTATTGGTTGCTTTCATAATAAGATCTGGTTTTTCGCAGTTTCCTTTAATAACGGAAGCAAAGCTATCCTGAGTTTTCACGTGGAAGGGAGTGGTACTATCAATATCAAATTTAATCGTCCGATTCCACCCTCCCATTAGTGTTTTTACTTCCTTATTTTTATTGGCTAACCAGAATAATATTTTCATGGCAAATAAAATCATTATGGGATCCTTTTTTAAGATAATATGAACTGGTAACGTAGGTAATTATATCATGGATATTCAGTATCTTAAAAGCTCGACCATTATTAGTTCGGTCCACTATGAAATCATAGCTCCAGAGGTGGTCCTTATGCTTTGGTCTGAGCCGAATACAGGATCCAGTATTCGGCCATAACCTGCTCCGTTTGGATTGTTTCCTGGATACATTCAGTCCTTCTCTTCGCCGGATCCTCTCAACTCCCTTGTGATTCACTCACCGTCCTTTCTCATTGTTTAACAAGGCCCTTATCCTCCGGTAGTCATACCGTCCATATTTAGTTGCCAGTATAATAACCTCTCCGGTCAGCTGCTTCTCATTCGAGGGTGAAGTTGGGTTGTGCCCCTGAGTTACTCTGGCTTGGTCTGATATCTTACAAGCCCGTCTTTCTGGGACCGCTATTTTGGTGGAATATCAAAGCTTGTGGGATTGGAAAGGGTTTGATTTCACGATTTGAGGCATACCTTTGCCACACTATCTTACGTCTGCGGGATGGGCTTATGAGTTGTCCAGAGCGAAAGTTTGGTAGACTTGATGCCTTATCTAACTTTTAGTATGAAAGTGAATAGCAAGCCGATAGCAGCAAAGAAAGCCATTGTGAAAAAGACTAGCATTTCGTTGTACGTAATGTCCAATACCAAGCCCACCAGGAGTGGGCCGATGACTATACCGAAGTTCTGTGTAGCATTCAAGACACCGAAGCCCACTCCAGCATTATCTTGCCCGACAAGTTCCGGTGGGAGGGAAAATATACAAGGCGGTGCCAGAGATGTAAAAATCCCAAGCACTACAAGTAATAACGTAACCTGTGCCTGACCTGCGCCAGGCAATATTACTAAGCAGGTTATAAATACCATTATTGCAAGTAATATGAGCAGACGAGGCTTGCCCAATCGTCCGGCTATATAACCAGTCAGTGGTGTTACAAGACCCAACAGCATCAATAGACTAGCCAAGAAATCGGCTTGAACAGGAGGGATCCCTTTGAATTCCATGAAGAGCGTCTTTCCCCATGTAGTTAGGGAAATGGTGGTCATAGAGAAAGTACCCCAGATAAAAGCCAGTATCCAAATAGGGCTTTTCTTTAGTACAGATAGGGAAAAGATGGCACGAGAAACCTTTTTCTCCTCTACGAATATTGTAAATAGGATTAGTATTGTTATCGCAAAAGCGGTGGCAATCCAGAAGCCGGTCCGCCAGCCATAAGCCAATTCTGCTCGGCCGAGGAGATTAAAGGAAAGTGTTGTCGCCAGAGGTAAGTTAAGAGCCCAGATGCCCATGGCTAGACCCAACTCTTTGCCACGGAACCATTGGAAAATCAGGGGGGGGGCAGCAGAACGTAGTAAGGCACCTCCAATTCCCACTATGACGCGTCCTCCTTGAAGTAGAGGAAACGACGGGGCTATCGCTGTGCAGAACGTTCCCAGGCAGACTAGTCCAAGCCCTATTGTGCTCAGCCTCTTGTTGCCATATTTGTCTGCTAAGAACCCACCAGGTATTGACAGAAACATGGCTGGCAGGGCGACAAAAAGCATTATCCCCGCAGCCGTCGTATAGCTTAAGCTGAAGTCGTTAATGATAGCAGGGATTAGTGGAGGCGCCGCCTGCACGGAAAACATGAAACTAGTAGAAACAAGGATGACCAAAGCAAGCATGTACCAGCGCTTGTTCGACATGTTTTAGTAATATCACTCCTATCCTGATAAGTTTCTTGACTTGTAATAGAGATGTGATGACGGGGAATCATTATCAGTTAGTATGTTGTCAACAACGGCTAGAAAGTTAAACAATCTGATTATACCACCGATTCCGGCGAAATGCAGAAGCCCAACCCTTTGCATATTATCTTCACGCCCAATATCCTCGTTAATCAGCACTAGCGAAGCTCTTCACCCGAAAAAAGACGATACCTCCTATATATTTTACCTGATTGCCCGTGTGCTCTAGGGTGTGCTCAGCTATGGGACAGGCATAACCGAGGTATCCGCTCCAGAATAGTAGAAAACAATTTTCTCGACACCGCTATCTCAGCCAGCTGGAATATAATCCGCCAAGCATGGCGAACAATCCGTCCCCCATCTTGATCAGTTCCACTTGAAGGTTGGGAAGTGAACAGTCGTTGATTGCCTTTGGCTAGTATAGCCTGTACGATTATCCGATAATTAAAGGATTTGTTGAGGGAGAGAACAATCGTATTAAGACTATAAAGAGGATGGCTTATGACTACCAGAATATAGATAACTTCCGGCTGAGGAAATTGGTAACTAATTCCAAAGGAGTAGTGGCATAATTTTCACAGATAATAGTGTAGAGCCTAAAATGACGCAATATTGACAAATTTGATTAATGAGGATAAAATAATTTACTTATGAAGCTATGGTTAGGAAATCCAACTCCACCTTCTGACGGCCCTGATGCCTTTGGGGATATGCTGAAGGAAAATGTGAAAACTATGGGTCGAGAAGGAACAATCTGTGAAGTTAAGTGGCTCAAATCTGGTTACTTGAGTGCCTCCCATGCCTGGACAGGGATGTATAACGCCACGGAAGGGGTCAAGCGTTATTATAAAGCCTGGAAAACCGGTTACGATGGTGTTGTTATTGGATGCATGGCCGACCCGGGATTAACCGAAGCTCGTTCCTTAATTGACATCCCGGTAGCTGGCGTTTGCCAGTCAGCGGTATTGATTGCCTCTTGCTTGGGAAACAAATTCTCTATCATTGTCCATAACCGAGCTCTCGTGGCAATATTAACTGATAATATCAGAAGTTATGGCATGATTGATAAGCTTGCTAGCATTAGATACATTGATATTAGCGTTATTGAGGGATTGACTGCCCCGGCAAAACTGATGAGCGAGTTTAGTGAGGCAGTAGCCAGAATAGCAGATGAGGATGAGGCTGAGGTGATAATCCCCGGCTGTACCATCACGAGCTCCATTCTCACGGCTAACAAGGTTCACGAAATAGAGAAAATATCGGTAATAGACCCGGTATGGGCTGGCATAAAGATGGCTGAAGTCCTGGTGGATCTAAAGCAGACATATGGGACAGGGGTTTGCAGATCAGGCATATATTCGGCTGCCGTCGGTTGGGAGAAAGAAGTACCCATAAATTTTTTAACCAACGATAGAATAAGACCTGAAGGGGAACATTAAGGACAAAACACTCAAGCAGTCGGGCAGGTTTACACTCAACTAACTGGCACAGTACGGGTTACCTTCCTGACCAGTATGCTGGTGATGAACATCTTACACGCGACGCATCGTCCTTAAGACCAAGAAAGAGAAGCGGGTAGAAATGTAGCTGGCCTTTTATTTTGATCAGACCAGATGGGCTCGCTGTTACACATGTGTAGTATAGCTTGCAAAGACTGGAATGATGTACCACCAGGACCTGCTAGCTGGAGAAGAGTCATCACCACTGAACGAGGCAAATATCCAGAACCTTTTTTGTCCTTTCTATCAACCACTTGTTATCATTGCGCTGAACCAACCTGCGTGTCAGCGTATCTGGTCAACGCTATCACCAAGAGAAAACAGGACGGTATTATAATTGTAGACAGGGAGGTATGTTTGAGGAAAGAGAGTTGCCAACTGTGTCTTGAAGTATGCCCTTATGATGCTCCACAATTTGGGGTTGAGGAGAACGCTAAGATACAGAAGTGTGATCTCCATTTAGAGGGGCGGTTAATGGGTAAGAAGTCGGTCTGTGTGACAGGTTGCCTAACCATGGCGCTGGACGCAGGTCCTTTAGATAAAATACAAGCTGAGTATGGAGAGGCAAAGGAAGCCGTGGGTTTCATCTTTGATGCTGCTCTCTAGCCATCGGTTGTATTCAAGCCAAGACTACCAACATTAGGCTTGTGATTAAGAGGACCATAAGATTCCTTATGCCTGGTGGCTTAACATAGCTCGATGATTCAAGCGTAATAATGGATGGAGCAAAACAGATCACTAACAGGAAGACTTAGTTTCTTAAGTAGAAGATAACTCTGATGGAGGAGAATATGGGATTAGACACGAGAGATAATCCAGAAAGCGAAGAAAGGATAGTTATGGCTGCCCATAACAGTCATTGTGGTGGGTGTTGCCTGCTCAAGGTTCATGTTAAAGATGGCGTAATTACCAGGATTGATACCGATGATGGCGAGGAGTCTCAATATCGGACCTGTACGAAGGGGCGTGCTTATCGCCAGAGGGTATATGCCCTTGACCGTCTCAAGTATCCTATGAAGAGGGTGGGGGACAGGGACGAGGGGAAGTTTGAGAGGATTTCTTGGGACGAAGCCCTAGACACCGTAGCCAGAAAGTTAACAAGAGTCAAGGAAGCTTACGGACCAGCTGCAATTTTGGCTAAATGGTCAGGTGGTAATCTTGGTCGGCTGTAAGCACGTCTGTTGTCAATCAGCGAAATGGGACACTTATTAAGCCGAACATTTTGGCATAATCAGGCGACATTGACAAGCCCTCTGAGGCTTTGGTTGTGGTCTCTACGGCGATTAATTATTAGTATTTTCACCTCCTTTCGGAGTTGCAGGATCTCCTCTCTCATGCCGGTTTTACTTTTAGATGCGACGCTAGTTTCTTATTCCTTCAACTTTGCAATGATTAGGGGTACCACCTTGAATAGGTCGCCGACGATGCCATAGGTAGCTACTTCGAAAATAGGGGCATTGGGATCGTTATTGATGGCGATAATGACATCTGACGTTTGCATCCCCGCCAAGTGCTGCACTGCCCCGGAGATGCCGCAGGCGATATAGAGTCGGGGACATACTGTTTTACCCGTCTGGCCTACCTGGTTGGAATAGGGGAGCCATCCCTCATCTATCGGCGGTCTTGACGAACCGAGCGCCGCACCCATAACTGTCGCCAGTTCTTCCAGCAACCGGAAATTTTCGGGTTTGCCAAGCCCGCGGCCACCGGAGACAACAATATCCGCTTCTTCAATTTTAACGGTTTCCGTGAGGTTTTCCACAAAATTCAGTAGTTTAGTTCGGGATGTTATAGCCTCACGGTTAAAGTCTACCTTGATTATCTGCCCCTTTCTTTCGTTGACAGAAGTTTTCTTAAAGACGCGAGGTCGGACCGTTGCCATTTGGGGTCGTTTTGCTTGGCAGATAATAGTTGCCATAATATTACCACCGAAGGTAGGACGGGTCTGTAATAGAAGTCGCTTTTCGGTGTCTATTTCCAGTTCGGTGCAGTCCGCGGTTAATCCCGTTTTAAGGATGGCAGCTATTCGGGGGATAAACGAACGCCCTAGAGAAGTGGCGCCGGCAAGGACTATTTCCGGCTTGTGTTCTTGAATTAATTCCAAGAGTTGTCCGGTAAATAGATCTTCCTGATTATTCGCCAGATGCGGGTTTTCCACCAGATAAACCTTATCTGCGCCATAGGCTATAAGTTGATTAACCCCGGTAATACTATCGCCTAAGCATACGGCACATAAATCAGTCTTTAAAGTGTCTGCCAGCTCCCTGCCTTTGGACAGTAATTCGTAAGCAACGTTTTTAAATACGCCGTCCCGCTGCTCGGTAAACACCCAGATCCCCTGGTGGGTATCGCTTATCTCCACTGTTTCAGGGACATCATCGATGGTTATTGCCTCAAAGGCGCAGGCTTCCACGCAGGCACCGCAGAGCGTGCAGCCTTCTGCCAGCTGGACATTGTCATCAATCACTTCCAGCAAACCGAAAGGACAAACCGGTTCGCAGTTACTGCAGCCGGTGCATTTATCAAGGTCAATTCGTATACCCATACCTCACCTGTTCTTAGACGAACCCGGCACTCTTCAGTTTGCTGAGCAGATTATCCACTTGGCTTTCCGGTTCGCCTTCAAGTATCTCTCCCTGGCTGGTTCTCTGCGGGGAAAAAACCTTAACTACTCTGGTAGCGGAACCAGATAAGCCCACCATATTTTTATCAATATCTAATTCAAGGATAGTCCATATCGGGATATCGGCGCTCTTCGAACGACTAATTCCGCGAAGCGAAGGTAGGCGTGGAATGTTAATCTCCTTGGCTACGGTAATTACCGCTGGTAAAGGTGTCTCGATAATCTCATATCCTTCCTCTATCATGCGCTGAACCCGCATATTTCCGTCAGTAATTTTCTCTATTTTGCTGATATAAGCGACAAATGGTATTTTCAGCATCTCTGCCAACTCTGGTCCCACCTGTCCGGTATCTCCATCTATTGTTTGCCGGCCGCAGATAATAATGTTACATTTCTCCAGCTTCTTCATCGCATTAGCGAGGGTAAAAGCAGTTGCCAATGTATCGGCGCCGGCAAAGGCGCTGTCACTTAATAGAATGGCTTCATCGGCACCGACGGATATCGCGTCCCGCAGTATCTCTTCTGCCTGCGGCGGACCCATACTGATAGCGGTAACTTTACCGCCATATCGCTCCTTAATCCGAACCCCCTCTTCCAGTGCATAGGTATCAAAGGGGTTGATAATACTCTTGATTCCACGCCGTATGAGGGTGTTGGTCTGGGGGTCGATTTTAACTTCGGTGGTACCTGGGACCTGTTTTAGGCATACAACGATGTTCATTCCGTTCTTGCCTTTCTCTTCCTGAGTTCAATGGCAATGGCATTTCTAAGTACCTGGTTGGAACCTTCGTATATCTGGGTAATTTTAGCATCCCGCATCATTTTTTCCACTGGGTAATCACGCATATAGCCGGGGCCACCGCATATTTGCACAGCATCGGTGGTAACCTTCATCGCTGTATCAGAGGCGAAGACTTTTGACATGGAGGATACCTCGGTAATATTCTTGGCACCGCTATCAACCATCCTGGCGGCGGCGTACACCAGCGCGCGGGCGGCTTCAACATGTGTTGCCATATCTGCCAGCATGTCTTGGACTACCGCCAGGGAAATGATGGGATGCCCGAACTGGATGCGTTGTCGAGCGTAGTCGACGGTGGCTTCCAGGGCTCCTTGTGCTACGCCTACTGCCTGCGATCCTATTCCCGGACGTGAGCGGTCGAAAAGCCTCATTGCCCCAATGAAACCGATACCTTCCCTGCCAATTAAATTTTCTTCCGGGACCAAGCAATTCCGGAAAATCAACTCTCTGGTGGAAGATGAACGGATGCCCATCTTTTTTTCCTTTTTACCGAATGTAAAACCGGGTGTGTCCTTTTCGATAATAATAGCGCTGGCGCCTCGGGCACCCTTGGTTTTATCCGTCAGGGCAACGACGGTGTATATTTCTGCTTCACCGCCGTTAGTGATAAACTGTTTCGTCCCGTTGAGTAAATATCCCCCATCGACCTTCTCCGCAGTTGTCTTTATTGCGCCGGCATCGCTGCCGGCGGTCGGCTCAGTCAACGCGAAAGCGCCAAGTCGTTTGCCGCTGGCAATATCAGGAAGGTACTTCTGCTTCTGAGCTTCCGTCCCGTAATCAAGCAGGGTAAAAATACCGAGGGCGCTGGCGGCGTAGGTAACGGCGACGGCGCTGCATATTCGGCTCAGTTCTTCCACGATCAGGCATAGCTCAAGGCATCCGCCGCCCAGCCCTTCGTATTCCTCCGGTATAAAAGCGCGGAACATATCGGCATCGGCAAGTTCTTTGATTATTTCCCATGGGAACTCCTCTTTTTCGTCAAACTCTGCCCTGACCGGTAATATTCTTTCTTCGGCAATTCTTCTGGCAAGGCTTTTAATTGTTTTTTGTTGTTCGCTTAAGAAATAGTCCAATATGATCCCCCCTTATCAATGGATGATTACTCGGTATTCAAAAAGTTCAATCTATTATTAAACCGGATAAAAGTTTCCTTGATGGTTCTGCAAGAGGTATTCGCACCGGAAATTGTCTTTCCAGATGGACTTGTATCTTATAGTATAAACCGACCCATATCATCACTGTCAAGCGGGAACCCTTGACATCGCTCATCGCGGTATTTATACTACAAGTGGTTGAATACTTGACGTTCTGCTTCTAATCGAGAATGGGTTCGTGAAACCACAAATATTCAGTTGGTGGTGTGCCATTCTTTTGTTTATCAGGTTCGTAGAGGATAAATCGTTTTAACGTTCCAAGCACACTTTTCATTGTGGCTTCTTACTGACGGGATAAAGATGGATAACGCCATTGGTGAGAATATTCACAACGATTACCCAGGTAGAATTGATTTTAGTGTAAGAAAAGACGAAAAATACTACGATAAATGATTTGGTGAAAGGAGGAAATTTGATGGCAGCCAAGGCTTTTGTGTTGATTGAGACGGTTGTGGGTAGAAGTAAGGACGTAGTTGCGGCACTTGGAGCGCTAAAAGGTATAGTATCGGTTGATACCGTGACCGGTCCCTATGATATTATTGCCGTTATTCAGGGTAAAACTTTAAATGAAATCGGAGAAATAGTTACCGGAAAACTTCACCCCATTGATGGTATATCCAGAACGGTAACCTGTTTGGCAATATAGAATATGTAGCTTAATCTTCGGTTTGTTGTGGTTATCTTTCTGCTGCTTTGTCAGTAGATAAGCACGATAAGATACTGGATATTTAAAAGGTTTTCGTCAGAATCATATAATCGGGTTACTCCATCCTAAAAGGGGGGACGAGAAGAGATGGATTTCAGATTTACGGAAGAACAGGAGAAATTCAGGCAGGATGTGCGTGATTTTCTGGGAGAAGAGTTGAAGATAGGTGGCTTTGAGCCGCATTGTGACGCTTGGATTGCCGGTTTCTCACCGGAGTTTACCAAAAAGGTGTCGCAAAAGGGCTGGATTGGAATAATGTGGCCTAAAGAATATGGCGGGCAGAGCCGTACCTATATGGACAGGTTGATTCTGAGTGAGGAGATGTTGCGTTACGGCGCTCCCGCCGCCT
>CAYFHI010000016.1:0-17946 GCA_964342875.1 uncultured Dehalococcoidaceae bacterium
TAAATCAGTTCAGGCGTGAGTTTGACGAGGAAAAAACAAAGCTGGAAGAAAAACTCTCGGTTGAATTAGAAGAGCTGAACGGTCTGCAGTTCCGGGCGTTACTTGCCGAAGTGCAATATCATGAACTCAAACAGAAGTATGACCATATCTTCGAAGCGGGGATGGGCGCAGAAGCTATTCTCAGTGTTATTGAGGGTATTAACCTTGATGAAATACGTAACAATCTCCTCCTTGAAATCCAGTCTACTTCCGGGCAGCGGCGTAAGAAAGCGAGTAAACAACTGCGTGTAGTCGAGGCTTTCCGCAGTAGTGGTAATAAGCCGGAATGGATGATTCTGACGGTATTACCCGTTCTGCCGCCTGACCTGCGTCCTATGGTTCAGCTGGATGGTGGCAGATTTGCTACCAGCGACCTTAATGACCTGTATCGGCGGGCCATTAACCGAAACAATCGATTACGCCATTTAATGGAAATCGGGGCACCGGCAATAATCATTCGTAATGAAAAGCGGATGCTTCAAGAGGCAGTTGATTCCCTGATCGATAACGGGAGGAGAGGGCGAGCCATCTCCGTCAGTGGAAACCATAAATTAAAATCACTTTCAGATATGCTCCGGGGTAAACAGGGACGCTTTCGACAGAACCTGCTGGGCAAGCGGGTTGATTATAGTGGTCGCTCCGTAATTGTTGTCGGTCCTGAATTAACACTTTATCAGTGCGGTTTACCGAGGCGAATGGCCCTGGAATTGTTTAAACCCTTTGTCATGCACAGGCTGGTAGAGAATGGACTGGCACTTAATATTAAAAGCGCCCGACGTTTGGTGGAAAGCTCTCAACTGGAAGTATATGACATATTGGAAGAAGTGATTAAAGAACGCCCGGTACTCCTTAACCGGGCTCCAACTTTGCACAGGCTTAGCCTGCAAGCTTTCGAGCCGGTGCTTATCGATGGCAGTGCCGTCCAGATACATCCCCTGGTTTGTTCAGCTTTTAATGCCGATTTTGACGGTGACCAGATGGCGGTTCATGTTCCCCTGTCCAAAGCTGCAGTTATCGAGGCTCGAGGTCTGATGCTCAGCCAGCATAATATGTTGCTACCAAGTAGTGGCGAACCTACGATAACTCCGACCTTGGATATGGTTCTTGGCTGTTATTACCTGACCAATATGCGGGCCGGAACTAAAGGGGAAGGTAAAATATTCGGTAGTGCCGAAGAGGCAAAGATTGCCTGTGAACTTGGAGTAATCGACTTCAGATCCGAGATTGAAGTGAGGAATCAGGAAGATGCAGGGCAGCGGCTGAAAACCAGTGTCGGCCGCATTCTGTTTAACGAAATATTGCCTCCAGAACTGGAATTCTATAACCAGGTGATAGATAAATCAATCTTGAAGCAAATAGTTACTTATTGTTGCCGTCTGTTAGATGATGATAAAACGGCTAGGGTGCTTGACGATATAAAGCGACTTGGCTTTCAGTATGCTACCAAATCGGGAACCACGGTCGCTATGAACGATATCGAAGTACCCCAGAATAAGTCCAAGCAAATAGAGGAAGCTGAGGAAAGGATTGCCATTATTGAAAATCAATTTCATCGTGGTTTGATTACCGATGATGAAAGGTATAATGGTATTGTAGGTGTTTGGATGGAAACCACTGATCACATTACCCACACCATCTCCAGTACTCTTGACCGTTATGGCGGTATTTACATGATGGCTACATCCGGAGCCAAGGGTAATATTTCTCAGATCAGGCAGATGGCAGGCATGCGTGGGCTGATGACCGATCCGTCAGGAAAGATCATCGAATTTCCGATAAAGTCGAGCCTTCGAGAAGGGCACAGTGTTCTGGAATATTTTATTTCTACTCATGGTGCTCGTAAAGGATTAGCTGATACGGCGCTGCGGACATCGGATAGTGGTTATCTCACTAGGCGTCTTATTGATGTCGCTCAGGATGTTATCACTTTCGAAGATGACTGCGGGACCCTCGACGGCATATGGCTCACTGAAAAACAGGAAAAAGAGATGTTACCATCGCTTATTGAACGGATGATCGGTCGGTTATCAGCTACGGCTTTGTTAAACCCCCAGACTGGTGAGACCATCGTCGACCGGGACGAAGAGATTGACGAACAGAAAGCCGGTGAAATTATTAACGCCGGAATCACCAGTGTGCATGTCAGGTCACCTCTCGTTTGTCAGTCAAGAAGAGGTTGTTGCCGGCGATGTTATGGTAGGGACCTTGCGCGCGGACACCTTGTTGAGTCAAATGTGGCTGTGGGTATTGTTGCCGCTCAAAGTATCGGCGAACCCGGTACTCAGTTAACACTACGCACCTTTCACACCGGCGGTGTCGTTGGGCTTGATATTACCAGTGGTTTGCCCAGAGTGGGAGAGCTTTTCGAGGCAAGAGCGCCAAAAGGACAGGCAATTATTTCAGAAATCAATGGCGAAGCTGAAGTAATACAGAGTGAAGAGGGTAGGAGGATCAAAATTACCAGCTTGGAAACGTATCAGGATGAATATTTACTGCCTAGTGGCTGGAAGTTTATCGCTAAAAAGGGCCAATGGGTAGATATAGATACGGTTTTAGCGACACCATCCCCGGGTACTAAGAAAACTAAATCCACAGAAGTAGCGCCGGATGAAACAAAGTCTGTTTTGGCACGTGTATCCGGCGAGGTATCCGTTAAAGGTAAGAAACTTTTGATTAAATATGAGGAGAGAGAAGAGAGAGAGTATATTGTTCCGTCTATCTCCAATTTTACGGTGAGCACCGGGGATAAAGTAAATGCCGGACAACAGCTTACCGACGGGTCTACCAATCCTCATGATATACTACGTATTCTGGGTACGGAAGCTGTCCAGCAGTATTTGGTGGATGAGGTACAAAAAGTATATCGCTCTCAGGGCGTGAATATAAATGAGAAGCATATTGAGGTTATCGCTCACCAAATGCTGAACAGGGTGCGTATTGATTCGGCAGGAGATGCCGACTTTGTGCCTGAAGAGCTGATAGACCGGTTCCGTTATGAGGATGTTAATGCTGAGGTACTCGCCGAAGGAGGAGAGCCGGCTACGGCCCACACTGTTTTACTGGGTATCACGCGTTCTTCTCTGAGTACCGATAGCTGGTTAGCTTCTGCTTCTTTCCAGGAAACAACTAGGGTTCTTACGGAAGCTGCCATTTATGGTAAGGTGGACAAACTTATCGGGCTTAAGGAAAATGTAATTATTGGTAAATTAATTCCAGCCCGTAATTTGATGCCCATAGTTCCGGAGTTGGAAGCCGGTCAAGAAGTCGAGGAAGAATTACTTCCAGGGTCTGGTGAGGGAAGCGAGGAAATTGTTGCTGAGGTAACAGGTGGCGAGGGTACAAAAACATTAGACCTGACTGTTGCCGTCGCTGGTGGGGAAGTTCCCAGTTGGATAGCAGGCATAGAAGGAGAGGAAAAACCAAGCCTGACAGATGATGCAACCGAAGAAGAAGAAGTTCCGAGCTGGATAATCGGTAAAGGAAGCGGGGAAACTTTAGGTGAGGAAATCGATGAAGAAGATAAATCGGATGAGGAAGAGGCTACCTAGGCTTTCTTTGCTTTGTGGTTTTGCCTCTAATAATTGTCAATATGCCCTGCTTTAACTTGAATGGTCTGGTAGAGAGATGGTGAATTTAATTCCTCTTTTCTTGTGATATCCCCTTGAAAGCAAGGGACTGGGGGGTGAGTTGAAATAAACCGCATAGTATCAGGTAAGCCCAATGTCGAGGATGCGCCGCTCGAAACTAACCTGCGCCCCAGAAGTCTCGACGACTTTATCGGGCAGGACAGAATTAAGGAAAATTTAAAGATAGCTATTTCTGCTGCCCGGGGTAGGGGTGAGGCGCTGGACCATATACTGCTCTATGGGCCTCCCGGTCTTGGTAAAACCACGCTGGCACATATTATCGCTGTCGAATTGGGAGTTAATGCTAGGGTTACCTCTGGTCCGGCGGTGGAGCGCGCTGGAGACCTGGCGGCTATCTTAACCAACCTGCACAATCATGATGTGCTCTTTATTGACGAAATCCATCGTCTTAACCGCACCGTGGAAGAGACATTATATCCGGCAATGGAAGACTTCGCTCTTGATATTATCATCGGCAAAGGCCCCGGAGCCAGGAGTTTACGGATGAACCTGCCCTCTTTCACTCTGATTGGTGCTACCACCCGTTTTGCCTTGCTCAGTCCGCCCCTTCGCGACCGTTTCGGAGTCGTTTCCCGTCTCGACTTTTATAATAATGTTTCTACCGAAACAATCCTCAAACGCTCAGCACGAATCCTTCAGGTAGAAGCGGAAGACGAAGGATTGGATGAAATTGCCCGCCGTGCCAGGGGTACCCCGCGCGTAGCCAATCGGTTACTCAAGCGAGTCCGTGACTATGCTCAGGTAATTGCCGATGGTGTCATTACAAAGTCGGTAGCCGTGGACGCATTATCCAAACTGGAGGTCGATCCCATAGGGCTGGATGAGGTAGACCACAAGGTCCTGAGTACCATCATTGAGAAATTTAATGGTGGGCCGGTAGGACTGGAGACAATTGCCGCCTCTATTAGCGAAGAGGCTGATACTATTATGGATGTCTATGAGCCTTACCTTCTGCAACTGGGCTTTCTGGAGCGAACTCCCCGTGGTCGATTAGCCACCCGGATGGCTTATCAGCACCTTGGCTTACCCTGCGGGAAAGAAAGGCCTCCTCAATCTACACTGTGGGATTAGTTCCTTTATCGGGGATATGTATCTGGTAACCCTTACTGAAGTGTACCGCGATACAGGACTGATACCATCCATCTTTATCTATGTGATATTCATGTCCATTCTGATTGTTAGTACACTGTGGCGCAGTTCGCCGGGATACTAATCGGCTACTGGAGAATGGAAAAGAATGGCTAATCCAAAAATATCCAATCGCATTCGCAGGCTACGCTTTGACCATGATGAAATGAGGTAACAGGAGCTGGCGAGCAGAGTTGGCTACATGCGATAAATCATTATAGCTCTCGAAGCAGGGTACTATGTGCCTTCTCTGGCTCTAGCTTTCAAGATTGCCAGGATCTTTGGAGTAACATTAGAAGAAGTCTTTCGAGACTCGCAATAGCGTAAATATCGGTAGAGGTTATGCCCCCTCTTATATTCCTTGATAAATACTCGGTGATAAAGCTAAACTAAAATAATGAAATCAGTTTTGATTCACTGTTGCTGTGTCCATTGTGCTGCTTATACCGTAGAGTATTGGCGTCAGCATGGCTATGAGATCAGCGTCTTCTGGTATAACCCGAATATTCATCCCTATACGGAACACCTACATCGTTTGGATTCGATGAAGTCTCTTGCACAAAAGATGAATTTCTCTCTTATTGTAACCGATGGTTACGACATGCCGGAATACTTTCGCTATGTAGCTGGACATGAACCGGAACGGTGCCGGTATTGCTTCAATCTTCGACTCTCAAAAACGGCGGAAACTACCCGTCAGATGGGACTGGGGGCATTTACCACTACCCTGCTTATCAGTCCCCACCAGAAACATGATTTGCTGCGGGAAATTGGTGAAAGCTTGGCTGAGGAAAAGGGGATTGCATTTCTATATGCTGATTTGAGAAAACGGTATTCCGATAGTCGTCATTTAACCAAGCCTCTAAGCCTTTACCGTCAGCAGTACTGCGGATGTATCTATAGCGAATGGGAACGGTACGATGATGTAACCAAAGAGTAGGACAGGAAATGTAGTTATAAAAAGAGAGGGACTTCACCGGAGTCTCCTGCTTTAGTCTTGGTAATGAAAGGAATTGTTTTAATTCTTTTTTTCAGCTTATCTGACTTCAGTTTGCTATGGCATATGTTAATTGAATCGTCAGGCTGATATCCATCTCACTGGGACTGATTGACTTCTCCTTGGGTGCGGCGGAAATCGCTCTCTCGTACATTGCGCCGATGTAAATGGGTGGTGGCACATGAGCGTTTTCGGAAATGTAAGTCGGCTTACCCAGGTTAGCTCTCGAAAGGTTAGCTATCTGTGAGGCTTTAGTTTGGGCATCGACGATTGTCTTTTGTTTGGCTTCTTCATAAAATGCTGACGGATTATCTACGGAAAAGTTGATATTGTCGATGCGGGTAAGGTCGCCGCCTGCTGTGGTGATATTATCGATAATAATAGCTGATTTGTCAATTTTCTTTATCTTGGCTGTAACTATATTGGTGTCCCGGTAGCCAATTGCAATTTCCTGTGGTTTGTCATCATCCCACTTGGTTAACTGCTGGATCTTAACATACTGGGTCAGAATATCCTTTTCAGTTACCCCGTTATCGGTAAGGGCTGTCATTACTCTGTCCATGGCTTCGGTAGCTTTGGATTAGGCCGTGGCAACGCTTGTCTCTTGGGATTCGAACCTAATTTTAAAGTAGCAACGTCAGGTATGATCTGTAGATCGTCAGCGATAATGGGGCACAAAAGGGGTTACGAAAACCGTACAGTTGTGGGGGAGGTATAAGCTCCGTGTGAGGTAGTAGACTAACCTCAACATAGGAAGGGGCTAATGTGTCCTAGAAAATCGAAGATAAAGCTGATGCTGCTGACGTCTGAATGCTATTTACGAATAAAATATGTTACAATTTACAGAGAAAATAGTATTATGAGATCTCGTTTGCGGAGAGAGAACCTTGCCTTATTACATTCGGCAAATGCGCAAGGAAGACGTTCCCCAAGTCACGGAAATCGACCACGAAGCCTTTCCCACACAGTGGCCCCCCGCTGATTATCGGCATGAGCTGCAGAATCGGATGGCTCATTATATCGTTGCCTGTGATGATACCAGGGTGGTTGAAGAACCCGCCGCCGGGCCGGTAACTGGTTTCTCCGGGTTTATTTCTCGGATAAGGCGGTGGTTTAAGGACGGGAAGTTCTCTTACGAGGAGTTGCTGCCATCCGCCCGAACCTACATTCTCGGGTTTGCCGGTATCTGGCTGTTGGCTGAGGAAGCGCATATCACCAATATTGCGGTGCGGAAGGGCTATCAGCGTCAGGGAATAGGGGAGGTATTGCTCCAGTCTATTACCGAGATAGCGCTGGATTTAAAGGCAAGTATCATTACCCTGGAGGTGCGTATTTCCAACACCGCCGCCCAGAACCTTTATAGTAAATACAGCTTTTATCAGGCAGGTATGCGCCGCGGTTACTATACGGACAATAGAGAAGACGGCGTCATCATGACTACGGAAGTAATCAGTACCACCTCATTTCAGTCGCAATTTTGGGAGTTAAAGGATAGCCATCTCAAGAAGCAGGGTATGGCCCAGTATAAGCCGGTCAGTAAACGCTCAGCCCTGCCAGGCAAGCGATAATCCGAGGTATGGTGTAAGTGGCGGTAGCTCTGCCTGAGCCGCCGCACAGGATAACCACCAGTCTGCCCCGGTAAATATTATCCGTCGTTTTCTTGATAAGGTCGGCAATCTTCAGGTGGCAGTCTCTGGTCAAGCCTTTGTCTCCGTACTCACCCTGAGTAGCATCATAGCCGAACTCCCAGAAAATATACTCGGTTGAAATGATGTTATCCTGTGGATAATATCCCTTCTCATCTTGGATAGGTATTCCTCATCCGAGGTGCGCTGTGGAATCAGAACGTCAACATTATTCCAGTCGTCAGAGTAATCACGATGGTAAAAGCAAATATGTAAAACGGTTTTATCGCTGCCAAAAATATCCTTGGTTCCATCGCCGTGATGGCAGTCGGTATCAACAATGGCAAAGCGTTTTACCCCCTCGGCTTTGAGAGCGGAAATTGCCAAGGCGGCGTCGTTAAAATAGCACATTCCACCGTAATCATTGCGCTCGGCGTGGTGGTCGCCGAAAGCGGTGAAAACAAAGGCATTATCGATATTTCTCTGCCGGATTTCCGCTGACGCCTGAATAGTTCTGCCGGCGGAGTATAAAGCCGATTCGTAATCGCCGGTCATTTTTACCGACTCTAGCATTTCCGGGGAATGAACCTTGATCAGCAGTGCTTTCGGTAGTGGTTTCAGGTAGAAAAGTCCATCATGAGATTTGTATATGGCGTCGTAATATGATACGTTTTCCTTCTCCAGTATGCCGGTTAATACCCGTGGGAAGTCCTTCAGTCTTTCTCCCTGAAAATAAGTGAAAAAGATGCCTGTCTTTGTACGCAAAGTGATTGGCCCGTCATAAAAAGAATAACCGAATGGAAATTTCAGCCGAACAGGCCGCGGCGTTTCGGGGAGGCAAAATCCGGGTTATCCATATTTTCCTGTAGCCAATGTGTCAGTTCCTGATCGCTCGTGGCAAGAGGCGCTTTCAGTTTTTCAACGTCAATACCAGCCAGATAACTATCCGACCCGAACTTTTTAGCTGAGACTATTCTCTGGTTGAATTCGTCCGCCATTTCAAAGGCTTTGGACAGGTTGAAAACTATATTCTGCGGTACAAAGTCGATTTTGTCTTTGCCTTTGAACCAGTTGCTCGTATTGAATTTTTTAATACCTTGGTGAAAGTCGAAGTTATTCGCTAACTGAGCATTTTTTCTGATATCAGTGAGCATACTGGCAACTCTTCCCAGCGGCGTTTGATTACCGCGGCGCTTCTTCAAGAAAAAATTTCCTGCCATTAATAGTATCATTACAACAATAAAAATAGCATTAGTCGGGAGTTCGCTAAAATCCATGATCCCTCCTTACCTTGTTTTCCAGTATAATTAAATCAACTCTTTCTCTTACATCAGAATTATAGTAAAAGATGCCTGAAAATACAAATTTCTTTTGACCGTAACAGGACGAAGTGATAGAATTAAGCTTACGAAGGGCGGATCAGGGGTCAAGGGAGGTGCAGATATGTCTGGTCATTCTAAGTGGTCGTCAATCAAGCACCAGAAAGGTGTTACCGATGCGAGGCGGGGCCAGCTTTTCACCAAATTAACCCGGGAGATTATTATCGCAGTACGTGAGGGGGGCACTAATCCTGAGGTAAATTTCCGGTTGCGTCTGGCGATGCAGAAGGGTCGTAGCAATAATATGCCACACGACAATATTGACCGGGCGATAAAGAGGGGTAGTGGTGAAGTAGAGGGAGCAGTCTTGGTGGAACTGGTTCTTGAGGGTTATGGAGCCAGCGGCACGGCTGTCCTTGTTAAAGCATTAAGCGACAATCGGAACAGGACTGTCCAGGAGGTTAGAAATGTTTTCTCGCGCAATGGTGGTAGCTTGGGAGAGAATGGTTGCGTTGCTTGGTTATTCGACTCTAAATGGGTGATTATAGTGCAGACTAAGGGTTCTGACGCTGATGAGTTGGCTCTGGCTTTCATTGATGCGGGCGCTGAGGATGTTAAGGTGGAAACCGACCATGTTGAAATACAGACGAGACCCTCTGGGATTGAAACGATTAGGACGGTATTGGAACAGAATAATCTGATAATAGCTTCCGCTGAGTTGTTAATGGTGCCTAAGAGCCTGGTTCAACTTGATGAGAAGGCTGCCGTGCAGACGCTGAGATTGCTCGATAAGCTGGAGGAAATGGATGAGGTGCAGACGGTATCCAGTAATGCTGATTTTTCCGAGCAAGTAATTGAGAAATATCAATCGCAGCAGGGCTAAAGTTTTATCCTTTCCTGTCGATATCGTAGCTGGAGGTAAAAATGACTTTACTGGTAAAATCTTTTTTAGCTGACTGATTCGGGTGATAAGAAACCTTTGAATATGATAATTTTAGGTATTGATCCGGGAACGAGGGTTATGGGGTATGGAGTAATCGAGAGTAATGAAGATGAGATAGCTGTGATCGATTATGGTGGGTTGGTAAGCAAGGAGTGCTTCCAAATTGGGGAGCGCTTAAATTATTTCTATGGTGAGCTACGGAAAATTATCCAGCGCCATCAACCGGATGGGGTAGCTGTCGAGCAGCCATTTGTCGCTAAAAACGTCCGGACGGCTTTGGCGATAGGTAGGGCACAGGCAGTGGCGCTCCTCGCGGCGGCTACGGATAAGATTCCGTCATTCGAATATACACCGGCGCGGATAAAGCAGATGGTCGCTAACTACGGCGCCAGTGGCAAGGAGCAAATTCAGGAGATGGTGCGGTTACAGCTTGGACTGACGGAAGTCCCGCAGCCGGACGATGCTGCGGACGCCTTGGCGGTTGCCATCTGCCATCTTCGTGAAGTCCACGTGAACAATCTACTTACCGGTCAGGGAGGGGTGTAATGATATCAAGTCTGTGCGGAAAACTGGAGACGCTGGGGCTTGACTGGGTAATTGTTAATGTCGGCGGGGTCGGTTTTCAGGTGTACATGCCCACTTCCACGATGAGTGCCTTGGGACCCGTCGGCGGTGAAATCAAACTCCATACCCATCTCCATCTCAGGGAGGACAATGTCACTCTTTACGGCTTTAGCTTGGCGGAGGAGTTGGCGCTCTTCCAGACTCTGATTGGCGTGTCCGGCTTGGGACCTCGGCTGGCACTGACCACGCTTTCGGCAATGAATGTGGAGCAGTTGACGACGGCTATCGCTACCGGTAGCGTCGACCTGCTGACTACTATTCCGGGAATAGGGAAAAAGGTGGCTAACCGTCTTGTCCTGGAACTTAAGGAGAAAATCGGCGCTGGCTGGATAAGCACCCCTGCTACCCAACTGGCTCAGGAGAATGCGGATGTTTTGGGTGCGCTTATCTCTATGGGATATACCGTGGCGGAAGCCACAAAAGCGGTGGATATCCTGCCTGCCGATTCGGAAGTGAGTCTTGAGGAGAAGATAAAGTTGGCCCTCCAGTATTTCGGAGCAAAGTAAAGCAAACTAGGGTTGAAGCTTGATGATACAAATATCCTAAAAAAAGGGAGTGTTTTGCCTCCTGATTAAGAGAACATTCCTCCTCCCCAACGTTTCTTATATATTCCCACCTTCCTCTCTCGAATTACCGGCGGTTTATCCCGTGAATAGCCCCTATTTTTGTTAGCGAAGGGGACGGGTGTACAGAATGCTTCACTTCGTGCATAATAAAAGACCGGGTAAAACTTATAAATTTTAAACACATTGACTAACGCTTTCAAAAGGTAGTAATATCTGTTGATATAGAAAACATTACCCGATAGTTAGCTGGAAAAGGGGGGATAATGGCGAAAGAACGTAAGGTGGAGGAGGAGTTTATTGTCCCCAAAAACTCATCTAGGGCGTTTATGCTCAAAAAGCGGCAGGTACTGCGGGTAGTAGCGCATGAGGGAAAGCAGGTTGCTGATATTCGCTTCCTAAACGCCCATGATTACCGTGAGCAGTTTGCCGCTTACAACTCTATTTCGTTAAATTCCGCTGAAGGAATCGGTGGTAGAAGTAAATTAACAAAACTATATTCCAAGCCACCATGGCAAAACGTGATGCTCACTGTTATCGACGATAAGGTGGGGCAACATTTACCGGGTACCCAATGCACACCGAAGCTTTATGAGATCCTAGGACAGCCGGGGCATCTCAGCTGTAGTGATCTCTTTGACAAATGCCTAGAGCCGTATCACCTGTCCTTCCGGGACCTGGACAGCGCCGGTGTCTTTAATGTATTTATGCCAGTGGACTACGCTGATGATGAATACGGCACGATGATATTTAAACTGCCGTCCTGTGAAAAAGGCGACTATATCGATTTCTTGGCACATATGGATGTTATTGTCGCTGCCACTTCATGCCCGGCTGATAATATCATTAATGATTATGATCCTAAAGGTATGAAATATCAGATACTGGAATAAACGGACTTGAAGTTATTGTTAACCAGCGCCTTTGAGCGTCGGGTAAAAATAAATCAAAAATTAAAAAGGAGTATGAACAAAATGTCACAGGATTTAAGGTCATATCTGAGTATGGTTGAAGAAAAGGGATTGTTGAGTCGAGTGAAGAAAGAGGTAGACCCATTAACACAGATGGGAACGCTCTTTTCCGAAACTGAGAAGCCACTTATCTTTGATAATGTTAAAGGATTTCCCGGCTGGAGAGTCTGCGGAGAATTGTTGACAAACCGGGACTGTCAGGCGGCAATGCTTGGCGTGAGTAAAGAGAATATCATAAAAGAGATAGCGAGGCTGATAGCCGAAGGCCCGTTAAAGTGCAAGAAGGTCTCTACCGGGCCGGTCAAGGAAAAAATCCTGCTGGGTAAAGACGCCGATTTGAACAAGATTCCTTTTGTCATTCACTCCGAAAAGGACGCCGGTCGCTATCTCGGGGGTGGCATAAATATTACCAAGAATCCTGATACCGGCATCCTGAACGGCGCCGTTCTTCGCATGCAGATAAAGGGTCCGCAAAGGACTGGTATACTTATTGCGCCGCGCCACACTTGGGCAGATTATATGAAATACGAAGAAAGGAACGAACCCATGCCAATGGCGGTGGCCATCGGACAGCACCCTCTGATAGACTTGGCTGCTTGCTATTGCGGTGCTTATGAGTTGGACGAATTCGAACTTGCCGGAAGATTTCTTGGCGAATCGGTAGAGATGGTTAAGTGCGAAACCATAGACCTAGAAGTTCCTGCCACTGCTGAGATTGTCATCGAAGGGACAGTGCCGCCTAAGCTCAGGGAGGAGGAGGGTCCTTTTGGAGAGTTCCAGCTCTATTATTCACCGGAAGTGTGGATGAACCCCGTCTTTAATGTCACGGCGATAACGATGAGGAAAGACGCCATATACCGCCAATGGCAGGCTACCAGATTCGGCGAGCATCAGGCACCTGGCGCCATTCTAAAATCGGCTAACTTGTACGAGCGGATAAAGGTCGTTGAGGGCGGTATTGATATCAAGGACATTGATATGCCGATATGGGGAGCCGGTTTCCTGGTACTCATGTCGATAGTACCCCGCTATGAGGGCCAGGTTAAAACGGTGATACTGGCAGCGCTGTCAGGCTCATTTAATGAACCATCCACCGTCATTGTCGTTGATGACGACGTGGATATCAGAGACCCACGGGACGTCTTCTGGGCACTCACCACCAGAGTTAACCCAACGGTAGATGTGGTCACTTTAGATAACATCAGGTGCAACTCCCTGGATAATATCAAACCCATGGTCAGCCGGCCGGGTGAAGGGCACCAGCGGGTTGGCGGCAAGTGGGGAGTTGATGCCACCAAGCCGTCGGCATCCCGACCCAAGGAGCGCGAGACATTCCAGAAAGCAAACCCGATGGGGATGGGTAAGATTTCACTGAAAGATGTGTTAGATGATTAAACGGACCGAATCTGGTTATTCGTGGTTTATACGTGAAATAATATTTATAGGAGAAAATGTATGAAAAAAATAGATCTTGAGGCACACTTCTTTACGGAGGACTACATAAAGGCGTTCGGTGCCCGAAAGGAATATCCGATGCTGGAGCCTGCCGAGGATGATAATCATCAGAAATATAATATTATCTGGCATGATGCCAAAATACCCCAGATGTCAGGCGCCGGTGTCGGTGACAAACTCCTTGATGTCGGCGAAGGCAGGATAAAAGCAATGGAAGCTGGTGGTATTGATATGCAGGCAATATCCTTATCTGACCCGGGGCTGGAAGTGCTGGACGCCGAAACTGCCACAATCATTGCCCGGAAAACCAACGACCAGATATCCAAGGTAATTAGAAAGTACCCTGATAAGTTTATCGGGTTGGCAACAATCGCTGTGCATAATCCGGAGGAAGCCGCCCGGGAATTTGAGCGGGCGGTCAAGGAACTGGGCTTCCGTGGCGGTAAAGTAAATTCAAACCTTAAGGGGGAATACCTTCACGATCGGAAGTACTGGCCGATATTTGAAAAAGCCGAAAAGCTGGATGCCCCAATCTATCTCCACCCGATGGTAACATCTCCAGCAATGATGAGGGCATACACCACCTATGGTGGATTCCTTGCTGGGCCGAGCCTGGGCTACGCCGCTGATGCTGCATTACATGCGATGCATTTGATTTCCAGCGGTCTTTTTGATAAATACCCCGGTTTAACCATTATTCTCGGTCATCTGGGGGAGGGGCTGCCCTTCTGGATGGAGCGTCTGAATCAGGGCTGGCAAAGCAAACAGAATCCAGAGGAAGTAAGGCCCAAATGCCAGAAGAAGCCCAGCGAGTATGTTAGAGCTAATTTCGTCATGACCACCAGCGGGATGCACCAAGAGCCGGCTTTCCTCTGTACTTACTTGGCAATGGGTGCCGATAAGATGGCATTTGCCGCAGATTACCCGTTTACCAATTTCAAGCGGGATGGAGAACTGATGGAAGCAATGCCAATATGTGATGCTGACAAGGAAAAGATTTGCCACGGTACCGCGGAGAGAATTTTCAAGCTGGCATAATTTAAAAGGGAAAAACTGAGTACTTTTGCACTAAGGCGAAGGGTTGCTTACTCTTCGCCTTATATTTTCTAATCCTTTACTCAATGTTCTATTGGTGAACCCAGAAGATTAACTCTAATTGCCAATCTGCATTTTCAAGTTCGACGTTGAGTTGTCAGGGTAATTGATACTTTGTTTGGCTAAGGTGCTTTTATCAAGAAACCATGTTGAGGCAATCAGAAAACTAATCTGGCATCTCAAGGCGGGATAGGTAGGCGGTGGCGTCATAGGCAAAACATAAATCGCGGTCTGAGGTATTGTCCACTACTATCTTCAGTTCCAGATAGTTTGTCCCTGGCACGGTGTAGAAACGCTGGAAAGGATACTTGTCTTTTCTACCCAGTTACCGGAGCCGTTCTGCCAGTTGGCTTCATCCAGCGTGGCGCTGGCTATCTCCGTATAACTTGTGCCGTCGAAGTTGCGTAGATAGGCATTAATTCCCCCTTCCCTGAGCTTACTCGAGATTTACGATTCTGCTCCAAAATACTAGATTGATATCTCCGTCTAGTTCTAGTGTATTGTCGATGGTACCATTGGAGAATATTTTCAGGGTTATCAGGAAACCATTATCGCCGTCCCCGGGGTAGGCAATAGCGTAAACATCCTCGCTGATTTTAATTATCCCGGGTACCTTACCGTTTGTCTCATCAAATTCAAGGGTGGCGATTGCCGGGTCACTATGGATGAGGAGACTGAGTAGAGGTGGACTATCCCTGAAATAACTCTTTGTTTTGTTTAATACTATTACCGGATTTCTTATTGGGGGTCAGGCCACCAGCACCTACTATGAGCTAGCTGGATTAGCAGGGGGAAGCTTGTCAATTATGTGTATGCTTGGCTCTGACCACTAGGACAGGGGTTTTACCAGCATATATCACCTTATCCGTAACACTGCCTAAAGCCCACTGCTTGATGCCGGAGCGCCCATGAGTTGACATAGCTATCAGGCAGGTTCCTATTTCGTCAGCCAGTTTAATAATCTCTTCCGCTGGATTACCAATCCTCGTTTCAGAACGCACAGTGACCTTCGTATCTTTCATCCTGGCGGCCACTCCAGCGAGGTATTCCGCTGACCTCTCTCTGAACTTGTCCATTTCGTCTTTATTGAAGTAGACGTAGTCCAACCCACCAATGGTATGGACATGACTGCCTGGTTCAACCACTTTACAGAGGATAACCGCTGATGCCAATTTACGTGATAATTCCGTGACATAGGTAAGGGCTTCCTCCCCGGTTTCTGAACCATCCAGTGGAACCAGTATATGTTTAAACAGATCCCCACGGCCTACGTCTGGAATATGAAAACCGGCCCGCACCAGCAGAACCGGGGTATCCATCGCATGTAGTATTTTATGAGTCACACTGCCTAGTGCCCAAGCTCCTATACCGGAGTGACCATGTGTGGTCATCACAATCAGGCTAACGTCATTCTTATTCGAGTAATCCACGATTTGTGTCGCCACATAACCTTCCAGCACTATCGGTTTAATGGATGTTACGGGGTGCTTGGCACCAATCTTCGCGGCTACTTGCTTGGCCATCTTTTCTAGGTAGAACTGGTGCTCATGGTGATGCTCACGCTTAGGCGTATCACAAACCAACACCAAGTCCATTTCGGAACCAAATGCTTCCACCATAGTTATAGCGTAGGGAAGGGCTAACTCAGCTAATTTTGAACCATCCAGCGTTAAAAGAATCTGCTTAAACATTTTCTTACTCCTTCACTAGGTATATCGAATGATGAGATACAGATTACACAGGGCAACTACCACAATAGTAGCCGGCATGGCATATTTCATGAACCTCCCCCAGCTAATGGGGTAACCCTCTTTCTCAGCCACTGCCGTGCCAACCACGTTAGCTGATGCTCCAATAGGTGTAATGTTACCACCAATATCGGTGCCCAGAGCTAATGTCCAGCTAAGGGTTTTCAGGTCCAGTCCGGCTGTCCGTGACAGGTTGGCAATAACCGGTACCATAGTGGCGGCAAATGGTATGTTGTCCACTATCGCCGAAGCAAAAGCGGAGAACCAGATGATGATAGGTATAACCAACATAATATTGCCCCCGGATAGCTCGCCGATATATTCCGCCAGTATTTTCAGCACCCCGGTTTCCTCCAACCCCCCAACAGTAACAAATAAACCGATAAAGAAAAGCAAGGTGCGCCAGTCCACTCTCTCCATGACATGTAAAGCTCTCTTGCCAGAAGTAAGTAATGTAAGCGCCGCTGCTATACAAGCTATTATGGCTAACGATAGCCCGGTATTGGCATGAGTGACAATCAAAACCACCACAAAGATAAAAATGCCAGTATTTATCTTGAACAGGCGGGGGTTAACGATGGCTTCCTTTGGGTCAGGGTATCGTATAGGCATACCATCTGTACTATCGGTCAAACTTCGTTGAGAGTGCGTTAAAAACTTGCGGAAGGCAAAGTAGAAAAAACCCACGGTTAATAACATACCCGCCCAGGCTATCGGCCC
This sequence comes from uncultured Dehalococcoidaceae bacterium, assembly GCA_964342875.1. Classification (GTDB taxonomy): domain Bacteria; phylum Chloroflexota; class Dehalococcoidia; order Dehalococcoidales; family RBG-16-60-22; genus CAYFHI01. The sequence continues at coordinate 16,875 of CAYFHI010000016.1, forward strand.
CGTATTAATAGCAAAGTCTGTGAATGTATAACCAAAGGCGGTGCCTATAATAATGTTGGGCGGGTCGCCGGACATGGTAGCGCTACCGCCGACATTCGACGCAAAAATCTCAGCAATTATTACCGGTACAGGGTCAAATTTTAGTAGTCGGGCCAGCTCAATGGTTACCGAGGCTAGAAATAGCATTACCGTGATGCTGTCTATGAACATAGCCAAAAAGCCCGATAGAAGCATAAAGACTATCAGGATAGGTACAACCTGGTAGTTCACCATCTTGGCTGCATACAGGCACAACCAGCGGAAGAAACCCACATTGCCTAACCCCTCCACCATAATCATCATACCCCCGATGAAAATAATGGTCTGCCAGTTTATCCCGTGCGACTCTATATGTTCCTTACCGGGTACCCAGAACGTGAAATGGGTCATCTGCTCCAGATTGAGAACACTAGATATCATCTCTGGGTTTTGTTCCACTATAAGGAACACCACAATGCAGGTAAGGGTGGCTCCAACAAGGGCGGGAACATAGCGATGGAGCTTGCCGGATACGATAGCGGCAAACATAATGATAAAAATGGTAATGGCAAGTATCTGACTTAGGGTGAACATATCAGCAATCTAACTTTTCATACATGATTCCTCGATCTTAAGTCTTAATAATAGTATATTTTCTTCGAGATGTCCAGTGAAAAGCGGAGAGATGAAGTGGTTCGATGAATATTATACGTACTCTCGGTAAATTTAAAAAGAGAGAAATGCATATTCTTGTACAGTGTCGACATGACTACAGTTAAAAAGTATTATATGAGCAAAAAGGAGGTAAGAGGCCTCCTCCTTTTCTATGGACCGATTGGAGTTTAAGTCTAGTAGCGCGTGTCATTGGGTTTGAACAACTCATGCGGAGGTGGTTTGAGAAAAGTGCTGCAAACAGGGTATAACCCGGATTTTTTGAAGAAGCAAGACCTGACATAATGAGTCGAACTTGATTTTGCACCAGCTATAATGTATTATGAAAAAGTATTATCACTAGCCCCTGTAGCTCAGGTGGATAGAGCACCAGCCTCCGAAG
>CAYFHI010000017.1:0-17357 GCA_964342875.1 uncultured Dehalococcoidaceae bacterium
TGAATGAGGACCTGGCACCCAGCCTTTCCACCTCTCTCTCGGCGATATTATCTAATTCTTTAGTTTTCATTCCCGGTCTCACTTCATCAGTCAATATTTTTAATATGGTGGCAACAATTCTGCCGGCTTGTCGCATTGCCGTAATCTCCTCGGCAGATTTAATGATTATACTCACCTGGTAAGGGACTCCTCGCACAAGGCGGTTACTACCCGCTGGCTTACATCATCTATGCTTCCTTCGCCGTCTATTTCCAGCAGTGTACCTTCCTGTACATAGTAGTCAATGAGTGGAGCTGTCTCGTTGGCATACACCTCCAGCCGCTTCTTGGCTGTTTCAAAAGTATCATCGGGGCGCTGGTATAGCTCACCGCCACACTTATCACACTTTCCCTGAATCCTGGGAGGTGAGTCTTCTGCATGGTAAGGTGTCTGGCAGTTTCGGCAAATCCAGCGTCCGCTGAGTCTTTTTAATAATCTTTCTTCGGTAACTTTTATATATACGGCTGCGTGAATTGCCTTGGTCTGTTCCGCCAGGGCTTTCTCCAGAGCTTTTGCCTGTAGTAAATTCCTGGGAAACCCGTCAAGAATCACCCCTGATTTGCTATCTGGTGTTGATATTCTCTCCAGAACCATGCTTATTGTTATTTCATCAGGGACGAGCATCCCTTGTTCCATATATGATTTAGTCCGTATCCCCAGTTCGGTTCCTTTTTCTAATGCCTCACGGAAAAGGTCGCCGGAAGCTATATGTACTAGGTTTAACTTTTTGGACACAATATTAGCTTGTGTGCCTTTACCGGCTCCCGGAGCTCCAAGCAGAACTATGTACACTAAAAACTCCTATTTAATAAAACCTTCGTATCTTCGCATTAGTAATTGCGCTTCGAGCTGTTTCATGGTATCTAGGACAACCCCTACCATGATAAGTAATCCTAAGCTGGATAATTGTATCACTTGGACATTAGAAAACTGCTTGGCTAAGAAGGGCATTACGGCTACTAATGCCAGGAAGAGTGCCCCTGCCCATGTTATCCGGTTAATGACGCCGTTAAGATAAACAGCCGTGTTTTTACCAGGCCTGATGCCGGGGATGAATCCTCCCTGCCGTTGTAATGTCCCCGGTAAGTCCTGTTGCTGATAGGTTATCATCGCATAAAAGAAAGTAAAACCAAGCGCTAAAAAGAAGTATAATCCCCAATAGAACAGTCCCATGGGGAGCGGCGCACTGGGATTGAAAATAGCTACAATCGTATCCGCAAATCCGGGGTCAGACGGGTTAGCAAAGTAGCTGGCGACGATGCCTGGAAAGAGCACCAGTGACATCGCAAAGATAAGGGGAATCATTCCGGCACTGTTTACCCTCAGCGGGATATGACTCGTTCCTGCTTGTTTGTACATACGGCCACCGCGGAAGGTACTGCGAGCGTACTGCACCGGTACGCGGCGATGTGCCTCGGTGAAGATAACTATTACCACTATTGTAACCAGGACTATCAGCCCGTAAAGAGCTAACCCGGAAAAATTATCCTTAGCCAGGAAACCCTGGCCAATCAGGTCTGGTAGACCTGCCACGATGCCGCCGAAGATAATAATGGATATACCGTTACCAATACCGTATTCGGTGATAAGTTCACCCAGCCAGACCAGTAATATGGTGCCAGCTACCATTGATATTACCATGGTAACCATTGGCATGGCTGATACGCTAGTGACAACCCCTTGGTTTTGCAGGAAGACCAGCTGGCCATAGCCGGAGAGAGCTGCTAAAGGTACCGTTGCCCAGTGCGTTATTAGGTTGATTTTGTTTCTGCCTGTCTCACCCTCTCGAGAAATAGCCTGCAGCTTGGGGATAACGGGTACCAGCAGCATCATAATAATTGAAGCCGTGATATACGGATATACGCCCATAGCGGCTATACTGAGACGTTTCATGGCGCCGCCGCTGAAAAGGTCTAGCATACCCAGTAGCGCATTGCGCTCGAACAATTCACGTAAAGCGGAAAGGTCCACTCCGGGGAGGGGTACGTGTGCTATGAATCGGAAGATTACCAGAATACCGATGGTAATGAGAATCCGTCGTCTTAAATCAGGCAGAGTGAAGGCATCAATCATTGCCTGGAACAGTTTCGGCCTACTTTGTCTTGGCAGCATTCTCTACCTCCTCTGCCTTGCCACCAGCTGACTCGATTTTAGCCTTAGCTGTCACTGAGAATTTGTTTGCCTTTATCACGAAGGCGTGATTGATATCACCATCAGCCAATATCTTAACTGGATGCCGTAAAGATTTAATAAGCCTGGCAGCCAGTAACTTTTCTGGGGTTACCTCACTTCCAGGTTCGAATATATTAATTTTTTCCAGACTGACGGTGGCGTACTCTATCCTGAAAATGTTTGTAAAACCGCGTTTCCGTGGTAGTCGCTTAATCAGTGGTAGCTGTCCGCCTTCAAAACCGGGACGGATCTTATATCCAGCGCGGGACTTTTGCCCATTACAGCCTCGTCCTGAATAAGTCCCGCGACCGCTACCGTTACCGCGACCTACTCGTTTACGGGCGTGTCTGGAGCCTGGATTAGGAGATAGATTATCCTGCCTCACCAGTTTCCTCCTCTACGGTGACAAGATGTCTTACCTTATTAACCATACCTCGAATTGCATTAGAATCATTATGGATAACGCTCTGGTGCAGCCGATGGAAACCGAGTGATGCCAAGGTTCTCTTCTGGGTTTCATCGTACCCAATACCACTTTTAATCAATGTTATGCGTAATTTACTCACTCGCCGTTACCTCTTCCTCCGTCTTTATTACTGAGTGGCGTTTGGCCACTTCATCTCGCGGATTTTTCAACTGGCTAAGGCCGATCATTGTTGCTCTAGCCACATTAATATGATTGGGTGTACCCAAGGATTTGGTTAGAATATCCTTTATTCCGCATGCTTCGAGTATAGCCCGAACACTGCCGCCAGCTATAACCCCGGTTCCCGGCGTCGCTGGTTTCAACAATACCCTAGCAGCCCCGAATTTAACGGTAAGCTCCTGCGGGATGGTGCCTCCGGTGAGTGGCACTTTAATCAGACTTTTTCTAGCCTGTGTCCCGCCTTTATTAATTGCTGCCGGTACTTCGTTAGCTTTGCCGATTCCGATACCCACGTGTCCCTCGCCATCCCCAGTTACTACCAAGGCGCTAAAGCGGAGTCGTTTTCCGCCTTTCATTACTTTGGCTACACGGTTGATGTACACCAGCTTGTCGTTTAGATTTAATTCCACCGAGTCTATTTTGCTTATTATTTGTTTCATATGATGTTAAACGGTCTTCCTTAAAATTTTAATCCACCTTTCCGTGCGGCTTCCGCCAGAGCTTTAACTCTGCCATGGTACTTATATCCACCTCGGTCAAAGGCTACCTGCTTTATTTTATTACTTAAAGCACGTTTGGCTAATAGTGTGCCGACGATTTCTGACTCTGCTGATTTTGATTTACCGCTCAGGTTCGTTTTTATTTCCGGGTCGAGGGTGGAGGCGGATGCTAGAGTATGCCCTTTTTCATCATCAATGATTTGAGCGTAAATATGGTTCAAACTCCGGTAAACGCACAGGCGCTGTCTGGAGGTAGTGCCTTTTACTTTTACTCTCACCCGGCGATGCCGCCGGTAACGCGCTAATTTTTGATTATTTGCTCCCATATCTCCTACCCATCTGTTACTTTGCCGGCTTTTCCGGGTTTCAGGTGAACGGTTTCACCGACATATCTGATGCCCTTACCTTTATAAGCATCAGGAGGTCGAATGGATCGAATATTAGCTGCCATTTCGCCAACTACCTGCTTATCAATTCCGGTAACTTTTATCTTATTTATCCCCTCTGTGGCCAGAGTTATACCTGGTAATGGAGTTACTTCTACGGGATGCGAATATCCAACACGAATTGTTAGTCTATCCTCAGCCGGTTCCGCTCGATAACCCACACCGACTATTTCAAGGTTTTTTTCAAAACCTTTAGCTACACCCTCAACCATATTAGCTAGCAAGCTTCGGGTCAGGCCGTGTAAGGAGCGATGTATTCTGTCTTCGCTGGGTCGGGAAACGGTTAAAATATTATCTTCCATAGTAATCTTCATATCCGGATGAAGATTGCGACTCAACTTACCCTTGGGTCCGGTTACGGTTGCCTTGTTTTGCTTAATGTTTACCGTAACTCCGGAAGGTATTATAATTGGCATTCGGCCTACTCTAGACATTTACATCACTCCAGTCCCTTTTTACCATATGTAGCACAGAAGCTCACCGCCGAGCTGCTGCTTCCAGGCTTGCTGTCCTGTTTTTACACCTTTAGATGTAGAAAGGATGGCAATACCCATGCCGCCATAAACACGGGGGATTTCATTGCGTTGTACATATGTCCTTAATCCGGGTTTGCTTACCCGTTCCAAACCGGAAATAACAGGTTGATTATTATCATAATATCTCAGATGTATTTTGATGATTCGTTCCGGTTTACCTTTAACCACTTCGTAATTGGTGATAAAACCGTCTTCTTTGAGGATTTTAGCGATTGACAGTTTCATCTTTGAAGATGGTACTAGCACACTCGGATGTCCTACCATCAGGGCATTCCGTATCCTAGTTAACATATCTGCAATTGGATCAGAGATGGTCATTTCTATCCCTTTATTATTTATTGCTTATATTACCAGCTTGATTTTCTCACGCCGGGCAGTTGTCCAGCAAGCGCCAGACCACGGAAGCAAATACGGCACACGCCGAATTTTCGGATATAGCCGCGCGGTCGGCCGCAAAGGTGGCATCTATTATGCTGCTGTACCCCGTATTTTGTCGGATGCTCTGACTTAACTATCTTTGACTTCTTAGCCATGCTTACCCTATTCCATCCTTCGCAAAAGGCATACCCAATGATTCCAAAAGATGCCTTCCGTCTTCATCGGTTTTAGCCGTAGTAACAATGCATATCTCCAGTCCGCGTAGTTTATCTACCTTGTCGTAATCCACTTCAGGGAACATGATTTGTTCTTTTAGTCCCATAGTATAATTACCCCAGCCATCAAAGGAGTCTGGGGAGACTCCCTGAAATTCCTGTATCCGGGGTAAAACCGCATTTATGAGCTTGTCCAGAAATTCATGCATTCGCTCACCGCGCAGGGTTACCTTCAGCCCGATGGGCATTCCAGTTCTTAGCTTGAAGTTAGCGATTGATTTTCTGGCTCGGGTGGTAACCGGATGTTGCCCCGAAATACTGGTTAAATCGCTCTCTGCCGCTTCCATAGCTTTGGCATTTAGAATTGCCTCCCCTACACCGATATTAATTACCACCTTTGCTAACCGTGGTACTCGCATAATATTTTTATATCCACACAGCTCCATCAGGCTGGGGATAACTTCTTTATAGTGTTCTTTTAATCGTGACATCTAGTCAATTACCTCTTTACAAGAGTGGCAAATCCGTGCCTTCCCGCCATCTTCTAGGAAGTGTAAACCGATACGTGTCGGTTTATTGCATTTATTACAGAGCAGCATCACATTTGAAATGTGAATTGGCGCTTCAAGTTCAATTATCCCTGCCTGTCTCACCTGTCCTCTTGCCTTGGTATGTCTTTTAATAAAATTGATGCCATCAACGATTATCTGTTCATCCTTCGGGTAAGCAAAGCGTACTTTTCCCTTTTTACCCTTATCCTTACCGGTGACGACTAAGACAGTATCGTCCTTTCTAATTTTCATGAGTAATAATCGACCTCACAAAACTTCGGGTGCCAACGAGATAATCTTGGTGAAATTCTTTTCTCTTAATTCCCTAGCTACGGGACCGAATATACGCGTTCCTTTAGGATTATTCTTGTCCGTTAGAATCACGGCGGCATTTTCATCAAACCGGATATACGAACCGTCAGGACGTCGGTATACTTGAGCGCTTCTGACGATAACCGCTCGGACCACTTCTCCCTTCTTTACCAGTGCTCCTGGAATTGCGCGTTTCACTGCGGCGACAATGACGTCACCAACTCGCGCATACCTTCGGCGCGTACCACCTAAAACGGTAATGCACATTATTTCCCGGGCGCCGCTATTATCCGCAATTCTTAACCTGGACTGAGTTTGAATCATGATTATTATACCTTAAATATCAGGCTGGTTCTTCCGTCCCTGTTGTATCTCTTGTTATTTCTTCCGTCCCCGTTGTATCTTTTGTTACTTCTTCTTTAATTTCTTCGGTTATCTCTTCTGGTTTAATCTCTATTAGCGCTGCCTGAGTTATTATTTCTGCTACCCGCCACCGCTTCTGTTTGGAGAGCGGTCGAGTTTCAATAATCTTTACTAAATCGCCTGACTTAGATTTATTTTCTTCGTCATGAGCTTTATATTTAATCGCTCTTTTCACCGTTTTATTGTATACGGGATGACGCCGCTGAGTTTCTACCGCCACAACCACGGTTTTATCCATCTTATCATTTACGATGTGACCATACCTGATTTTGCGTTTTTCTTCCATATATTCCGAACCTACCTTATACCCAGCTCCTTTTCTCTGATTATTGTCATTAGAATGGCAATTTTCTTTTTTACTCTCCTTAGTTCACGGTGGTTCACCAGTTGCTTGGTTGCCAGTCGAAAACGGAGGTTAAAAAGTTCCTGGTGAGATTCCTCCAGTTCCTTGGCTGCATCGGCCGTATTCAGGGCGCGAAATTCGTCAACTTTCAATTTAAACAAACTCCTTACTTATGAGCGACTGCTCGATGTAATTCCTGTTTCCCTTACTGTGAACCGGCTCTTGATTGGAAGTTTATGCGAGGCGAGGCGCATCGCTTCTCTGGCCACAGATTCGTCAATGCCTCCCATTTCAAACATGATTCTACCCACTTTAACGACAGATACCCAGTGATCGGGAGGTCCCTTGCCCCCACCCATCCGTGTCTCTGCTGGTTTCTTGGTGACCGGTTTATCCGGGAAAATACGTATCCAGACTTGACCGCCACGGCGTATATGACGGGTCATTGCCCGCCTGGCGGCTTCAATTTGTTCACTGGTAATCCACGCCGTTTCTATAGCCTGCAACCCGAAATCACCAAAGGTAATCACAGTACCAGACTGGGCTGTACCCCGACGTCGTCCTTTATGCATTTTGCGGTATTTTACCCGCTTAGGTTGCAGCATCCTTATCCTCTTTTTCTACAGAGGCAGACGGTTCTGTTTCTGTGGTTTGCTCTGTGTTTGATTCATTTACATTCTTCTCTGGCTTTTTGGTAGCGGTTACCTTTTTGCGTCTTGGTGATGGTATCTTCTCTGGTTTCTCTTCAGACTTTACCGGAGTAGCTTTCTTTGTTCTGGTCTTGGCTTTTGGTTTAACCGGCTTTTCTTTGGTCTTTTTCTCTGGTTTTATGGACGGTGCTGCTTTCTCTGGTTTCTCTTCAGACTTTACCGGAGTAGCTTTCTTTGTTCTGGTCTTGGCTTTTGGTTTAACCGGCTTTTCTTTGGTCTTTTTCTCTGGTTTTACGGACGGTGCTGCTTTCTCTGGTATTTCGGCAGTAGTCGCTAGTTTTTCGACTTTACTCTTCTTTGGTTTTGCCGCTGGTGCTTTCTCATCTGGCTTTTCAGCAACCGGGACCGGCTCTTCCAATTTTTCTTCTGGTTCAACGGACGATTCAGTCTCCGTGCCTTTATTTACTGCTGTCTCATCGGGTATTTCTTCAGCTTTCACTATCGGAGCTTCGGGAAGAATCTCCCCCTTGTATATCCAGACCTTAACTCCAATTCGCCCGAAAGTAGTATGCGCTTCGGTAACACCGTAATCGATATCAGCCCGTAGGGTATGCAGGGGAACCTGCCCCTGGTGCATGGTCTGACGGCGGGCGATTTCGGCATCACCCAGTCTTCCGGCGCAACTGATTCTTATTCCCTTAGCCCCGGCCTGAATCGTGCGGTAGATAGACTGCTTCATGGCTCGGCGGTAGGCTATGCGGCGTTCAATCTGTTCGGCAATCGTCTTGGCTACCAGATAAGCATCAAGCTCAGGCTGCCTGATTTCCTGTATGTTTATTCGAATCCGTTTACCAACAAGGTTTTCCAGGTAATGTTTCATTTCATCAACCCGTTGTCCTCCCCGGCCAATGACAATGCCGGGTCGGGCGGTGTAGAGCGTTATTGTCACATCTTTAGCCTGGCGTTCTATCTCCACCAAAGAGATAGCCGCTTCACGATACTTTGATTTTATAGTATCCCGAAGCTTCACGTCTTCCCGTAAAAACTCAGCATAATGCGCATCAGCATACCATCTGGCTTGCCAATCCCTTATGATACCGAGTCTGAAGCCTATCGGATGAACCTTGTGACCCAATTAATCCTCCTGTTCGGTAACTACTACCGTAATATGACTGGAACGTCTCAGGATACGACTTGCTCTTCCCCGGGCTCGAGTGCGATGCCTCTTTAAACTCCTTGCCTCATCAGTAAAGATTCTGACAATCTTCAGATCCGCAGGTGACATCTGATAATTATTCTCGGCATTAGCCGCGGCTGACTTTACTAACTTGGCAATAACCTGTGCTTTTGGTGTCGGGACAAACTTGAGTAATGTCAACGCTTCGTCCACTTTTTTACCCCGCACCATGTTCACTAGCAGGCGCATTTTACGTGCCGGTATACCCGTATCTTTGGCTATCGCCCTTACTTCCATTTCATATCTTTCCCGTAATGATTAAACCAGACTTAATTTTGTTTTTTTACCATGGTGCTTCTTTCCGACTTGGAAACATGCCCCCGAAAAGTGCGGGTTATGGCAAACTCACCCAATTTATGCCCCACCATGTTTTCGGTAATATAGATAGGTACGTGTCTCCGGCCGTCGTGCACGCCGATGGTAAGGCCTACCATCTGGGGCACAATGGTGGACCACCGTGACCAGGTTTTTAGTACGATCTTCTGTTTAATCTTTGACACAGCTTCTACTTTCTTTAGTAGTTTTTCATCAACGGCCGGCCCTTTTTTTGTTGATCTTGACATTTTACCTCTTTATTTGGTCCTACGCTTTATTATCAATTTATCCGATGCTTTTGGTTTACGTGTTTTATAGCCTAGAGCTGGCTTACCCCATGGTGTTTTCGGTCCGGGCATTCCTATCGGGCTTCTACCTTCCCCACCCCCGTGAGGATGGTCGCGTGGACTCATCGCCGAACCTCTCACCGTGGGCCGCCATCCCAGCCATCGTCTGCGGCCTGCTTTACCCCAGGTGATATTCTGATGGTCGGCATTTCCTATCTGCCCAACTGTAGCGAAACATTCGCTGCGGACACGTCGGATTTCGCTGGAAGGCAGTCTAATCAAGGCATAATCGCCTTCCTTAACCATCAGCTGAGCTGACGCCCCGGCGCTTCTCGCCATCTGGGCGCCTTTCCCTCGCTGTAGTTCGATATTATGTATTAAGGTGCCGGTAGGTATCTGCTTCAGCGGTAGAGCGTTCCCCGGTTTTATTTCAGCGTCATTGGCTGATATTACGGTGTCATCAATTCCCAGTGATACCGGGGCAAGAATATACCGCTTCTCCCCATCAGCATAGTGGATAAGGGCGATACGAGATGAGCGGTTGGGGTCGTATTCAATAGCTGCTACTCTTCCGGGAACACCAACTTTATCCCGCTTGAAGTCGATAATACGGAACATTCGTTTTACACTTTTACCCCGGTGGCGAACTGTTATTCTTCCCTGGTTGTTCCTTCCTGAATGCTTCTTCAAAGGACTTAGAAGCGATTTCTCCGGCTTATTTTTAGTTATCTCTTCAAAAGAATAACCACTCATGCCCCTCCTGCCGGGAGATGTAGGACGGTATATCTTTAATGCCACTCGGTTTCCTCCTTTGTTTTAAACGCCCTCAAATAGTTCTATTTTGTCGCCTTGCTGGAGAGTAACGAAGGCTTTTTTCCAAGAGGGAGTTAACACTATTTGCCTACCCACTCTCCGTGTTTTACCGGGTACAGTTAATACGTTCACTTTGGCAACTTTAACCTTGAAGGCCGCTTCCACCGCCTGCTTGACCAGTATTTTATTAGCTTGTTTGGCTACTTCAAAGGCATATTTGTTTTGAGTCTGAAGCTGGGTATTCTTTTCGGTTATCAAAGGACGGCGCAAGACTTCATAAAGATGCATGGCTTTCCTCTAGAGATATTCTTTGTCCCCACAATCGCTCTGCTTTCCGAACTGCTTCCTCGGTTATTAAAAGTATCTTGAATGAAAGGACGTCAATTACGTTAAGTAAACTGGCGGTTATTATCTTTGTTTTCGGTAAATTACGAACTGATTTAACCACATTATCTTCAGGTTCTCCGGTAACGATGAGTGTTGAAGAGATGGTATCAAGGGCAGCTAAAATCTCTACCATGTTTTTAGTCCTTGGTTCTTCCAACTTCAGCTTCTCCAGAATCTTCATCTCGCCATCGCTAGCCTTGGCGGAGAGAGCGCACCTCAGGGCTAACTGGCGCATTTTCTTGGGCATTGCCTGCCGGTGGCTCCGAGGGTGGGGTCCAAAAGTAATGCCTCCGCCACGACGTAGGGGTGATCTGCGGCTGCCCGCTCGGGCAGAACCTGTGCCCTTCTGTCGATACATTTTGCCACTGGTACCAGCAACCTCACTCCTTGTTTTCGTAGAAGCGGTTCCCTGTCGGGCATTTGCCCTCTGACGTATCATCGCTTGGTGCAGTACTCCTTCGTTAAGTGGCACGGCAAAAACAAGATCACTTATTTCAATCTGTTTAACTACTTCCCCTTTTAGGTTATAAACAGGAACTTGCATCTTATTTCTTCCTTCTGGTCGATTTCTTTATCAGTAATAAGCTATTATTACCGCCGGGTACAGCTCCCTTGACCAATAGTAAATTACGTGCGGCATCAGATTCATAAACCTTTAAGTTGCACACGGTGACGCGTTTGTTTCCCATATGTCCCGCCATACGCATTCCTTTGAACACCCTGCCCGGAGAAGTGCCGGCGCCAATAGAACCCGCAGCACGGTGCCGGTCAGATTGTCCATGTGTCTTCGGTCCTCCGGCGAAATGATGGCGTTTGACAACTCCGGCAAAGCCTTTGCCCTTTGATGTGCCGGTAATATTCACTAAGTCTCCGGTTTTAAACTGGCTGACATCAATCCTTTCCCCGACTTTGAGGGCTTTTGTATCATCTACTCTAAATTCCCGGAGATGTTTGAATTGCCCCAACTCTTTGAGGTGCCCCCGTTCTGGAGAGTTAATCCGTCCGGTTTCACCGAAGCCAAGCTGGGCAGAATTATATCCATCTTTATCCAATGTTTTTATCTGTACTATCGGGCAGGGTCCCGCTTCTATGGCGGTTACTATCTCGATAGTGCCGTTCTCTTTAAACACCTGGGTCATCCCCAGTTTCTTTCCAATAATCGCCTGTATCATTTCTTAAACCATTTAATTAGTAAATACCTTTATAACTTAATATCTATTTCAACTCCGGCAGGAAGATTCAGAGTGGTCAGGGAATCAATTGTTTTGGAAGTTGTCTCCATAATATCAATGAGACGCTTATGGGTTCGAATCTCAAACTGCTCCTGCGAGTCTTTATCAATAAACGGGGATCGGATGACACTGAATTTCTGGATGTGGGTGGGTAATGGCACCGGCCCGACGGCCACAGCACCAGTACGTTCAACCGCTTCGACAATCTGCAGGGCAGATTGGTCAACTATCTTGTGGTCGAATCCTTTCAACTTAATGCGAATCTTCTGGTTAGCCATATTTTTCACCCGTAGTTGTTTCGCTAATCTGGTTTGCCAGTGCCGTCGGTAGCTCCTGATAACGACCGAATTCCATAGAATGTGTGGCTCTGCCTTGAGTCAGCGATCTTAGCCTTGTCGCGTAGCCGAAGGTTTCAGCCAGAGGTATGAAGCAATGGATAACGAACATCTCTCCCTGGGTATCAACGGATTCAATATGACCTCTTTTGGAATTAAGGTCACCGATGATATCGCCAAGAAACTGCTCCGGTGTCAGCACTTCCAGTTTCATGATGGGTTCCAGAAGAACGGGTTTCGCCCTGCGGAAGGCTTCCTTGAAGCCGATTGAGCCAGCCATCTTGAAAGCTAACTCTGAGGAGTCTACTTCATGATAGTTGCCGTCATAAAGGGTTACTTTCAAATCTACTGCCGGATAGCCTGCTAGGATGCCGGTCTCCATAGCTTCCTTAATTCCAGTCTCGACCGCCGGGATGTACTGTCTCGGCAGAACGCCGCCCTTGATTGTGCTGACAAATTGGAAGCCCTTGCCACTTTCAAGGGGTTCAAGTTCAAGGGAAACAACACCATATTGACCATGCCCCCCGCTTTGCCGAACGAATCTCCCATCGGATTGCGCCGGAATAGTGATTGTTTCCTTGTAAGCGACGCGGGGTTTACCTACCTTCGCTCCTAGCTTAAATTCGCTGATCAATCGGCTTATGATTACCTCAAGATGAAGTTCTCCCATTCCTGAGATAATAGTTTGGCCCGTATCCGTTTCATGAGCCACCCTGAAGGTAGGGTCTTCTTCGGTCAGCTTCTGCAAAGATTCCTTTAGCTTATCTTGGTCGGCTCTTGTTTTAGGTTCAATGGCAATAGATAATACTGGTTCCGGGAACTGTATGGATTCGAGGAGTACCGCCTGCGAGGCATCGCACAACGTATCACCGGTAAAGGTATTCTTAAGACCTAGCGTCGCTATGATGGCTCCGGTATCTGCTTCGGTTATTTCCTCACGGGTGTTGGCATGCATTAAGAGTAGCCGTCCGATGCGCTCACGTTTATTTCGGGTCGAGTTAAATACCTGTGAGCCTACCTTTACCCTGCCCGAGTAAACTCTGAAATAGACCAATCTGCCCATAAACGGGTCGGAGACGACTTTGAAAGCTAGTGCTGAAAATGGAGCGTTGTCATCGGGTGGGCGGGTAAGTTCAGCATCTGTATGGGTATGAGTGACGTGTATTGGTGGTATGTCCGATGGGGCAGGCAGGTAACTTATAATGGCATCCAGCAGAGGCTGAACACCGATATTCTTGAGGGCAGTGCCGCAAAGAACGGGTACTCCTTTATTTGCTAGGGTTACTCTTCTCAGGGCTTGTTGCAACTCTGAGATGGTGATATCATTGCCTTCAAGGTACGGCACCATTATTTCGTCATCATATTCCGCTAATTTTCCGATAAGTGCCTGGCGGGACTCGGCGCATCTTGTCTTTTCTGACTCAGGAATGTCTACTTCCTGCGGTTCTGAATCACGGTTTGTTTCAAAGTGCCATGCTTTATTTTCTATAAGGTCGATAATACCCTGGAATGACCCCTCTCCGCCCAGCGGAAGCTGTATTGGCAATGGGACGTCTTTAAGACGGCTTTCAATCATGGATATCGTCCGGAAGTAATTAGCCCCCATTCTATCCATCTTATTGATAAAGCAGATTCGGGGTACCTTGTATTTAGCGGCTTGACGCCAAACTGTTTCTGATTGAGCTTCAACTCCGGCGACGGCATCGAAGACTACTACTCCGCCATCTAGTACTCTGAGGCTACGCTCTACTTCTGCCGTGAAGTCTACATGCCCCGGAGTGTCGATAATATTGATGCGGTGCTCGTTCCAGTAACAGGTGGTGGCTGCTGAGGTGATGGTGATTCCGCGTGCCTTTTCCTGTTCCATCCAATCCATAACCGCTGTGCCATCATGTACTTCACCTATTTTATAAGTGCGGCCCGTGTAAAAGAGTATCCGCTCGGTGACGGTAGTTTTACCAGCATCAATGTGAGCAATAATGCCAATATTCCGGATATGCTCTAAAGGAAAACTCCTGGGCACTGCCTTATTCTTCTCTGGTGTTGTTTTTGTTGTAATAAGATTAGAATTAGTAATCGAATAACCTCTCACCATCTATAGTGGGCGAAGGCTCTGTTAGCCTCAGCCATTTTATGAGTGTCCTCGCGCTTTTTTATCGTTGCTCCCTGACCGTTGAAAGCATCAGTCAGTTCTGCCGCCAGCCGCTCCGTCATCGATTTGCCAGATCTAGCTTTAGCAGATTTAACCAGCCAGCGCATTGCCAGGGCAAAAGCACGGTCCGGCGCAACCTCCACTGGTACTTGGTAGGTGGCCCCGCCGACACGACGAGGTTTAACTTCAAGTAAAGGCGTGGCGTTTTTAATCGCCTGGTCCAGAGCAACTACCGGTTCTTTTGATACCTGTTTTTCCAGTGACTGGAGGGCGCCGTATATTATCCTCTCGGAGGTCCTTTTCTGTCCGCGCATCATTACTCGGTTAATGAGTCGGGTTACGGTGACGCTCTGATATTTGGCATCAGGGATTATTTCTCTTTTTACCGATCGGGCACGCCTTGGCATTTTTTCTCCTAAGCTTCCGACGCTACAGCTTTTTCTTTAGTCATTTTGCCTCCATATTTACTGCGACCCTGCCGCCGGTTGGTAACGCCGGTGGTATCCAGTGCCCCTCGGACAATGTGGTAGCGGACACCGGGTAAGTCCTTGACACGACCGCCGCGAATCAAGACGGAGGAGTGTTCCTGTAACTCATGTCCTTCGCCGGGGATATAGGCGGTTACCTCCATGCCGTTGGTCAGTCGTACCCTGGCTATCTTGCGCAATGCCGAGTTTGGCTTTTTGGGGGTGGTGGTCTTGACTTGGATACAGACCCCGCGTTTCTGCGGGGAACCCTTCCCCTGCACTACCCGGTTTGTTAAGGCGTTATAGGTAACATGTAGGGCGGGCGTTTTGCTCTTTGCCGATGCCCTCTTTCGCCCTTTACGGACAAGCTGGTTAATAGTAGGCAATTTATTATTTTCCTCCTCCAACAAGTACAATGGATGAGCCGTAGCTCATCCATTCCAGACCCGCCGAGAGATTATACAATATTTTTGTTAATCTGCCAACTGTAGCCTAGTTCCGGACACTAAGTAAAAAGTGTACCACACCTGAAATCTGCCTGTCAACAATGAGGGAGGCTTAATTAATAGAGAATGTAAAACATACTGCGGAACTACACTTTATTACGGCCTAGCCAGACCTAACAAATCACTGGTTAATCCCTATCCGATAACAGCAAGAGCATTAGAGGTTAGTAATCATAACTGGGCTATTCAGGATATTGTAAGATCGACTGAGTGGAACATGGAAAACTTTGAAGTGATATTCACCGCACTGGGAATATCATTGGTACCCATCGGGGTATTAGCTTTTGCAGATCCTTCATTATGGATAGTTGGCGTTGTTCTTCTCGGAGCTGGCATACTTCTAGGTGGCGCCATCCGGTATATGAAGCGCAAAAAACAGACTCAGTCGTGCCTATACTTGTGTTTGGGGTATACTCATTCAAAATGATACACTACTCAAACTTTCAATCACTTGACATATTATAAGAAATCGTGGTATTATTAATTATTATGTTAGCTGATTTGTTTAAGAAATTTTATTATTATACTTTCACTTGGCGTTATAGCGACGCGGAGGAGGGTTTGCCTGTAGTTAAATAACCGGAAAATTTTAAAATAATAATAGGTTACACCGCAGAACCCTCCACGAAGAGGGTTTTTTATTTTGTTTGATTAAAGGAGAGGAGAATGATAATTATGAAAACAGGGGTAACCGAAGAGGAAATAACCAATGTGGTCAAGGAAATCAAGAAATACGGTCTGAAAGCAGAGGTTTCAAAGGGGGAATTCAGGACGCTCATCGGGCTGATGGGCGATGAAAGAAAAGCGTCGTTTTCTCAACTTGCTGCTCTTCCTGGGGTTAAAGATGCGGTGATGGTGGAAGCGCCGTATAAACTAATCAATAAAGAGTCCAGTAAACTCTTTGATAACGAAAGCGAGTACCGGGTAATCAAGGTGGGTAATGTCAGCATCGGCGGTGGTGTGCCGGTGTTTATTGCCGGACCCTGCGCCATCGAGAGTAGGGAGCAGCTTTTTCGGATTGCGGAGGGAGTGAAGGCAGCGGGAGCTCACATCCTGAGAGGTGGTATCTTCAAGCCGAGAAGTTCCGTTCATTCTTTTCAGGGATTGGGCGCCGGAGGGTGTGATGAGGCGGAAGAGGCTTTGATCTGGCTGAGGGAAGCCGGGCAAAAATATGAAATGCCGGTAATAACCGAGGTGAGGGGGGAAACGCAGGTTGACCTGGTAGCAGAGTACGTGGATATACTCCAGGTAGGAGCCAAGAATATGTATAACCAGGACCTGCTAGCCACAGTGGGTGGGAGGCACAAGCCCGTCCTGTTCAAAAGGCATTTCGGCGCTGGTATCGAGGAATATTTATCTTTCACGGAATATATTGCCAATGAAGGTAACAAAGATATTATCCTCTGCGAGAGAGGAATACTACCGGTGGGTAAAGGTAAAAATTACACTAGGTACACCTTTGACCTGTCCGCCATCTCGGTAATCCAGAAGGAGACATATTTGCCTGTAATCGCGGACCCGAGCCATGCTACCGGACGCTGCGACCTTATTTTCAGTATGAGCTGCGCAGCAATTGCCGCCGGAGCCAGTGGCTTGATGATTGAAACGCACTATAACCCAGCGGAAGCGTTGGTTGACGGTGTGCAGACGATAACTCCTGATGAGCTTAAAAGGGTTATTGGAGCCTGTCGAAGGGTTCATAGTTCGATTGCATCCAGTAGGAAGTAGGGGTAAAATAACAACAAATGAAACAAGTTAAAGTAAATCTTGGTGATAAAAGCTATGAGGTACTGGTCGGCTCAGGGCTGTTGGCCCAGACCGGACGCTTATTAAAAAAAGCGGGATTATCCGGCAAGCTGGTCATTATTACCAACCCGGTGATCAAAGGACTTT
The DNA here is from genome assembly GCA_964342875.1 of uncultured Dehalococcoidaceae bacterium. GTDB lineage: Bacteria > Chloroflexota > Dehalococcoidia > Dehalococcoidales > RBG-16-60-22 > CAYFHI01. The sequence continues at coordinate 16,836 of CAYFHI010000017.1, forward strand.
ACGGCGAAATTGTAAATCAGGCTCTGGCTAAAGAGGGCTTTACCGTAAATACCTTGCTGGTACCCGATGGAGAAGAACAAAAATCGCTGGAAACCACCGGCAGGTTGTACGAGGAGCTTACCGACTGCTATGCGGAGAGGATGACCCCGGTTCTAGCGCTGGGGGGTGGAGTTATCGGTGATTTAGCCGGGTTCGTTGCTGCTACCTATATGCGGGGTGTACCATTGATACATATACCGACAACCCTTTTGGCACAGGTTGACAGTAGTATCGGTGGTAAGGTAGCGGTCGACCACGGGAAATTAAAAAACAAAATCGGGGTATTCTATCAGCCAAGACTGGTAATTGCCGATATTGATACTCTGAAGACGCTTCCTCCCGCGGAGCTGGCAAACGGGCTGGCGGAAGTCATCAAGAGTGCGGTGATACGCAGTAAAGAATTATTCATCTTTCTCGGAGGTAACATCAACCGGGTAAAGACTCTGGATGAGTTGGTGCTTGAGGAAATTGTTTACCAGACTG
>CAYFHI010000018.1:0-13542 GCA_964342875.1 uncultured Dehalococcoidaceae bacterium
GGATGGCGTATCGGCTATGCCGCCGCTCCCAAGGATATAATAGCCGCAATGACCAAGATTCACCAGTATACCATGATGTGCGCCCCAACGATGGCGCAGGTCGCCGCCATTGAGGCATTACAAGCGGGAGAAACCAGCGTGCAGGAGATGTTGAATGATTACAACCAGCGCCGCAAGGTTATTGTCCAGGGTCTAAACAAATTAGGGCTAACCTGCTTTGAGCCGCGGGGAGCTTTTTACGCTTTTCCGTCGATAGTGAGCACCGGTATGAGTTCTGAGGAGTTTTCGGAAAGGCTTCTGGTCAAAGAGAAGGTGGCGGTGGTACCTGGTTCCGCTTTTGGTGAGTGCGGTGAGGGCTATGTGCGCTGCTGTTACGCTACCTCTCTGTCGGATATTGAGGAAGCCCTGTTTCGAATGAAACGTTTTGTGCTGGAACACCGGAAATAAGATTTAATAATCCCTTCCCTACTTTATTTTTCCCACCCAGATCTAAACCCCGTTGGTTTTTCTATTTCACCACTCTACATCCCCAACAGTGTTCGTTTTTAATTCTTTAAGTACCTTTTCAGCCGTTATGGGTAGCTCCCTTATCCTGACCCCGACAGCATTATAGATGGCGTTGGCTATTGCCGGAGCTACCGGGACAAGGCATCCCTCTGAGAATCCCTTGGCTCCCAACGGTCCGGTATCGTCCGGTTCTTCAACAAATACAGGCTTTATTCCCGGCACATCCAGTGCCGTTGGAATTTTATAATCCGTAAAACTAGGATTCAGCACCAACCCGCCATCAAAGACGGTCTCTTCAGTGAGAGCGTATCCTACCCCTTGGGCAATGCCTCCTTCAACCTGCCCTTCCGCTGCCATCGGGTTTATCAAACGACCGGCATCATTAAGCGCCACTATACGCCGTACGCATACCTGCCCAGTTTCCGTATCCACTTCCACTTCCGCCATTTGAGCCGCCGCCATAAAGGAAGGAAACCCATTCATGAACTGAAATCCCTGAACACGTTCAGGGACAATCGGCGAACCTACTTCCCGGAAAGAGCCCTGTCCCATTATCGGCCCACCCTTTTTATGAATTGCTACCGCCGACAATGCCGGAAGGGATATGTTCGTCTCAGGCGATTTCTTCACACTGACCCGGCAGTGATTGAGTTCCAAGTCTGCTTTGTTCACATTGAGCTGCTCCGCCGCCAGCTCTAATAGCTGCTCCCTGACTTCCTCGGCAGCCAGTTTGACAGCACCCCCGGAGGTATGGGTATTACTGCTTGCCATAGCGCCAAAATCGAACGGGGTAGACTCCGTATCAGCCGAAACTATGGAAATATCCTCCAATCCCACTCCCAACTCCTCAGCAACTATTTGAGAGAGTAAAGTATCAGACCCCTGCCCCACATCCCTGGCTCCGGTGAGCAGGGTAAAAGTACCATCTTCATTAGCCTTCACAACAGCACCCGACGATATCAAACCATTACCTCGTATCATGCAGGCTATTCCCCTGCCTGTTTTAAGAGTCCCTTTATCAGCCTGCACCTGTTTATTGGTAACAGAATCCGGGGAAATCTTCTTTAATGCCTCTTCCAGACCAATACGAAACAATCTCTGGCCAAATGGAAGCTCTTCTCCCTCTCTCAACAAATTCTTCAGGCGGATTTCCACCGGGTCTATTCCCAACCTGTCAGCAATTATGTCAATCTGAGACTCGCCGGCAAACTTCTCCTGCGGGTTACCATAACCACGAAAAGCACCGCCTGGTACTTTATTGCTGTAAACGCAATAACCATCAACTCTAACATGCGGTATTTTATAAGGTCCCGCCGAAAAACTGGCAGCAACACCCAACGCACTGGGACCATACAAGGCATAAGCCCCAGTATCCAGAACTATCTTTATCTTACGTGCTACCAGAGTACCGTCTTTCATAACCCCCGTTTTCATATCGATAATAGAGGGATGCCTAGGAGCCGCCGCGATGAAGTCCTCTTGCCTAGTCAGTTCCAGCCTGACCGGCTTTCCGGCTTTCCGTGCCAATAGAAGACAAATACCGGGAACCGTTGTTAACTTCCCGCCAAAACTACCCCCGGCATGTACCGAATGGAGTCTGATTTTGTTCATCGGTATCCTCAATGCTTCGGAAAGCTGAGCTCTCACATGGAAAGGAATGTTGGTCGCTGTCCATATGGCAATATTACCGGAAGCATCCACATCAACCATAGCCGACCATGGTTCCATGTAACACTGGTGAACAACCTGGGTTTTAAAGGTATCTTCAAACACGAAGTCAGCTTTGCTAAACCCCAAGTCTACATCCCCATTTTCTATCATAGTATAAGAACAAACGTTCCCGTAGCTGACTTTAGAAATATTCGTGTAGGTTTCAAGATTGTCGTGAACCGTAGACGCGCCCTCACTCATCGCCCTCTCGGGGGAATAAACCGGCGACAACTCATCGTAATCCACCTGAATGAGTTCGATGGCTTCCTCGACAGTATCCTCGTCAATAGCGGCTACTGCAGCTACCGGTTCTCCGATGAAACGTACTTTCTCATAAGCAAGTAAGGTCTCATCCCTGACGAATCTTCCGAAACGGATATTCGAGGTATCGTCAGCAGTAACGATGGCTTTCACACCGGATAGTCTCTCTGCCCTTGAAGTATCAATATCGAGCAACTTTGCATGAGGAAGCTTGCTTCGTTTTACTTTGCCACGAAGTGCATGGGACAGTCTCAAGTCCATCGAGAACTTAGCGTTCCCAATAACTTTATCAACTGCATCCCTCCTGATAAAACTTTTTCCGACAACTGACAATTCAGACATTTATTACTCACCTAAATAATATCATTTAACTTTATACAGATATCTAATAGCCTCCTGCAATTATGCAGTTACTGACACAGTCGTACCTAGCTCCTGTTTGGCACGCTGCCAAGGTAAGAAAATATTTTCAATTCCTATAATCATATAGAAAAGAAGCGCGCCCATCAGGACCAGAACAGTCATCGTGGCGAAAAGATTTGAAGTCATCAAATTAGCCTCGTAAACCAGTATTAAGTAGCCCAATCCTTCATCGGAAGCAACAAATTCACCAACAATTGCTCCGATCAGGGCCAGAGTTATCGATATTTTCAGGGCGCTAAAAAAGTAGGGGAGGGCATTTGGTATTCTTACCTTAGTAAATACCTGCCACTTTGTGGCCGCCATTGAACTGATCAAATCAACCATGTCGTTTTCAACAGACGCCAAACCAACCGAGGTATTGATGATGATGGGGAAGAAACAGATAAGGGTAGCAACAACCACCTTAGGTATGATACCAAATCCGAACCAGATTACGAATAATGGAGCAATAGCTATCTTGGGGAAAGTCTGAGCAAAGACCATCAGAGGCATGAATGCCCTTTCCATAGTCTTGGACGACACGATGAGAATGGCGGCAAAAGCACCAGCAATGATGGCGATGGCGAATCCGAGGAGCGTCGAATAAAGAGTTACCCACATGTGTCCTATTAAGAAAGCACCTTGCGCCCACAAATCCTTGGCCACTGCTACCGGATAGGGCAGAATATAATTCGGCATTTTAAAAGCCCAGACGACTGCCGTCCAGACAAGCATAGCCAACAATATGGTTACAATCGGATAGCTAAGGTACAATAAATGCACTCTGATTCTTGCTATCTTCGCCCATATCTGCCCCGCGTTAAACATTTTTTAAAGTCTCCTTTCTTTTAGCCCGAACGAAAGTTACTTGATTCCTATCCCGATTACACCAGATGGTATCAGCGATTGACACGATTACCAACGCCTCAGCCCGTTATTTCTCCAATTACCTCAGCTGGTTTTTGCTTCCAGTGTAACACGGTCCATACCGCACAGACAACCTGACACAGACCGTAGCCGACACATTTTCCTCATCCATAGAAGCACCATTAATGTACAAATCTACGATGGAGGAACCAGAGCTTTCCCCGCTCTGGTTTTTGATGGTAACACTAAAATGTACTTTATTGTCCTTGGATAGATTTACTGGCGACCAGATTATCTTTTCGAGGACAAAATCCAGAGCCGGAAAGGTGATCGCTCTATCATTGTTGTGTTCATCTCTATCGATTATCTCGTTTTCAGAATCAACAACCGCCCTAAAAAGGTGTGCACCTGGGTTCTCTGTCCAGGCAAAGACCTTTTTTACCGTCGTGCTAGCATCCATCCCCGATACACTATGATAGCCCATTAAGGATTCATCGATGTAGTTATGCAATACGGGAGTAGCCCGCGTCATCCGTACTCTAGTTCTGTCTTAAACGTTATGGAGGATGTCACCTTATCTCCAATAGATGGGCTTGGCAGCGATAGCGCTATCGCCTCGACGATGAGATCAGCCGTAGGAGATAATTCGACCGCCACCAATAACGACAGGGTCGTATTATTCAATCGTGTCGAAGCGGGTAGTGTTCCTATTGAGACGGCAGAAAGTGATAAAAGCAAAAGAGACTGCGCACGTGCATTGACATACCCCGTCATTAAAATTAAGCTCAACAAGAAAACTATTAACAATCAGGTAAATATCTAATTTGACTGTGGGTTTGTACCCACGTTCACTGGACAATTAAATCTCAGGTGGTATAAACTGAGAACACCCTAAAAAGCAGAGGGAGTTATTTCCCGTGGATAGCAATATTGTTGAAAATGTTCTTAACCTGATAGATAGTGATGAACTAACCGGTCTGGTAAGGCAACTGGTTGATATCCCGAGTCCACCCGGTGAAGAGAATGAGGTGTCTGAATTTATTTTCAAATGGTTAAAGGAGAATGGGTTGGGGGCTATCAGGCAGGAAGTGGAACCGGGACGCCTGAATGCCGTTGGGGTATTACCAGGTACAGGCAAAGGTTTGAACCTGATGTTCAATGGCCATCTGGATACTTCACACCCCGGCACTGATGAAGACCTGGCAACCTTCGGTGAAGAGGCAGCTTCTTTGCGTCCTAAGTCTTTTCTGAAAGACGGAGCCATTTACGGTCTAGGCAGTTACAATTGTAAGGGACCTGTCGCCACAGCCTTGATAGCCCTGAAAGCCTTAAAAGAAGGCGGTTTAATACCGAACGGCGATGTCACTGTGGCAGCAGTCTGCGGAGAGATAGGCAGAGCGCCCATAGGACAATACCAGGGTCCTGCCTATCACGGTCATGGTTACGGCACCAGGTATCTTCTAACTCACGGAATCAGTCCTGACATGGCATTGGTCGTCGAACCTTCATTTCATCACTTGGTATGGACGCTCCCCGGCGTTTTGTATGCCAAGGTCACTGCTTTTGGAGAATCCATGTACATGCCGTTTATTAACCGGGCTAAACGTGAGAAGGAGGGGACCAACTGCATCACGAATATGGTGAAGATGCTCGAGGCAATAGAAGAATGGGCGAGTGAGTACGAGGAGCGCAACAAATATGAGTCACCGGGAGGAACCGTTACCGCCAAGGTAAATATCGGGGCTATTGAAGGAGGGCAATCTTATGCCCCCAATTTCTCAATGTTTTCGTGCCGCGCTTATGTCGACATTCGGATACTGCCGACAAGGGATTTAAATGATGTCAAACGCGAATTTAAACAGGTACTGGAAAAAACCTCCATAGATTTCCGGATGGAGTTCTACCGCTCTCACAAGGGTTACGAAGGTAGAAACACCCAACCGCTTGCCGATGGCATCCGGGCAGCGTACCGGCAGGTCTTCAATGCCGAACCCCCGCAGGACGGGTCGGGCGCCAATATGTGGAACGATGTTAATATATTCCATGAGATGGGTATTCCGGCGGTGAAGTTCGGGATAGGCTCGGTGGCACCTATGACGCTATCCTTAAACAAGGCAGGTAGCGAAGGCGTTAAAATCGATGAATACGTTAATATGGCAAAGATTTACGCATTAACCGCCATAAATATATGTAGTTTTGACGGGTAGTAAAAATAGAGGAACTCGAAATTTATGCAGAATGTTGCTCAGGTAATTGCTCTGGTTGGCATCCTTGTTTTTCTGGCGCATCTATTTACCGGGATGTTCAGCCGCACCAGAATTCCAGATGTCATTTTGTTGATTATCATCGGAATCTGCGCCGGTCCTGTGCTGGGACTGGCATCTCCTGACTTGTTTGGCGTAGTGGGCCCCATTTTTACTACCGTCACCCTGATTATCATACTCTTTGAAAACGGTCTGGCTCTTAAATTAAGCATACTGCGTTCCACAATCGGCAGGGCTATGATTCTAGCGCCGATTAGTTTTTTCTCGACGATGATTGTCGTGGCTGGATTCATGATATGGCTAACAGACCTGAAAATCCTACCAGCATTCATTTTAGGAGCCATTATCGGCTCCACTTCAGAAACAGTGGTTATCCCTCTGGTACGCCAACTTAGAATACGAGAGGAAACTGGGACTTTACTTTCAGTGGAATCCTCGATAAATGATGTCCTCAGTATCGTAATCACTATTGCCCTTGTTCAAGCCTATGCGATAGGAAAATTTGAAATAGCCACAGTGTCTGGCGACCTCATCGCTTCATTCCTGGTCGCCATGGTGTTCGGAATAGTTGGAGCCCTCATCTGGTCAATCTTACTTCACAGGATACATGCCATTAAAAACGCCATTTTTACGACGCCGGCTTTTGTCTTCGTTATCTATGGGCTAGTTGAGACTCTGGGTTTTAGCGGAGCCATTGCCGCCCTCGCCTTCGGTATAACAATCGGCAATATAGAAACAATCCGCATACCCATTTTGAAAACGCTAACTGCCAAAGAAGCTGTCGGCCTTAATGAAACGGAGAAGGTATTCTTCAGCGAGGTAGCATTCCTCCTAAAGACATTTTTCTTTGTTTTTCTTGGTCTATCCCTTGAACTGATAAGCGGATGGCTCATTACCGTCGGGCTGATACTTACAATCGTCGCCTTCACCCTTCGCTTACCTGCGGTCAAACTATCAGTAAAGAAATCAATACCATCCAGAGATATATCGGTGATGGCTATCATGATACCAAAGGGACTGGCAGCGGTGGTGCTGGCAAGTATTCCACTTCAGCAGGGAGTCGACGGCGGCGAAATGATAAAGAACATCACCTACGGGGTTGTTCTTTTTAGCATAGTACTTACTTCTTTCCTCGTATTTTTCATTGAAAAGACAAGAGTGTCTGATTTATATGCCTGGGTTCTTTCTCCGAGATTATCAAAACCAAAACGGAAAACGAGACCTCTTCCCAAAGAGATTGTCAATGAACCAGACACACTTATACCAGATGGAACCAAGTTGTTTGGATGTTCCAGTGATACCAGAAAGAAATTACCAAAAAAAAGACGATAAGAATTCTTAATAATTTGGAAATTAGTTAGCCGGAGCAAGTATCTGGTCCTTTGCTCTGGCAAGTACGGCTTTTGCTGCCGCCGGAATGAGTTTCTTATCATCTCCAGCTTCTTTAAAATATCTTGTGATGGTATCCAGTGCTTTTCTCTGCAATTGACTGATTACCATATAGCTTGCCTTTAAGCCATCCTTATCCTTTGAAAGAAGCGCGCAAACGCTCCGCTTATTATTAAGTTGATTGTCCTTAAGCCCTTTATCTAACTCATATACTAATTTGGCCGGCGCCTGTAAAATAGCCAGGTCACCGTCGCTATCCAGAATCAGCAACCTGGAGATATTGCGCAAAACAGGTTTAGCCGACTGTAGATGCTTTAGAACAATCATGGGATAGCTGTATTCGACTTTATAAATGGGCATCGAAATTTCAATGTCATTTTCCGGATAGTACGGCAGCCGGTTCAACACACGAGGTGTTACTTCCCGATAATATCGATTCCGCTCTTCCTTGTGCTCCAATAAGACTGACTGGCGCTCATCCTCGCCAAGATGTATTATCGATTTTAAATATTGCTTTAGGATATCAGGCAACTGGCCGTTTTTCAGAGCATGGTCTAATATACGTTCCAGTGCCCATAATCCCCTGGTATCAATTTCCACAGCTACCGGGGTAAATTTACCCGGACTGTTTTCCAAGCCGAGGACGGCATAGGATTTATTACGACTCTCCATATCCTGTGCTGCGTTTCTAGCAAGTTCATAGACCGACTCACTAATAACCGGGGCGTATAATTTACCGGCGGCATCGCAATAGAGAATCCTTATTTTATTCCGGCGCGGCTTCTCATCGGCTAATCTTACCGGTATCAGAAACAGGACATCATTCGATCGCTTGCGTTGGAGGATTCCCATTACTTATCACCTACATCCATTTAAATTGGCGTCTTTATAGTAAGCCACCAACCAGATTTTGTCAATGCTTCAAACCCTATCCGAGACATCATCAGATAGCTTATTGCAGGTCACAACTACGCCATTGCCACCCTGTCCCTGACATCAATATGCATTGATTCTCTTACTCGCAAGCCTTCCACGATAAGCTCTAAAACCAGATCTTTTTCTTCCTGGAACTTATATCCTTCATAGTCCTGTGTAAACAATAGTTCACCCGACTCCTTACGCCAGTCATTCATCATGTGGTCGAAACACAAGTATGACGTAACCGTCAAAGCCCCGATCATCGTTTTAAGCTCTCTTAACCGTTCGTGGGGTGATGTCAGTTGAAATTCTCCGGTTTCATATTCAACGAATAGTGGCGTATCCCTTCTAGGGATAAAAGGACGCAATCTTATATAATCCGGATTAATTTCGTTAAGCACCTGTGCTGTGTTTTTAGAGTGCTGTTCGAACAGGGATTTACCACCCAGACCGGGCATAACATACATCGAATATTCAAAACTAGCCTCTTTGGCTTTTCGTCCGGCAATAATATGCTGTTCAGCGGTTACGCCCTTATCCACGTATTGCATTAATTCATCATCTCCAGTCTCCAGTCCTACATGAAGCCGGTTCAAACCGGCTGCCCTGATACCTTTTAATTCATCGATAGTTTTCCGGTAAATAGTCTTCGCCCGAGCATATGAAGTAATTCTTCCCAGACCGGGAAATGCCCGTTTCAAATATCTGACCACTTCTATTAAGTCGGGTGTCCGCATAATGAGCGAGTCAGCATCCTGAAGAAATACCGTGTGCCCACCGGAGCAGAGCCAGTAAAACACCATTATGAAAGATTGGCTCTTTCTCAGCTCTGGTTCTGACTGGATGATGGCTGACCCCACCGCATTATTAATCTGCCCGCCATACCCAAGCCGCCATGATTCCGCGTTAATCTCGTCGCTGATTGCTTTGACTGCCCGGATATCTTTTTTGATTTCTTCAACCGTCCTTAGTTGAAATTTCTCCCTTCCGTAGAGCGTGCCATAACAAAACGTACATCGACTCCACGGACAATTCCGGGTTAGTCGCAGTAGCAAAGAATTGCTTCCGCCTTCACTGGGTGGCCGGATAGGCCCGACCTCAAAGGAATATGAGCTTAATTTCTTCATATCACGCCACCTGATTTACCAGATTCTATGCTTTTTACGATACTGATTAGTCTTGAACGCTAAGGTACTCTTGATTGCACTTCCCCACAATTATATCACAATATGTGACGTAAGCATTATTTAAGTGACTAATCTATACCAGCTACCATAAACTCGTCATTATTCGTTCTTTCACTGTTGGAGACAGTTATTTGATTATGTGATAATAGAGATAGTATAATCATCGACAGTCCTATAATACTTTCCCGTCAACACCGACAGAAAAGGTATAAGTCCGATAAATGCTAAGGAGGCCATAATGTCTATTGATGAGTCTACCAAGAAGCGTGTATTTTCTAATATAGACAGGGATGAAATGATCCAATTAACGATGGACCTGACTGATATTGAAAGCCCTACCGGAAAAGAGCGGGAAATAGCCAACTACATTCTTAACTGGTTTGAAGAAAACGGGATTTATCCGATAAAACAGGTGATAGAAACGGACAGATTTAACGCGGTGGGGATGCTACGTGGGCCCGGCAGCGGCCCAAGCCTGACGCTAAACGGTCATATAGATACGGTGTTCCAAGATCCGCGGAAAATTATAGAGAAATCATACGTCAAAGGTAGCGCCATCTATGGCAACGAAATAGCTAATATGAGAAATGGACTGGCTTCCATTCTAACTACTGCTAAAGCTATCAAAAAGGCAGGCGTTCAGTTAAAGGGCGACCTCATCGTAGCAGCCGTTGCCGGTGAAATTTGTACGGGAACCGTCGACCAATTCCAAGGGCCCCAGGATAGAGGATGTGGCTTCGGGACGTGGCACCTGTTATCTCACGGCATTCAGAGCGATTACGCGATTGTTACCGATGGGTCAGATTTCACCATAGTACGCGTTCAGTCAGGGGCATCATTTTTCAAAATTACGACGGAGGGCGCTGCGCTTTACACACCACTCACGAAGCGTACCCAGAGCTCCAAAGAAAGCCAGAATTCTGTTGTTAAGATGGCAGCTGTAATTGACATCCTGGAGAACTGGGCTCGCGAATATGAGCAAAAAAATGTCTATAAGATATCCGATGATCAGTTTGAGCCGATGGTTGCCATTTGTGCCATACAGGGAGGCATGCCGCTGACTACCGAGGAAGGGTGGCGCGGACCTTTCAGACCCAGCATTACACCGCCCAATTGCGAACTTTACCTAGACGTTCGGTTAAACCCGGACACACCTCCGTTAAAAGTAAAACATGAATTGGAAGGACTTCTTGGCAGGTTACCCTTTAAATGCGAACTGGAGATGTTCCGCTCTCAGAAAGGATATGAAGGCAAAGGGCCGGAGGTGGACTACCTTTATTCAGTCGTGGAAAAATCTTACGAAAATGTCTTTAAATCAAAACCTCCGCAGCCGCAACCGCACAATTACGGCTTGTGGACGGACACGAACCTTTACTGGGAACTAGGAATCCCCGCAGTGAAATGGGGACCTTCTGAGAAAAATCAATATCCCGGCCGGAGAGCAGTTGAGATTGAAGGACTGATTAATGCCGCCAAGACATACAGCCTGATAGCTCTTGAGGTCTGTGGCGTAACATGAATACCTTTAATGTTTTCATAACTATGCTCGCGGGTTGTTGACAATCACACAAATAGGACTATAATACTTACCTGAATGTGGGTGGAATTCATTTTAAAAAGCGGTTATTTACCAGAAGATGATAATACGAACTGATTAAGAGAGACAATTCAATACTTTCGCCTACTTCTTCATCAGTTTCAAAATTTTATCTTTCCAGGCTTCGGTTTCTTTACGTGGCGTAATCCATTCCGATATTATGTGGCGGGGATGCGGTTCTATTGATTTCGTGGCATCAATTCCGAACAGGCAGGTAGTATCATCCGTTTCAGTCGACGGGTCGAGCCGGCAATGTGCCCCCGGTATGGTAACAATATCGGTATTTGCCTGGCATCGGGTGGCTATCGCCCACATTACTTCTTCGGCATTCCAGGGGTCTATATCCTCATCCACCACCGTCACCATCTTTGACTGAGGGTCGGCTTCTGAAGCCCAAACAGCGCTCATAATACGCCGTGGCTCCGTCTTGTTGAGCCATTTACCCTGAACGACGCAATTAAGGTAGTCCGGCAGTAAATAAGACACCTGAGTGACACTGGGCGAAATGCGCTTTAACTCCTGTTCCAGTACAGCGCATTCGGGCATAATAACCATCCAACGGTCGTCTGTGCCACAGCCCACATAAACAGTATCAAAGATAGGATTATTACGATGGGTAACGGTAGTTATGTTAAATGCCGGCGTAATCGAAGCGCCTGAATAAGCACCAGTAAACTCTCCGAAAGGACCCTCTATGATATCAGCATCAGGAGTTACGGTTCCTTCAAGTATTATCTCTGCTGTTGCCGGTACCGGCAGGTCGACACTCTCCGCCATGGTAACTTTCACCGGCTCTCCCCTCAGCGCGCCGGCAAAATCGAATTCCTTCCAACCGGAAGGGATTCTAACCCCAGACACCATAGACAGCACCGGATCTGTCCCAAGCGCGACTACCATCTCCAGTGGTTTCCCCTGCCGCCGCGACTTAATATAGTGTTGACCCCAATGCGAGGAATGGGAAGTAAAAATACCAGTCTTATTGCGATCAAGCACCATCATGCGGAACATACCGAAGTTTATCCAGTCGGAATCAGGATCCCGAGTAATGCACAGTGTTTTCGTAATATAAGGAGCGGCGTCAACCGTGTTCAGCCGAGGTATGGGAAAATTAAAAAGGTTTATCTCATCACCGCGCAGGATATTTTCCTTACAGGGTGCTTTTTCTCGGGTGATTATCCTCGGCTTCGCTGGATATTTTTCGTAAGCCCTCAACCACACCTCTTTCTGCTCCCTGGGGCTTGCTTCTTTGGATAATCCCAGTGCCATACCGGCTCTTTGCAGGGAACCGGGCAAATAAATGGACAACCTAGCATCTTTATATCCGTGTATCCTCTCCGCCAGTATCCCCGGCCCATTTACTGCCCGACACGCCTGCCCTATGGCGCCGACATCCGACTCCAAATTAATTTCCTCTTTTATCCTGAGAAGTTCGCCGTGTTTATCGAGATCAGTAATCCATTCTCTCAAATCACTATAGATCACTTTTTATCTGTTAGCCTCCTTAACGATTATAAAGAGTTTACAATATAAGCTGGCTTTTATCCACTAATATTGTCCACAGCTTCTCGAAACTCTTGCTTCATTTTTTCGGCTTCGGCGGTAAGCTTTTCCCATTCGTCGGTAAGCGCTTTAGCCAATTCCTTCAGTGTCTGATATTCCTGTCGTATTTCAATGACTTTCCGTTTGTCTTCATAATGCTCCGGGTCGGCAAAGAGCACCTCGATTTCAGCCAGACGCTTGTTAAATATTGAAACCTCGTTTTCTATGGCGGCAATCCGTTCCTTTACCGGAAAAATCTCGCGGTAATGTTTGTTTCTCAGGTTACCCTCGGCTATCTTACGCTGTCGCTGCCGGCTCTTCGCCGAAGCGTTTTTGGTAGTATTTACTTTAACAATCCGGTGGTTATCAGAAAAAACATTTTCCGTCGATCCTTTGTGATATAGATATTCGTCATAATCACCATTGAAAACCTGAGGCTTACCGTCTTTAATCTCGATGATTTTATTGGCAACCTCGCGTATCAGCGTCCGGTCATGGGTTATAAAGCACATAGTGCCGTGGTAAGCCTCCAAGGCATCGGTTAGTATTTCGCGCGATGGAATATCAAGGTGATTGGTGGGCTCATCCAAGAGCAAAAAGCTGGCCGGCTTGGTCAGCATTTTGGCTATAGCCAAGCGGGTTTTTTCCCCTCCGGAGAGCACCGCCACCTTTTTTTTTACATCATCCCCGCTAAAGAGAAAGGCCCCCAGAAGTCCTCTCAACTTCTGTTCGGTCTCATCCGTAGCTATCTGCCGCAATTCATCAATAAGCGTATTTTCCGGATTGAGCAGCTCGGCATAGTACTGGGCGAAATAAGACGTGGTGACGTTATGCCCGAGTATACGTTCGCCTTTTTCGAAAGGCAGTTCCCCAGCTAGAATCTTGAGGAGAGTGGTTTTAC
>CAYFHI010000019.1:0-11542 GCA_964342875.1 uncultured Dehalococcoidaceae bacterium
GATACAGTGGTTTTGGTGACAGCCTGTTTTGATAAACAGCCACGCGAAGGGTTGGATTTTCTACCACTGACCATTGATTATGAGGAAAGGCTTTATGCCGCCGGTAAAATACCGGGAGGCTTCATCAGGAGGGAGGGGCGTCCCAGTGAGGCGGCTGTTCTGGCATGCCGCCAAACAGATCGTCCCATAAGGCCACTTCTTCCTAAGAGCTGGCGCAGCGAGATACAGTTGATTACTACCGTTCTTTCTGTTGATCAGGAAAATGATCCGGATATACTTTCGGTCATCGGAGCTTCGGCAGCCCTGTCAATATCGGAGGTCCCCTTCGAGGGTTCGGTAGGGGCAGTCAATGTTGGCTATATTAACGACGAGTTTGTGGTAAATCCCTTGTTGGCCCAGTTTGAAGAAAGCCAGTTGGACCTTGTTGTCGTCAGTACCAGGGATACTATTATCATGGTAGAAGCGGGAGCTCGAGAGGTTCCTGAGGATATCGTTCTACGGGCTATCAAGTTTGCGCATGAGGCTAATCAGGATATTATTACGCTACAGGAACAACTGCAGAAGGTGGCAGGTAAGTCAAAGGTAGAAATACCAGTTGCTGATATTAATGCGGAAGCGGTTACTGATGCAGCCAAGATAGCCGATGAGAAGATTTCTCGGGCTTTTGATATCGCGGATAAGGACCAGCGTGAGCAGGCGATGACCAACATTAAAATTGAGCTTATAGAGAAATTAGGTGAGAAATATCAGGAGAAGGAAATCCTGGAAGCTCTTGATATTAGCGTTAAATCCGTGCTGAGGACGCGAATACTGGATAAAAAACAACGTATCGGCGGGCGTGGCATAACTGACATACGACCCATCAATTGTGAAGTGGGGCTGTTACCACGCACCCATGGTTCCGGATTATTCAACAGGGGAGCGACCCAGGTTCTGACCATTACCACCTTGGGTTCCACCCGTAAGGAGCAGATGCTTGACGGCTTGGGTATTGAAGAAAGTAAGCGCTTTATGCATCACTACAATTTCCCCGGATTCTCCAACGGCGAAGTGAGGCGGGTCGGTTCTACCAGTCGCCGCGAAATAGGGCATGGCGCTCTAGCGGAAAGGGCATTGGCGCCGGTGTTGCCTGATGATGAGAATTTTCCATATACAATACGTCTCGTTTCGGAAGTCCTGAGTTCTAACGGTAGTACCTCTATGGCAAGTGTTTGTGCTGGCAGCCTGGCACTAATGGACGCCGGCGTGCCGGTAAAGAAAACTGTAGCTGGGATAGCCATGGGTCTGATTACCGGTGATGACAACAGATTTGAGGTGTTAACTGATCTGGAGGGTCAGGAAGATTTCAGTGGTGATATGGATTTCAAGATAGCTGGTACTAGGGACGGTATCACCGCAATACAGATGGATACCAAGCTCAAAGGTTTAACTCTGGAGATTGTGGAAAAAACCCTGACTCAGGGTAAAGAGGGGCGTTTGTTTATCCTGGATAGAATGGAGCAAACTATCGACGTCAGCCGATCTGAAGTCAGCCGCTATGCTCCGAGAATGCACAAAATGAAGATTGATGTTTCTAAAATAGGTGCCATCATCGGCACTGGTGGCAAAACAATACGGTCGATTATCAGTGAAACCAAAACGACTATTGATGTCAGCGACGACGGAACGGTAATAATTGGTTCCGCTGACTTGGAGGCAGCCAATAAAGCCATCGGGATAATAGAAGGTCTAACCAAAGACGTGGAAATCGGTACTATTTATACCGGCAAAGCAACCCGTATATTTGATTTCGGGGCAATGGTTGAAATCCTGCCGGGGAAAGAAGGTATGGTGCATATTAGTGAGCTTGAGAACCACCGCGTAGAGAAAGTCGAAGACGTTATTAAGGTCGGTGATGAGGTTACGGTAAAAGTAATTAATGTTGATAATGTGGGAAGGATAAATCTGTCAAGAAGAGTTTTGCTCGAAAGAATCTCCGAAGCTGGGAGGGAAGGTTCACTATCTGCGGATTATCCGTTCAAGAGCAGTAGTTCCGGCGGCGGAGACCGTAGCTATTCTCTGGGGAACAATCCGCGTGGTCCGGACAGAATGCGTCAGGATAAAAGAAGATAAATGCTACCTCTCTGACATATTAGCTGAAAAGTAAACGTGTGCAGTAGTTAAAAATGATGATACAGGTGTCTTAGCATGATTAGAGTGGCAGTCCAGGGCGCATCAGGCAAAATGGGGCAAGAAGTACTTAAAGCGGTTTGTCAGGAACCTGATATGGAACTGGTAGGTGCGGTTGAGTTACAGGTTTCTGAAAAGCGTCTCACTCTTCCGGACGGCTCAGGTGAAGTACCTTTCTCTTCCAGTCTGGAAGAGATCTTTACCAGTTGTCAGCCGGATGTGCTCGTGGATTTTACTATCGTTAAAGCGATAATGCCGGCAGTGAGACTGGCTACCAGGCAGGGGGTTAACCTGGTAATAGGGACAACCGGATTGAATACCGATGAACTTGCCGAGATTGACCAGTTAACTATTGCCCACAAAGTAGGTGCCGTTGTGGCACCGAACTTTGCTTTGGGGGCAATTATAATGGTTCATTTGGCGAAGATTACTGCCAAATATCTTGATTATGCAGAAATAATTGAGCTCCATCACCATCGGAAAGTTGATGCTCCTTCAGGGACTGCACTGGCTACCGTGAAGGCAATGGCGGTATCGAGAGGTAAGCCGTTTCTGCAGCCAGAAGTACAGAGGGAAGTATCAGATAGCCGGGGACGTAATGTAGAGGGAATCCCCGTTCATAGTGTGCGTTTGCCTGGTTTGATGGCACACCAGGAGGTACTTTTCGGAGGCTCAGGGCAGACTCTGAGTATACGGCACGATACGATAAATCGTGAGTGTTATATGCCCGGTGTAATACTGGCAATTAAGGAAGTGATTAATCGAAAGGGACTGGTTTTCGGCCTGGACACTTTAATGGGGCTGTGAGATATTGATGAAGGAATATAATGTGGCTATTGTCGGTGCCACGGGACTGGTGGGGCGTGAGTTCATCGAGGTACTGGTGCAACGCAACTTCCCTGTGGATAAAATCAGTCTCTTGGCGTCAGACCGGTCGGCGGGCAGAGAAATGTCAGTAGGCCATCATAAGGTTGAAGTCGAAGAAACAGACCCTGGTTCCTTCCAGGGAATTGATATTGCGCTCTTTTCGGCAGGTACCGAGGTCAGCCGATATTTCTCACCGATAGCAGCCCAGGCAGGAGCTGTCGTCATAGATAACAGCTCCGCTTTCAGAATGGTACCCGAGGTGCCGCTGGTAGTACCCGAGGTTAATGCTGAAGATATTAAGTGGCATAATGGTATTATCGCTAATCCGAACTGTTCCACAATTCAGATGGTGGTGGCTTTAAATCCTTTGCATAAGTTTAATCCCATTAATCGTGTTGTCGTTGACACCTACCAGTCGGTATCAGGTACTGGTTCGGCAGCGGTAGAAGAATTAAAAACACAGAGTCAGCAGATTCTGGATGGGCAGAGCATCGTTCCACACGTATACCCTCACCAGATAGCATTTAACGTGTTGCCGGAGATAGACGTTTTTCTGGATAACGGATATACCAGAGAAGAGTGGAAAATGGTGGAGGAAACAAAGAAGATAATGCATGCTGACGATATTGCCGTCTCGGCGACATGTGTACGGGTGCCGGTACTTGTTGGTCACGCAGAGGCAATACATATAGGTTTTTCCAAGCCAATATCACCGGATAAAGCACGGGATATTCTGGCCCAGGCCCCGGGAGTAAGAATACAGGATGATATAGCAATAAGTCTTTACCCTCAATCATGGTCTGTCGCTGGTACCAATGAGGTTTTCGTTGGTCGTATTCGTAAAGATGCTTCTCATCCCAACGGGTTGGTTATCTGGGTGGTAGCCGATAATATGCGTAAGGGAGCGGCGTTAAACGCTGTTCAGATCGCAGAAGAAATGGTTGCCAGAGAATGGGTAAAACCGGGAGGGGTGAGAAAATGAAGAAACTGGGAAGACTGCTAACGGCGATGGTAACACCATTTGATAAAAATGGCGAGGTTGATTACCGTCAGGTGAGGCGGTTTGCCTCGGCATTGGTAAGCTCGGGAAGTGACGGACTTGTGGTATCAGGGACTACCGGAGAGTCTCCAACTCTTACCAGAGATGAAAAACTACAGTTATTTACCGAGGTAAAATCAACCATCGGTGAGCGCGCCGCTATTATTGCAGGCACCGGTAGCTACAGCACGGTGGAAAGCCTGGGCCTTACTAAAGAAGCGGAAAATATCGGAGTTGATGCCTGCTTGTTGGTTGTTCCGTATTATAATAAACCTACCCAAGAGGGCTTATACCTGCATTTTAAAACCATCGCTGAGGGCACAAAGTTGCCATGTATTCTTTATAATGTGCCATCGCGTACTGTTACCAACCTTTCGGTGGATACGGTTGTCCGGTTAAGCCGCATTAAAAACATTATCGGGATAAAGGAAGCCACCGGTAACTTGGAGCAGATTGCCAAGATTATTAACGGTACCGCCAATGACTTTCTCGTCTGGAGCGGTAATGACACCGATACAATCCTCACCATATCTTTGGGAGGTTATGGTATTATCAGTGTTGCCTCTAACCTTGTGGGTAATCAGATAAAGGAAATGATTAATAATGTCGTTAGCGGTGATATTACAAAAGCGGCTGCGTTGCATCATCACCTCTTGCCTTTGGTGAACGCTTTGTTTGTCGTCTCCAACCCTATACCGGTCAAATATGCCGTCAATCATATTGGCTTTAACGTCGGTAAGCCTCGTTTACCCCTTACAGAACCAGATGCTACATCAGTCTCTGTAATCAAGGAGACCTTGAAAAAGTATAAGATTGATCTGATGGTCTAAAGATACAGGCGTATTATACCATCTAGTAAATAATAATAATAAATCTTAGTCCCTTTAAGTTTTAGTTTTAGCCTTGTTTTGTACCTTGCAGGACCCTTTTATCCTTTTTCGTGTGCATAAGTTTGTTAGCAAAAAAGTTAGCAAGAATGATAACGATTCTACTAAAAGGTAGGATTACGGTAATATTTTCCTTATGTGAAATATCTTTAGGGCATAAATAATGGGTGGTGGTGATAATGGTCAGGAAAGAAGAATACTTCTTTTGTAGTTCGCGGTTACGGCACCTCTTTACCATATGGTGAGGTATTTACAGCAGAGGTATCTTCATGATGGTTTCCTCACGTTTCATTCCCACTGAAATAATACTTGTCGGGCATGAGATAAGTTCTTCCAGCCTACTGATATACTGTCGAGCTTGAGTCGGTAGTTGCTCGTATTCCGTAATACCAGTGGTAGGAGATTGCCAGCCGGGTAATACTTTATAAATGGGTTGACACTTCGCTAGGGAAGTGACACTCGCCGGGAAATTGGTAATTGTTTGCCCGTCCAGTGTGTAGCCGATACATATTTTTAACTCAGGTATGTCGTCAAGGACATCAAGCCGGGTAATCGCTATCGAGGTAAACCCGTTGATTCGCATGCTGAACCGGGCGGCGACAGCATCAAACCATCCGCAGCGTCGTGGTCTGCCAGTAGTGGTGCCGAATTCTTGAGCCTTTTCGCGAATATAATTACCGGTTTCATCGTTTAATTCAGTAGGCAAAGGGCCACTACCAACCCTGGTGCAATATGCCTTAAACACTCCTAAAGTGTGGTCGATTTTATGGGGTCCCAGTCCGGCGCCGAGGCAGCTGCTTCCCGAAAGTGGTGAGGAAGACGTTGTAAAAGGATAAGTACCGAAATCAGGGTCCAGCAGGGTACCTTGGGCTCCTTCAAGAAGCACTGGTTCCTTGCGGGCCAATGCTTCTTCTAGCATTACGGTGGTCTCGCAAATGCAAGGAGCCAAGCGATCAGCATATTGACAATATTGGTTATAGACATCGTTCGGTGAGAGGGGTTCTGCCCCATAGACCTTTGTCAAAATAATGTTCTTGTGTTCAATGACAGATTTTAGCCGTTCAGATAACACGTTTTTATCCAGGAGATCGCTGGTTCTAATGCCCGTTCTGGATACCTTATCTGAGAAAGCGGGACCAATACCTTTGCGAGTAGTGCCTATAGCATTGTCGCCGAGTGCTTTTTCCTGCAAGTCGTCAAGGAGAAGGTGGTAAGGCATGATTAAGTGCGCCCGGTCGCTGATGAATAATCGGGAGGTGTCCACGCCACGCTCATTAAGTTGGTCAATCTCGCCAATCAATACTCTGGGATTTATCACTACTCCATTGCCAATGAAGCAGCTGGCTTGAGGGGTAAAAATACCGGAGGGGATAATATGAAGTTTGAACGTTCCGTAAGGGTTCACGACGGTGTGTCCTGCATTATCACCGCCGGAGAAACGCATTATTATCTGCATCTTTTCCGCCAGCATGTCAACTATTTTACCTTTTCCTTCGTCTCCCCACTGTGCTCCAATTACAGTAATAACTGGCATTACTTCCTCCTGCACGCTAAATTAAACTCACGATAGCCTTCGTTTGAAAAAGCAAACTGAGATTATGCCCTTACCGTCAACAGTTTCTTTAGATTCATTAAAGCCTATTTGTCTATTGTCTGACGCCACACAAAAATTAACCTCTGGATAATGGAAATGGTGCTGAAAAGAGCGATAATTATTAGAGAGATAGACAGGGCATAATTAATCTGACTGAGTAGGAGTCCCAGCGCTAGAATAATAACCCTCTCCGTTCGCGTAAATATGCCTACCTTGCATTCAAGACCGGCAGCTTCCGCTCTAGCTTTGATATAGCTAACCATGAGTGAAGTCAATAAAGCAATTCCGGCCAGTAAAATTCCGCTGGTTGACTGTCTCTGGATGAACAGCACCATCATGCCGATCAGTATCGCTGCTTCGGAAAAACGGTCTAGTGTGGAATCGAGGATACCACCAAAGAGCGTTACTCGGTTGGTAAGGCGTGCCAGCCCGCCATCCAGTATATCAAAAAATCCGGCAACTAGGACTACAAAACCGGCAGTAAAGGTATTTTCGTTAATAATAAGCGTCGTTGCCGCGAGCGCCAGTAAAAAACCGAACCAGCTTATAATATTTGGCGTTATCCGTGTTTTGGATAAAAGTCGTACAGCCGACCGTGATAGGTAGCTGGCTACCACACTGCGGATTTCAACTAACATTGGCATTGGTTTTTTCTGGGATATTTTTTCCCTCTCCGTTATTTTTCCTTGGCGATTCTTTAAGTGTCTTATGATAAATATTCAAAACTTGTTCGGTAATGTGTTCCCAGTCATATTCTATCGCTTTAAGTCTTCCTTTTGCTCCCATCTTCTGCCTGAGTTTCTTATCGTTTATCAGGGTGGAAAGAGCCCCGGCTAGTTTTTTTGTATTTTTGGGGGGTACCAGCAATCCCTCAATGCCATGATTCAAGACACTGGCATAACCTTCTATATTGGAGGCAATAATGGGCTTACCAACTGCCATGGCTTCAAGCAGAACGATACCGAAACTTTCCCAACCCGTAGCCGGTGCGCAAACGATGTCAGCAGTTTTAAAATATCTGGGAAGGTCGTTGTAAGCAGCATAACCGATAAAGATAACATTCTTCAGGTGATTCTTTGAGACATGTTTCTCGTATTTTTTACGTAATCTGGTTCCGGGACCGACGATGATAAGGCGTATATCAGGGATTTCTTGTGCCACCAGTTTATAAGCGTCAATTAAATATTTTACGCCCTTTCGGCTTTCCAGCCGCCCGACGAACAGGATATTTATTTTGCCATCGGTGAAATTGTCGAATGGTGATACGTCGGGGTAAAAGTGCTTGGAGTCGATTCCATTTGGGATTATTGAATAATCTCCTTGAAAATGTCGCTGAACGTAGCGTAAAGCTGACTGAGACACTGCAATTCTACCGTCAATTTTAAGAAGCCATTTCCTGAGGAAGAACTTGGTAATCGGAGTACTATATGTATTCCATGACTTACCGCCGGAAGCATGAAAAGTGCCAATAACCGGTGCTTGCGATAGGCGGAGTACCGTGGTGCATAAAGTTGGCACGAGTGGTTCGTGAAGATGGAAAATATCGAACTTTTCGCGGTTGAGTATGGCTCTAACGTAGGAATCAAGCCAAGGTGAAATCGTAATTCTGGCAATAGAACCGCTGGCGGGGACCGGTCTTGGTTTACCCACCTGAATAAACCTGTCTCCAAAGGCTGGGACGACTTTAGATGCGGGAGCAATAATTTTAACTTCGTGCCCTATCTTGGTAAGTTGGTGCGCCTGGCAGGAAATGTGGTTGACAACCCCTCCGGGGTAAGAGAAGTCATACGGAGAGACCAATGCTATTTTCATACGTAACGATCTGCGAGTTTACTCGGATGGTTTGTCTTTTTCAGCTTGCTGAGTAGTTTCGATAAATTCTTCTACCATATGGTGAGCTTCGTCATCTGTGTATTGAATGGGAGGGGACTTCATAAAATAAGCGGATGAAGCCACCAGTGCTCCTTTCAAGCCACGGTCCAGGGCAAGTTTAGCGCATCGTATAGCATCAATGACAACTCCAGCGGAATTTGGGCTATCCCATACCTCAAGCTTCATCTCAAGATTAAGGGGGACATCGCCAAAAGTTTGCCCTTCCATTTTGATATAGCAGTACTTCCGGTCTTTTAGCCAGGGTACGTAATCACTGGGACCTACGTGAATATCATCGGGAGGTATCTTGTAATCGAGCTGGGAAGTAACCGAGGTAGTTTTTGATATCTTCTTTGATTCAAGCCGTTCCCGTTCCAGCATATTATAAAAGTCAGTATTGCCACCGACATTTAACTGATAGGTTCGCTCTAATTTGACGCCCCTGTCTCTGAATAATCGTGTCAACACCCGGTGAGTAATCGTGGCACCTACTTGTGACTTGATATCGTCGCCAATAACTGGAAGTCCTTTAGCGGTAAAACGTTCCTGCCAGTACTTCTCGCGAGCGATGAAAACAGGAATACAATTGATAAGACCGCAATCAGCGGAGAGTAGCTGCTCAATATACCATTTGGTGGCTTCCTCACTACCGACGGGTAAATAGTTTATCACGACATCGGTCTTGGTTTCTTTAAGTATCTTTACCACGTCAGCCGTTGGTCCCGGGGCTTTCTCTATTATTTGGGAAAGGTACTTGCCCAGACCATCGTGAGTCATGCCTCTGTGCACTTTAACTCCCGAAGTCGGTACATCGCAGAATTTGTAGGTATTATTTGGTGACATATAAATAGCCTGCGACAGGTCTTTACCTACTTTGTTTTTATCAATATCAAAGGCAGCAACAAAATTGATGTCTTTAATATGATATCCACCAAGGTTAACATGCATGAGACCGGGAATAAATTCAGTTTCCTTGGCTACTTTATAGTAATGAACACCTTGGATCAACGATGATGCGCAGTTACCGACTCCGATTATTGCTACATTTATTTTACCCACGGATAAATGCATCTCCTTTCTTAAAGTATGGCTATAATAAGTTTATCATAAGACTTTTGCATTCCTCCACAACGGAAGTTTGTTCTATTCTTACAGTATTAAAAACCATTTGAAGTTTGGCTCTGTTCATTATCAAACATTAATACACGGATGTTTAACCGATCCTAAGAAGTTTGGTTCCGCAAGATGGACAGACACCTTTCGTCGCCGCTCTTTTATTTTTTAAAGTTACTTTCTCCGGATTATTTATATCTCTTTTCGTTTTACACTTCAAACAATAAGCTTGCATCTTAGGAGTACCTCCTTTA
The DNA here is from genome assembly GCA_964342875.1 of uncultured Dehalococcoidaceae bacterium. Lineage (GTDB taxonomy): Bacteria > Chloroflexota > Dehalococcoidia > Dehalococcoidales > RBG-16-60-22 > CAYFHI01. The sequence continues at coordinate 9,796 of CAYFHI010000019.1, forward strand.
TTGCATCCGTTGCACTATACTCTCTTTGTCCGCTCAGTGTCAAGGCAGTATTCAGAAATATAGTGATGATATATCAATGACGATTATTACGGATTAGCTTTGGGACAGCTACTGGAAAATCTTCTCAGTCTGCCATAGTCTTTTCCCAGAGTCAAAGCGTAGCAAGCCCAAAAAGCGACCATCCGAGGAATAAGCGCGTGACAGGAAGTTAGTAGATGATTGTGGGGGCGAAGTTATCTCAAAATCGTTCCCACAATTAATCCTTTCAAAATTTTCTAAAGTCAGCGATCCACCATTTTTAATAATCCGTTCAGCAGAATCGCTGATTATAACAGCCCGCCAGTTCAAGATAACACTATCAATGGGATAAATGTATTGTTGCCAGTAGCCGTGATGGAAGGCGTCTTCAAGCTGTGGTAATGAGACACTATTCTCTAAATTAAAAAGACAGTACTTCAATCGGATTAAACTTTTTAAATTGGCACCGCAGCCAAGCAATTGGCCCAAATCATGTGCAATGGATCGGATGTAAGTGCCTTTGCTGCATTCCAGTTCGATTTCAACAACTGGAGGTCGCCAATCTTTAATTTCCAACTGATAGATTTCAGCTGATCGACTTTTTCTTTTGATTTCGATTCCGGCTCGTGCCAGTCGGTAGAGTGGCTGACCCTGATGCTTTACCGCGCTGTACATCGGGGGCGTCTGCTTTATTTTTCCGCGAAAAGACGTAAGGGTGTACTCTAGCTGATCGATGCTGATTGTTGAGGGGTCCCCCTTCCCGGTAATATTGCCACTGGCATCATAGGTGTCCGTGGTTATACCCAGTTCTATCTCAGCTCCGTAAGTTTTCCTCGCCTCCTGAAGGAACCGGATGATTCGTGTGCTCTGTCCGAGACAGATTGGTAGTATCCCGGTAGCCATGGGGTCTAGAGTCCCGGCATGTCCTACCCGACGTTCTCTACTAAGCCGTTTCACTACAGCTACAATACTGAAAGATGTTCTGTCCTTGGGCTTGTCAATGTTTAATATCCCATTCATAATTTGAGACCGTGGCTTAGTCGTTGTCTTGCTCTAAGTCGACTTGGTCTATCAGACGCAGTAAGTGATCAGCGCGTTCAATGGAATCGTCCCATAGAAATTTTAATTCGGGGACACGCCGTAGCTTCAAATGTTCGGCTAATTCTCTACGGAAGTAACCGGAAGCCGACGATAATACATTTAGAGTATTTTCTCTCTCTTCATCACTCCCGATAAAGCTTATATAAACCTTGGCATGTTTAAAATCAGGTGAGGTGGAGACTTCGGTCACCGTAATAAAATTGCTCAGCCGCGGGTCTTTGACTTGGCGCTGCAGAAGTTCACTGATTTCCCGGCGGATGAGACTGTTTACACGTTCTATTCGGTATGGCATAGTGTGACACCGCTTTTATCTACTAGCTGGCTTCCTTCATCTTGAAAGACTCAAGTAAATCCCCAATCTGAAATTCGTAAAAGTTCTTGACGCCGATACCGCACTCATAGCCAGTAACCACTTCTTTAACATCGTCCTTAAAGCGGCGGAGACTGCTTAAAGTTGATTCCACTATAGTCTCATCGCCGCGGCGCACTCTGATGGATGACCTATGGCTTATGTTACCGTCTGTAACATAAGCACCTGCTATCTTTCTCCTCTTACCTGCCGAGAAAATGGCACGTACTTCAGCGTGCCCTTCTATAACCTCAAGATAGGTCGGTTCTAGCATACCTT
>CAYFHI010000020.1:0-11037 GCA_964342875.1 uncultured Dehalococcoidaceae bacterium
GCATCGGTAATAGCGGAATGTACCTGTTCTTTAACGCCATATCCTATCGCAGAACGAGCGTCAATCTCAAGACCCCCGGTATCCACGACGATAAACTCGATTCCCTGCCAAGAAATATTGGCAAATATACGGTCGCGGGTGGTCCCTGGTAAATCCACCACGATAGCCAACTGCTTTCCGGCCAACCGATTTAGAAGTGTAGACTTACCCACATTCTGCCGACCGACAATAGCCACCACCGGCTTGATCATAGTAATCTCCAAAATTTACATCTCAGGATTAATACGTCTAGATATCTACAGGAGGTAGTGGCGCCAGTGCCCTAGCCAGCTTCACACTGGGAGGTTCAATCCCGGTTTTGGTATCCTGTTTTAGTTTACTGACATAAGCCCTGAAATCCTCGACAAAAATATTATATTCTATCACAAATTTATTATATTGGTCTGTTAATTCACGTGGAATTTCTACACTTGCTGCCACTTCATAAAACTGGTCTACGAATTCATAATAATGACTGTTTATTGACCACAGTTCCATTAGGTAATTATGAAGGTATGAAACCAGACTCCTGTTTCTGGCATCGCTTTCCAACCTGCTAATAAAGCTGTTGCACCACGTATTGAAAATACGCTGAGACATATCACAGGCACGCGCCCAATCCCATAACTTGGGATTCTCTGTACCAAACAGTCCATCTATGATAGCAAAAATAGACAATGATGAATTACCGGTAAAACGGCGGTTAAAATAGCTGACCAACTGCCGCAGCCTTATTACGGACTGTTCTAATTGCTTATCCCTTGCCCTGACCATTACTATTACCAGTCCAATCCCTAGGATAACAATAAGAGTCGGGACCAGAATTTCAATCGGCAATTCATAGACGACACCGAGTACCGCTATTGCGGTGATTAAGGCCGGACTCCAACCCCAGTTTATTAACGTCTTTGACATACTCTTACCATCCTCACTAATAGTTTGGCAGCAGAATCTCTAGCCCCCCCAACATTCCCGCCAATAGCGCCTTCTGCATATGCATCCTGTTTTCCGCCTGTTCAAAGACAACGGATTGGGGCCCGTCCAAGATATCTTCGGCAACCTCTTCCCCGCGGTGAGCCGGTAGTGGATGCATTAATATGGCGTCTTCCTTAGCACACGAGATGAGTTCATCATTCATCTGATAACCGGAAAATATCTTACGCCGTTGTTCAGCCTCACTTTCCTGCCCCATACTCGCCCATACATCCGTATAGACAACATCGGCGCCACTAACTACCTCACGTGGATCTTCGGTACAAAATAATTCGGCACCACTTTCCCTAGCGTAATCCTGAGCCAGATTCAATATTTTGTCCTGAACCTGATAGCCAGTCGGTGACGCAATTCTAATGTCCATCCCGGTTAGCGATGCTGCTAACAAAAGACTATGCGCCACGTTGTTGCCATCACCAATATAAGCTAGGACAACTCCTTGAAGCCTGTTCTTATTCTCATAAATAGTAAGAATATCTGCCAGCGCCTGGCAGGGGTGTTCCAAATCCGATAGCGCATTGATTACCGGCACTGCGCAATATTCCGCCAGAACTTCTAGAGCCCGATGAGAAAAGGTGCGGGCCGCAATGGCATCCATGTAACGCCCCACCACCCGGCCTACGTCTGGAACTGATTCTCTCTTACCCAAACCAACCTCATCCGGGGATAGATAAATCGTGTAACCACCTAGCTGCAACATGGCTAACTCAAAACTCACTCGGGTCCTCAATGACGGTTTTTCGAACATAAGGCCCAATACCTTTCCCTTGAGTAGAGTATTCCAGCCCTCCACTTTCATATCAATAGCGTTTGATATGAGTAAGTGAATATCCTCACCGCTAACATCTGAAACCGAAAGTAAATCTTTACCTTTCAAACCAACCCCCCCCACTTTGATTTACAGTATATCACGAAAAAGCAACTAATCAACAATGAGCGATTAAGAATCTACCATTACCGATAATGGCAAACTCTTGCCATGTTGACAAACAAAGGTTGTATGAAATAACGTATCTCATAGAGATATTTAGTTAATAAGAAATTTCTATATTACTTTACTACCTTAAAGAGAAATCATTTTATGGAAGAACAGATTTATTCCTACCATGCCGAAATGTGCAAGGTATTTTCTCATCCCAAACGACTGAAAGTCATAAACCTTCTGCGTGATAAGGAAATGAGCGCCGGTGAAATCGGCATAAGACTCGAAATGACACCGGCTAACCTGTCCCAGCACCTGAGCATGATGAAGGAGCGTCATATCCTCGTCTCCAAGAAGGAAGGGAATGTCGTCTATTACCGAATAGCCAACCCCCACCTCCTTGAAGCGTTTGATTTATTACGAAAAATAATGTTTGAGCAGATCAGACAAGACGCTGCCCTTATTAACGGAGTAACAAGCTAACACTTTTCTGGAGGCGAAAAATGAAACTCGGTATAATTGTAAATACCAATAACCCGGAAACCGCATGGAATGCGTTACGCCTAGGCAATACAGCACTTGCTTCAGATAATGCAGTCAGGGTGTTTTTGCTCGGTAGCGCTGTGGAGATACCGTCTATTAAGGATACGACCTTTGATATTGCCAAAGTCACAGAAATGTTCCTGAATGGTGGTGGCAAAATGCTGGCTTGCGGTACCTGCCTCGAATTCAGACACCAAGAGACTGGCATATGTCCTGTCTCCACCATGTCAGAATTATTAGAAATGATTTCTAATTCAGACAAAGTGGTAACTTTGGGTTGACTACATCTCAGGTGAGATATACTATTTACTAAACTTGAAGAAGTGAAATAAGGAGGGAGACTTGACAGGCAAAACTATCGTAATCCTAGGGGGTGGTTTCGGTGGCCTGATCACGGCGCAGCAATTGCGTAGAATGTTACCGCCTGAGCACCGAGTAGTGGTGGTGGAGAGGCAAGACACCATCTCTTTATGCGCTTTCAATATGAGATTTATGATTGGGGAAATAAAAGACCAACGAGAAGTGGAACGAGCCCTTTCGGAATTGGCGAATAAGGGTATTGAATGGGTGCACGATGAGATCCTGGATATAGACCCATCGGCGCGAAGGATCCGTACTTCCTCAGGAACAATCCAGGGAGACTATTTGATTATCGCTCTAGGCGCCGAAAAAGACGGCAGTGACATACCTGGTTTTACCGAATCAGCCCATAACCTTTATGATGCCAACGAAGCTATTCAGGTCCACAAATCCTTACAGAAGCTAGATACAGGACGAGCTATCGTACTGGTCTGCCGCAGTCCCTTTTCCTGCCCGGCGGCTCCCTATGAGGCGGCCTTTCTGATGGACTCGACATTTCGCAGTAGGGGAAACCGACGGCGGATAGAGGTAGCCGTCTACACCCCAGAACTGAAGCCGATGGGAGGCGCTGGCCCAGCAGTGGGTGATGCCCTCATTGGCATGCTGGCAGAGCATGATATTAAGTTCTACCCCCAGCATAAGCTCCAGAGGATAGAGAAGGACAAGATTGTTTTTGAGGAAGTTAAAGCCCACTTCGAACTGCTGGTGGGCATACCCCCCCATTCTGCACCTAAGGTAGTGCGGGAAGCTGGACTAACAGATAAAACGGGCTGGATCCCTGTTAAGATCGATACTCTGGAGACAAGTCACCCTGGTGTTTATGCCATTGGCGATGTAACATCCATAAAACAGCCGAATCCCACGGGTCTCTCCCTGCCCAAGGCAGGAGTATTTGCCGATGAGCAGAGCCGTGCGGTGGCAGCAAATATAGCGGCCGAACTCAGGGGGAAAGACAAGTCCAAAAAGTTCGATGGCAAGGGTTTTTGTTACATTGAAGTCGGTGAAGGCCAAGCCGCTTACGGTTCCGGGAACTTCTATGGTTACCCTAGCCCTAGTGTATTTCTGGAACCACCTTCTCAAAAATATCACGAAGAGCGGAAAAAACTTGAACTGGACCAGTTGGCAGACCTAGTGTGATCATGGGACTCAGGGTTACTTTTAGCTATATGCCGCCGTGGCATTTGACGATAGTCTTTGTGATAGCCGCGACGCTCTATACCTAGCGGGTATACTTCAAGCCAGTTCTCTTCGGCTGGTTCTAAATGTAGGAATAGGGGGTGAGAATGACCAATATTGGGCAATTTACTGTATCCGGAAGCCAATAAGTCGATAAAATCAAGCAACTCATCCATGAAGGGAATGTCAGGAAAGTACCCCTACTGCACGAAGGATGCACCATAATAGAGATTCCTCTTTCAATTGACGCACCAGCAGTGGCGATAGGAATTCTGGCAGCTCCCATTTTAGCCGCGCTGGGAGCCTTTACGGCGCTGGTAACTGAATGCACCATTGGAGTCGAGAAGATGGGAAATTACACCCGTAAAATATGTTCCATGATAGGCATTCCAGATAAGGGCCATATTTACTCTAATCCGTCGACTCACCCGAAGGGTTCCCCTGTTAAGCATCTGGCAAAGGCCACGTATCCCGGCCGGGGAAGCTATATTCTCCTTATAGAGATGCCTGTGGGCAGAGCAATCACCATAGGCAGGCTAAAAGACACTTACTTCAAAGACGGTTACTATGCGTATGTGGGCTCCGCTCTGGGCGGGATTAAAGCCAGATTAAACCACCATCTTAAGCGCAAGAAGAAACGACACTGGCATATCGACTATCTGCTGCAAGAGGCATCCATTATCGGTATAAGCGTTTGCCGGAACGAGCAAAGAGTTGAGTGCATCCTAGCTGAGACACTTGGCTCTCAATTTAACACCATCGCCGGTTTTGGCTCCAGCGACTGCCACTGCCAGAGCCATCTCTTTTTCAGTGCCGAAAAGTTACCGATAAAAGCATCCATAGAAGCAACCGTTAAATCGCTGGCTGTGGATTAGTGTATTATTGTTAATAACTACCTGCTTTTTATCACCGCGTGAGGACACAATGGAGGACACAATGACAGAGATGATTCTGGTGAGGCATAGACAAACGGACTGGAATTTAGCCGAAGTATTTCGGGGCAGAATAGATATTCCGTTAAATAACACCGAGGGAAAACAGGCGGAGCTTCTGTCAGAATAATTAGGTGGTTGAAAATAGACGCCATTAACTCAAGTCCTTTTAAGAGGGCCCTGGCAACAGCTGAAGCTACCAATACAAAAGATGAACTAAAGACAGAAATCAGCCCCAGTCTCATTGACCTTAATTATGGAGAATAGGGAGGGATGCCAAACTGAGAGGTAAAGGATAAATACAAAAAGCTTTAAAAAAATGGATTGACCGTCCCGAGCAGGTAATAATACCTGAGGGTAAAAGCCCCGATGATGTCAAAAACAGGGCAATGGCGATGACCGAAGATATTATCGATTGGTATTCCGGGACCGTACTCCTAGTATCCTATCGCGTGGAGAATAAGGTTTTAATATGTGCTCTTCTGGGAATCGACAATTCCCATTTCTGGAACATTAAACAGGATACGTTCAGGATTACAAGATTTTCTTACGAAAAGGGAAGGTTTATTCTCACCAGCCATAATACCCATTATCTCAAACCTATCAACCAAGCCATGCTGAGTGATTTTTAGCTTTATATTTTTACCCCTTTACATCACCTGAAAAGACATATACAATTACAGTAGCGTAATCTTTAAAAATAGGGGTGATTACCTATGAGTATTGAATGGTTCCGGGACCTAGCTCTCAGTATTCTCGGTATCGGGGTTACCGCAGCCGTCATCTTCATCGGAATACTGATATTCATACTTTACCGTAAGGTAAGTACTATCATTGACTCGGTAAAAGCTACCAGCAAGACGATACGAAATGTCTCCTCCAGCGTGGAAGAGGAAATAGTTTCACCCCTGACTCAGATTACCGCCTTGTTGCAATGGGCAAGCCATGTAATTGGCCTTTTTAGCCGATTCTCTAAAAGAAAGAAAGGAGATGGATAATGAGTGAACGTAATTGTGATTGTGGTTCCGGTTTTGCCGGTGGTTTTATCATCGGCGCCATAATTGGTGCCGCAATCGGTTTCCTTTACGCACCTAAAGAGGGTAAAGAAACTAGAGAATTTTTGAAACACAAGACAGAAGAGTTGAAAGAAAAGACAAGTGAGGTTACTGAAAAAGCAAAGGGAACCGCCGCTGAAGCACGAAAACGAGTGGGGGCAGAAATTCATAGAAGAACCTCAAAGTAAACATCAAAATACTCCAGGAGCATTCGCCATCACGTTCTGCCGCATATCTTATCATCGAATATAATCGAAAAAAAAATAAGATAGGGTAAAAGATAATTGGCAAATATGCGCTTTAAACACTGGCGCCTGGTATCTTTAATACTCGGTATAGCCGCGGTACTCTTGATTATATATTTCTTAAGAACCGTTGTGCTTCCCTTTGCCACTGGTCTGGTACTCGCCTATCTCCTGATGCCGATTGTTTCCTGGACAGAGAAAAAATTACCCTACCCCGGAAAGTGGATGCCCTTCAAACGGATATCCACCATTATCATAGTCTTTATATTACTAGCGGCTCTCATTGGCGGTTTTTTATTTTTTATCGTGACCACAGTTATTGATGCTACCATGATTCTGCTACAGAATGCCCCCAACATCGTCAGTCGAAGCTTGTTCCAGATTCAAGGATGGCTGGAAGGGCTACGCCAGTTGTTTCCTCCAGAATTTAGGCGGGAAATTGATAGCACCCTTCTCGAAGGCGGTAAACTCCTTGGCCAAAGAATACGAGATGCCTTTCTTGGAACTATCATTTCTATGCCGAATACTTTCAGCACCGTCTTAGGTTTCGCGGCCCTACCCTTTTTCCTATTCTATTTAATGAAGGATCTAGAGAAACTAAAGAGGAGCCTTTCTTCAGCATTCACCACTAACACCGCCAACCATGTAAGAAACATTGTCACAATCATTGAGAACGTACTGGGCAGATACATTCGCGCCTCATTAATGCTCGGATTGATTGTGGCTTATTTTTCCTTTATCGGATTATTGATTTTAAAAGTACCATATGCGATCGTGCTGTCCATCTTGGCCGGGATAAGCGAACTCATTCCAACACTAGGACCGTGGATTGGCGGCGGCGTTGCGATTATCGTTACCCTAGCAGTAGCTCCGGATAAGACACTCTTGGTTGCTATCCTCTTCTTAGGTATTCAGTTAGTAGAAAATTATTTTTTAGTCCCCAGAGTTCAGAGCGCTTACATGCATATACATCCTGCCGTTATGATAGTTTTACTAGTTTTTGGAGCGTACGTTGCTGGTTTCTGGGGATTATTGCTAATTGCCCCGTTTACAGCCACATCAGTAGAAATCTTTAAATACATTCGACAGCAGTGGGCCCCCGCTGTTTCCCAGGGACAAGCCCAGTAAGGACCACAAACTCCCTGTCCCACCATACCACCACTCTGTTATAATTAGATTATGAGAAAGCCACTGCTAATCCTATTTGACGGCAATGCTCTGATACACCGTGCCTTTCATGCCCTGCCACCGTTTACCGTACGTAGAACGGGTGAAACGGTGGGTGCAGTTTACGGCTTTACCCTAATGTTACTCAAGGTTATCAGCGAACAAAAACCCACTCATTATGCAGTCGCTTTTGATATGAAAGGCCCCACCTTCCGTCACCATCTTTTTGACCAATATAAAGCGGACCGGCCAGCCACACCCGATGAACTGGTGAGTCAGATAGGACGGGTAAAACAACTTGTAGAAGCTTTTCATATCCCCATCTTTGAGTACAGTGGCTATGAAGCCGATGATGTCTTGGGAACGCTCAGCCTGCAAGCGAGCCAGCAGGACATTAATACTATTATTGTTTCCGGTGATGCCGATATAATGCAGCTGGTTTCACCCCGGATAAAAGTGCTTTATCCAAAACCAGGGCGCAGTTTCAGTGATACCATACTTTATGATGCCGACGCCGTGAGCGAAAAATTTGGCGTAGGGCCGGAACAGATTCCCGACTTCAAAGGACTGGCAGGTGATTCATCGGATAATATACCCGGTGTCCCAGGCATTGGGGGGAAAACAGCGCCAAAGCTTATCCAGCAATTCGGCAGTATTGAAGAAATCTATGCCAATATTGATGAAGTAACGCCAACTAAACTTCGCGAAAAACTAGTTGAAAATGAGGCTTTAGCCCGCCAGAGCAAAGAACTGGCAACCATCGTTACCGGGGTACCGGTTACCCTTAATATGGACGAAAGTCTGGTTACCCGGTATAACCAGAATCAGGTGGCCAAGTTTCTCCGCAAGCTGGGGTTTAACAGTCTGCTTACCAAACTACCGGCAACAGAAACCGAAGAGACAACCCCGAAAGCTCTCTCCAGACAACCTGAAAGCAGGCCACCCGAAGCAAACTACCGCATTATCGCTACTACTGAAGCTCTTGACGAAGTGATTAACCGCCTGTCATCAGCCAAATCTTTCGCTTTTGACCTGGAAACAACCAGCCTTGACGCGATTTCAGCCCAAATAGTGGGTATATCTCTATCTCCAGCAGGCGGTGAAGCCTGCTATATTCCAGTGGGCCATATCATCCTCGATGAAATCACACAGCTGCCACTAGAACAAGTAACTAACCGCCTCCGACCCCTCTTTGAGGACACGAAAATACCGAAGCTTGCGCACAACGGCAAGTACGATATGACTGTGCTGGCACAGACCGGAGTAAATGTTAACAACTTAACTTTCGACTCAATGGTGGCTGCTTATTTGCTCGGAGAGCAATCCATTGGCTTGAAAGCACTCACCTTCAGTAAACTGGGGATTGAAATGACACTAATAAGCACCCTTATCGGGTCGGGTGCGAAGCAAATCTCTATGTCACAGGTTGAGATAAAACAAGCCGCCGAATACGCCTGCGCCGATGCGGATATGACCATGAGACTTTCCGAATTATTGAGAGAGGAAATCAACCAGCAGGGGCTATGGCATTTGTTTTCTGAGGTTGAGATGCCGCTGGTGCCGGTGTTGATGCGAATGGAGAGGAACGGCATAGCCCTGGATAGGAAGCTGCTGGGAGAAATGTCGCTTGAACTAAGCAAGCAGTTATTAAAACTGGAAGCAGATATATACAACAGCGCTGGTCACCAGTTCAATATTAACTCACCGCGGCAACTCGCCCCTGTCTTATATGAAGAACTGCACCTGCCGACCGGCCGTAAACGTAAAACCGGGTATTCCACCGAGGCATCAATCCTAGAGGAACTTAGAGGGTCTCATCCGATAATAGACCTGATTTTAGAGTATCGCCAGTTAACCAAGCTTAAGTCGACATATGTAGATTCCCTGTCCGGATTAGTAAACCATAAAACTGGCAGGGTGCATACCAGCTTTAACCAGACCAGAGCAGCTACGGGCCGGCTTTCCTCAAGCGACCCTAACTTGCAAAATATTCCGATTCGCAGCGATATTGGGAAAAAGGTCAGGCAAGCGTTCATTGCTCCGCAGGGATCTCAGTTCCTGTCCGGTGATTACTCACAGATAGACCTGCGAGCCCTGGCTCATCTGTCACATGATGCCAGCTTACTGAACGCATTTCGGGATGGCGAGGATATCCATTCTGCTACCGCTGCTCAGCTATTCGGTGTGGATAAAAACGCGATAACACCGGATATGCGCCGACTGGCAAAAACGGTTAATTTCGGGGTTATTTATGGTATGAGCGATTATGGCCTTCAGCAGGCAACCGAGCTGTCAAGAGATGAAGCCACCGAGTTTATAGCAGCATATTTTAAAAAATACCCGGGGATAAAGAAATATCTGGAATCGACCAAAGAGCAGGCACGGAAAACCGGATACGTGGAGACGGTACTCGGCAGAAGACGTTACATCCCCGAAATAAACTCGACTAACCACCAGTTAAGGGAAGCTGCCGAACGGATGGCAATAAATATGCCGGTACAGGGGACATCTGCCGACATTATTAAAGTGGCGATGATAAACCTGCACCGTGAGATGGAAAGGAGGGCGCTGAAGAGCAAGATGTTGCTCCAAGTACATGATGAGCTTGTCTTCGAAGTTCCCGAAGGGGAACTGGAGACAATGAACCAGCTAATCCCCCAGGTAATGTCATCAGCGTTAAGCCTCAGTATTCCGCTAATAGTCGATACCAAGGCGGGTAAAAACTGGGGGGAAATGGAGGAGATATAAATGCCGGAACTTCCTGAAGTGGAAACTGTAAAAAATGAGCTGTCACCGCACATCATCGGACGCAAACTGACCGGAATCACGCTGTGCTGGGAAGGTATCGTGAAGAAAACTTCGGCAAAAGACTTCCTGTCTCGCATAATCGGACGGAAAGTGACTGGTTTAGAAAGGTATGGTAAATACCTTATCTTCAGTCTGAACGACGATGATATGCTGGTTACACACCTTAAAATGGCTGGATCACTCCTAGTGGGTCATAACTCATCGGAGCCACCCAAATATACCCGGGCGATAATTCACCTAGACAACGGTACCAATATTTTCTTCAGCGACCCCCGTAAGTTCGGGGCAATGTGGCTGATACAAGATAAGCGCGCCATCACCGACAAGCTAGGCCCTGAGCCACTAGAAGACAGTTTTACCGCCAAAATCCTGGCGCAACGTCTGAGCAGACATGCCGCGCCGATAAAAGCTGTTCTCCTCGACCAAAAATTCGTTGCCGGAATCGGCAATATGTATGCCGACGAGGCGCTGTACAACTCAAAAATCCATCCTCTGAGACCGGCTAACAGCCTTTCTCCAGATGGGATTGATAGGCTTTACCGTGCTATCCGGCAGGTGCTGCTATCCGGCATCAAAAACAAGGGAGCCAGTATGGTGAACTACGTTCGCCCCGACGGTACGACCGGGACGGCCCACTCTGAGTTCAAGGTAGCTCACGGTCGTGGAAAATACTGCGAAACCTGCGGCACGCCCATAAAACGCATTACCGTCCGCAACCGCGGCACCTATTTCTGCCCCAGTTGCCAGATGGAACTTTAATCGCTGAGACAAAAAGGCGGATAGCGGTCGGTGGTCAG
>CAYFHI010000021.1:0-8801 GCA_964342875.1 uncultured Dehalococcoidaceae bacterium
CTGTGGTCAGGGTAGATTCCCACAAGATTTCTCGTGTCCCGTGGTACTCAAGAACGAGTAAGGAGCCTTTCCCTTTCGCTTACAGGACTGTCACCTTCTACGGCGGCTCCTTCCAGAGCCTTCAACTAGGGTCCGGTTTGTAACTCCTTGACCTATTCCAGGTTCAGTCATACCCGTCTTACAACACCCGATAAACATAGGCCCTGAAACCACTAAGTTTACCGGGTTTAGGCTTTTCCCATTTCGTTCGCCACTACTCAGGGAATAATTTCCTTTCCTCGAGGTACTGAGATGTTTCACTTCCCCCGCTTACCCCCTCCCAGCCTATGTGTTCAGCTGGGGGTGCCCAGCTTTCAGCTGAGCGGGTTGCCCCATTCGGGAATCCCCGGTTAGGCTTGCTAGGCAGCTCACCGAGGCTTATCGCAGTCTTGCCACGCCCTTCATCGGCCCTTAATGCCAAGGCATCCACCATGTGCCCTTCCCGCTTGACCTGCTTCAGATTTGATATTAACCCTCTATATTTTGTACTCGATACTTTACACTAAATACTTTATATGTAGTTGTTAAGGTGCGGAAGGCAAAATAAAAGGTCTGGCGGTTTTGCCACCAGACCTCTCTGTCTGGTAATTTCCACCAAGGGTGTTGATTATGTCTCTGCCTTCATCATTACGGAATAAGTTTAGCATAAGGTTATATCATTGTCAACATTATTTTAAGGAGTTTAGTGAAACTAATCAAGATAGAGGAACGGATTGTGCGCCATGCTCGAAAGATTATCTTCCAATTGTCTAAAGTAGCAGTACCTAGAGACCTATTTACTGCCATTCTGGAACGGGTAACCCGGTTACGTCTATCACCCGGCTGAGCTTACCTGAGGGCAAGCAAGTAGTTAGATGAAAAAGATAAGGAAAGTACCGCCTCCTTTCGGACAGAGTGCATGGCCGGTGCTGATAGATTGAAGACTTTGAGTGTGCAGGGCTCAGAGATGAAATTTGACAACCAGTTAATGTTAGAGTACTATTACTGATAATAATAAGAGTCAGGATGCCTCGTTACGACTTGATATGAGAGAGGTCGGTAAAAGGAGATAGGGAGTTAGAGCGTACTTTTATTATTAAGCAGGTTAAATCTTACCCAAGGAGGGAAAAATGAAAAGCGGAAGATTAATTATGGTAACCTTCACTATCTTGATGCTTCTGGTACTGACGATAGTACCTTTGCTGACAGCGTGTGCTAAACCAGCTCCGGCGCCCACTCCGGCACCAACACCAGCTCCAGCTCCGGCGCCCGCTCCGGCACCAACACCAGCTCCAGCTCCGGCGCCCGCTCCGGCACCAACACCAGCTCCAGCTCCGGCGCCCGCTCCGGCACCTAAGCCTAAACAGATGGATGAAGTAACATTCAGGCATACCTGGGTCTTTACTGCGCAGCTAGCTCCCTGGTTTTTAGGTAGAGAAAAAGGGTGGTTTGCCGATGAGGGTATTGACCTTGAGATACTTGAAGGGAAGGGATCATCCAATAATGCCAAGTTACTGGCTACTGGGAGTGTGGATATTTCTCTTGTCGATTCCTCAACAATGCTTAAAAGTGTGACCAGGGGCATGCCGCTGCAAAGTGTCTTTGGCTGGCTGCAATTAAGCCCCCAGGCAGTCCTTTCACCAGCCGATGCACCGATAAAAACCCCTAAAGAGCTTGAGGGAAAAACTCTGGTTACCTCGGCGGGATCCTCATTAATGGTTCCCTTTCCGGCTCTCATGAAAGCTGGCGACGCTGATATTGATAAGGTTAATATAGTGAACGTCAGTCCGGGAGCGGTGGTCTCATCACTGTTGACCAGAAAGGGTGATGCCGCTCTTATCTATACAACCAATAATCCGCCGGAACTCAAAGCCAAGGGCTTGGAAGTATACGCCCTGAAATACAGCGACTTCGGACTTTCCCTGTTGTCGGCGGGGGTTGTGGCCAATACCAAAACTATCGAAGAAAACCCGGACCTTGTCCAACGGTTCGTCCGGGCAACACAGAAATCTATTTCCTACACCATTTCCCATCCTGAGGAAGCGACCGATATTTATTTGAAATACGTCACCACTCAGCCCAAAGAAGTGGCGCATCAAAGTCTCTTAAACTGTCTCGCATTAGTAGTTACCCCCAATACCCATGGCAAACCTCTTGGCTGGATGGCGAAGGCAGATTGGGAGCTAACCCAGGACATTCTCTATAATGGTGGCGTTTTAGACCTTGAGCTTCCGGTAGATAGTTACTTCACCAATGAGTTTGTTCCCGAATGACCTTTGTTTAATGGCTTGATACTTAACAAAAGTTTTGGCGTAATTTAGATGGGTGTTGCTGATGCCAGGAGATGGCTTGCTCATAGGCATAAGCTACTCGTAGAACTATATGCTCCTCGAAAGGTCGCCCCAGCAGCTTCAAGATACTTCAACGGCTGCGGTGTCTCAGGCGCGATGGATTTAGCCCTGTTAAGTCCTTCCCGCCCTATATTAGCTAATGCCTTTGGGTTGGCTATTGGTCTCTCCGTCTTCTTTTTCTCTCTATTGAGAATTCATATGCAGGTAGCTTCTATAATGTGGGTATCAATAGTTATTACTTCGATAGCAGCCCTTCTACTAATCCCGATTTTCTACTCTGAGGAGAATGAAAAGGTAAAAAAGAAGACCGTCTAATAATCAGCCAGAGAGAGAAATGATAAATAAAGCAGAGCTCAACACGTTTTAAAAAAGTACCATATTCCTGCTTCATTAGACATTATATACGATCATAGTATATTCTATAAGTATAAAAGTATAATTCTTGTCTTTGCCTTAACATAAATCGGGAAAGATAGAATTTGTTTTTAAAGCGACTAAGTACCTACATCCTTACTGCAAGGGGTAAATATGGAAGAATGGACTGAACAATTACAGAACTTTGTCAACACCCTGGATAAATTGGAAAAGGTAATAAACGTTACACCCCAAGAAAGAGAGGCAATCCAGACTCTCAATATGAAATGGGGCACCACACCCTATTTTGCATCACTGATAGACCCGGACGACCCCAATTGCCCTATCCGTAAGCAGGTTGTACCCTCTCTTAAGGAGAATGAGAACCGTTACGGTATGAAGGACTATCTTATCTGGAAAGAGAATCGTGCCACTGATGAAGTTCGTCCGGATAGCATCGCCAGACAGTATGACGACCGTGTTGCTTTCACGGTCACGGAAACATGCGCTAATTACTGCCGTTTTTGTTTCCGCCGTGAACTAACGGTAGACCAAGATTTGAAACTTCGTTTTGATGTAGACGAAGGATTAGTGTGGATTCGGGAGAACCCGGAAATTCGTGATGTCCTGATAACCGGTGGTGACCCGTTCATCCTTTCCGATGAAAAAATTGAGTATCTTGTCAGGAAATTACGCGAGATACCTCATATTCAGATGATAAGGTTCCATACCAGGGTACCTATCGTTTTGCCTCATCGGGTAACAACCGGACTAAAGAAGATTCTGAGTGGAAACCACAAGGTTCCCATCTGGGTAAATGTCCACTGTAATAACGCCAAGGAAATTACCGACCTGACCGCCAAAGGAATCTACGATTTAGCTTCCTGTGGCGTGAACATCGGTAACCAAGCGGTGTTGTTAAAGGGAATCAATGACGATGTGAAATCTTTTAGAGAATTACACCAGAAACTACTTTCCATCAGAGTACGTCCTTATTATGTTTTCTATTGCGAGCCGGCTCCGGGTATCGACCACTTCAGAACGCCGGTTGAAAAAGGTGCGGAGTTGATCCGTGATGGGATTCGGGGCCATACATCAGGACTAGCCCAACCCCAATACGTCGTCGCCACAAAGTTTGGTAAGATACCCTTAATGCCGGACTATTACATTCTGAAAAAAACGGACACCGAATACACGTTGAGAAGCTACAAGGGACAGATTCTTACCATTCCGAATATCCCCGAATAATAAATAATGAGTAGTCGGCGGTTAACCACCGACTTGTAGTTTAGAGTTGAAACCGGGGAGGTATTCCTTTTACTTAAGCAGCACCTGACGCTGTTCGGCAGGCGGCACTCTGACTCTACAAACGGGCTAAATACACACGCGCTGACCACCGTAATTCCAGTAATTGTAAGGAACGCCGCCATACTATATATTTAGATAGATTATGGAAAACAAAAAATCATCCGCAAATACGATAACCTTTCTGGGAACCGCCGGCGCCCGGTTTATGGTTACCCGCCAGCTTACAGCCTCCGGCGGTTTGTGGTTAAGTCTGAATGGGACGGAAATACTTGTTGATCCCGGTCCCGGTAGCGTCGTCCAGTGCATCAAGAGAAGGCTAAAAGCGGAAAAACTGAGTGCCATTATTCTTTCACACCGTCACCTTGACCACTCAGGAGATGTCAACATTATGGTCGAGGCAATGACTCAGGGCGGGTTTCAGCGGCATGGCTTGTTGTTTGCTCCGGCTGATGCTTTTGGAGACGAACCGGTTATTTTTTCATACTTGAAAAGCTTCCTTGATGGCATAGAAATATTACAGGAAGGAAAGACTTATGCCGCAGGTAATGTATCTTTCACGACTCCGATTCGGCACATTCATCCGGTTGAGACCTATGGTATGGTCTTTAATACCGGTGGTCATAGATTCTCCTGTATTACCGATAGCCGCTATTTTGACGGCTTGTGCCAGAGTTATGCCAATGAACTTTTAATCATCAATGTGGTCTTGATAGAAGCCAGGGATTTTATCGACCACCTTTCAATACCGGATGTCGAGCATATAATAAGAGAGTTACAGCCAAAGGTAGCCATTTTAACCCATTTTGGTCTGGGCATCTGGCAGGCAAAACCATGGGAGATAGCTGAGAGGCTTTCCCAGAAAACCGGGGTGAATGTACTGGCGGCACGTGACGGAATGAAATTTGACCTCGCTCAACTGGACGGATAATGAACAGGGAAAAATTTGAATGGCTAGTGACACAGGCGGTTGATAGCCTACCTAAAGAGTTTCGCTCCAGGATGGAGAACATAGATATAGTGGTTCAGGACAAGCCGACGCCCGAGCAACTTACTGAAGTGGGGATGAAGCGAAGTGAATCTCTACTGGGCCTTTACGAAGGGGTACCGCTGACTAAGCGAGGCCACAGTTACGGAATGGTGGTTCCAGATAAAATAACCCTCTTCCAGAAGCCAATTGAGGCAATTTGCAATAATGATACCGGGGTAATAGCGGAGGTACGGAGAGTTACCTATCACGAAATAGCCCATCACTTCGGCATCAGTGATACCCGTCTGGAACAATTAGAAAGAAATGGGGACTAGGCTATTAATCGGATAGTTGATTCACTAATTTTATAACTGCCTGTTACCTCAATGGATTGCGGTGGCACGTCCACCTGTCTAATGTACCAGAGACTTTTTTCTCACCCATACTAACCAATTCTTGTTTCTTTCGTTTTATAATTAAGAAAGCTGGAGTAAACGGGAAGTCGGCGATGAAATTAGTGAAGGTAAGACTATTATTAATAATCGGAATTTAGGGAGGAAATCTCTGAAATTACCCGCGAGATGGGGAAAGATACCACTTCCGTTGAAGAGCTAGTAGCATTAGCCACCTCAAGATGCTTTGAGGTGCTTGACCAGAGTATACGAAAAAGTCCCCGAATGAGCCAGACCAGCCATTGAGCAGGTAGAAAAAACCCTGATGTCCGCCGGGTTAGATCTCTAGTCTCAGGTTTTTTATCATATAGTTGCCATGTGAGCTATAGCCAAACTCGGACCGGTAGTACTCTTTAGCTCCGGTTCCGCTTAATACCACTATCTGCTGCGACTTGAATTCATCACTAGCAATTCGCTCCGCTTCCCGGAGTAAAGCCTTGCCGATACCCTTATGTTGCACTGCTTCCCGTTTTTGCTCTTTTAAAGGGACCTCCCGTCCGAATACGTGTAATTCTCTGATTAATGCTACATTACCTTCAGTCCCCTGTCCCAATAACGGTATTGACTTGGACTGAATTCTGAGGCGCAGTAAGCCAAACAGAGTTCCCCCTTTATCCTCAAAGGAAAGGAATATCTCCCTACCGCAGGAAGCTTCATGATCCATCCGGGCTAAGTGAGGTTCGCCAACTTCCCAACCATCTCGTACCCGGTGCCCAAATTCGCGGCACCTGATGCATTTACATTCGATGCCCCCTTGCTTCATTCGCTGCTTGATTACTTCGCGCAGCGAATCCCGGCAGCCGGCAACAATAAACTTGGGCGGAATATCCCGCAGTACCCGTGAGATTCTGACATATCCGGGTACTGCGGATTTTATACCGACCAGCAGATTGATCATCGTATCATAGTCATACGGCTGGTAACGCCCCTCAAAGTACCATCTCTCCAGTTCGGTACCCTGTATCACCATTGTCGGATAAAGCTTCAATCCGTCTGGCTTAAATCGATCATCATCAAACAGCTTTCTTGATAGCTCTAAATCTTCCTCTGGGGTTAAGCCAGGCAGCCCCGGCATCCAGTGATAGTACACCTTGAAGCCCTGCTCTCGGAGCAGTGCCGTGGCGTTGACTACGTCCTCTACCTTGTGCCCTCTTTTTACCAATCGGTAAACATCATCATTCAAAGTCTGCACGCCAAGCTCTACCCTCGTTACGCCGAACTCAAGCATCCGCTCCACTTCCGACTGATTACACCAGTCGGGCCTAGTTTCGATACAGAGCCCGGTACAGCGATGGTCGACGGTTTCATTAATACGTTTTGCTTCGTGTAATGTTTCTGATTCCCTGTCATTCAGAGCGTCATAGCAGCCCTTGATAAACCGAAATTGGTAGTCCTCAGGATAAGCCAGAAAGGTGCCGCCCATTACTATCAGCTCTATCTTATCGATAGGGTGTCCCATATCTTTCAGGATCCTCAACCTCAATATTACCTGCTGCCTGGCATCATACCCGCATTTTACCGCTCGCAGTACTGCCGGCGATTCTGGAGTGTAACTCTGAGGAGTATCCGTGTAAGTAGGGCAATACAGGCATTGCCCTGGACACTTCATGGGCTGAGTCATCACAGCCACCGGTGTAACCCCGGAAATGGTTCTTGCAAATTTCTTCATATTATCCTTAATATTAAGAGGACCATATAGAGTTTAACAAATTTTCGTTTTCGGCAACAATTAACAAAACCTTTTCAACGGAGAGTTTAAGAGGAGCGAAGCCTCTCTTCTCGAGAAACCTTTCCCCCTTTCATTCAAAGGGAGGGGGGATTAAGGGGGTGAGGTAATAATAGATGTCTTTAACCGTATAGCCCCCGGTTGGTATAATTTCCGGCACTGGTCAATATTTCGCCGCGAACTGGAAGCTCTGGCTGACCAATGGCAGCGAGGCAGGTTACTTAACCTCGGCTGTGCTCACGGCCCCGATTTCCTGCCTTTCCGGCAGAATTTTGAGCTTTATGGCGTTGATTTCTCCATCGGAATGCTTGAGTTCGCCCGGAAATATTCCGGTAAATTTGAGTTCAACATGAATCTAGCTTCAGCTGATGTTTGTCATCTTCCTTATCCTAATGCAACTTTCGACTGGGCAATATCGGTAGCCACCTACCACCACATAAGAAGCGAAGAAGCAAGATTGAAATCAGTCCGGGAATTACAGCGGGTTTTAAAACCCGGCGGTGAAGCCTTTATCACCGTATGGAATCGGTGGCAGACCAGGTTCTGGTTTTCCGGTAAGGAAGTGGCGATACCTTGGCGGAGAAAGGATGAGACTCTGTATCGTCACTATTATCTATTCAGTTACCGTAAACTAGAAAGGCTGGTAAAAAAGGCAGGCTTTGAGGTGTTGAAATCCTTCCCGGAAAGCTCATATCACTTTCCGGTGAAGTTCTTTTCCCGAAATATTTGCCTGTTGGTGAAAAGGGGTAATTAGAGCCAGCTTATTCCATCTTCTTTCTCAATACCATGACCACCACGGAAGAAACGAGCAAGACAGCGATAGCTAGAAAATCCATGGAGAACTACGGGGTGTTAGATCCGGTGAACCCTGTCACACTTACCCAGACTATGATTCGCGATATCAGTTCCAAGACACCTAAGAACAAACAGGATATGCAGTTATTGACACTAAGGCTTTGAAAATACTTGGCATCTATCTTTCCTTCTTTATTGGCGTATAAGTATAATTACATTATAACTTGTTGCCAAGCACTCCTCTTTTTATGGCTACATTGACAAAAGTACAGTTCAAAACTATGATGAGCGTAGCCACAATGGCAAAGGAGAACCATGAATCAGAAAAGGAGGCGCCCGCCAATGCTTATCCCGACAATAATAATAGGTACCCTTGCACTGGTTCTCATCATTATTGGCTATTTCAGAGGCGGCGGGGAACATATTGCCGGCTTAAAGATAGGGGGTAACCTGCTAATACAGGTGCTGCCTTTGATGATTCTTTCTTTTTTAGTAGCCGGTATGGTACAGGTTCTCATTCCCCGCGAAATTATCTCACGCTGGCTGGGTGCCGAATCCGGTATTAGGGGAATCTTGATTGGTACACTGATGGGGAGCCTTACACCGAGTGGCCCCTTCGTTAGCATGCCCATTGCTGCCGGGTTCCTGCGCGTGGGTGCCAGTGTAGGTACCTTGGTTGCCTTTATGACAGCGTGGTCGATACTGGCAGTTCATCGACTGCCAATGGAAGTAGGGATAATGGGTTGGAAATTCGCTCTGATTCGTCTGGCAACTACCTTTTTCTTCCCGCCGATAGCAGGACTAATTGCTGACAGGTTATTTTCACATAT
>CAYFHI010000022.1:0-4718 GCA_964342875.1 uncultured Dehalococcoidaceae bacterium
ACCGTCTGGCAACTGGGGCACCAGTTAACCGGAGCCTTGCCCCGATAAGCCAGGTCATGCTCATATAACTTCAAAAAGAACCACTGTGTCCACTTATAATAATCAGGCAGACAGGTAATCACCTCGCGGCTCCAGTCATAGATGGCACCGATACTCTTGACCTGGCGACGCATATTGTCTATGTTCTGCATAGTCCAGGTAAAGGGGTGAATACCCCGGCTGATAGCGGCATTCTCGGCGGGAAGGCCAAAGGCGTCGAAGCCCATGGGGTGAAGCACATTGTAGCCCTGCATTCGCTTAAACCGGGCATGAACATCTGAGGGAGCCTCGGCATACCAGTGCCCGATATGCAAGTCACCCGAGGTATAGGGAAACATCGTCAGCGCGTACCACTTGGGCTTGGTGTTATCCTCGGTAACCTCATACAAGCCGTCCTCAGCCCATTTCTGCTGCCATTGTTTCTCTATCTCCTGAGGTTTGTATTTAATTACCATTTACCTTTCCTGTCTAACAAAAGTCTAAATAAAAGCTCTTCGCTTGTCAAAGTGCTAGCAGCGAAGAGCTATACTGCCAGAATTATGGGGAACCAAACAGCCAATAGAGAGAATCTTTACTCCGGCTTTTTGACTATTCGATAGTATAGCACAGAAGTGCGTTCAAAACTCAAGAGAATCTTAATAGTTAGATAAGTAGAGTGACCAGTTAACCGGTGATAATCTTGCAAAAATTATTTAATTTTGTAATAATGCGAGCACATTCAAATGATTGTTTACTAAACTGGGTAAATCGAGAGGAGGAGACACATGAAAAAACACAAATTTTATCTAGTTGGCAGAATTTGTCTGGTTCTGGCTACAGCAGTACTACTCATTGTTACCGCATATCTTGTTCCAACGTTGGCACCGGCCGGGCAATCTAAGCTGAAAAAGCTGCTGGTGACCCTCCGGCCGGTTTAACTTTCAGACTCGAGACTGAGGGTGTGGTCAGCGGCTACTTTACTGAATGTACTGATATCGGGTCAGAGAATGAAGTCATTGAGCACACGATTACAGATGGGCAGGGTAGAGAAATAATCCAAAAGATACCCGGAAAATTAAACTGGAACAACGTCACTCTCAAACGTGGTATTATCACTAACAAGTTTCTTTGGTACTGGCGAAAGCAGGTAGAAGAGGGGAACATAAATGACGCGGGGAAAAACGTTTCCATCATAATGATGAACCAGGCTGGTACTGATGTGGCACAGTGGGATTTTACTGATGCCTGGTTTTCCAGGATTACCGCACCATCTGTTACGTCTAGCTCCAACGAGATTGTCATTGAGGAAGTTGTCATGATGTTTGAGGGAATGGAGTGTATAACTGTCATCCTGCAAGTGCCTGACGATGTCAATGATGATGGCGCAGTTAATGCTCAGGAAATCACCAAGGTAGAAAGAGTCATTGCTGGTCTGAATAGCCAGATACCTAGTGCCGATGTTAATCAGGATGGTAACATCAATTCTTTAGACATCACCAAGCTTGAGAGGATAATTACCGGTTCGGATTAATCACGATACAGGCACTTAGATTCTGTAAGTGGAGCGGGAGTATTAAGCTGTTTTGGCGTTCATATCTACTTTATCGGAGGCAGAGTGGGTTCAGCGAAGTGAAAAAGAGAAAGCGCCGTCTTCCCGAATATCCATTCTTTGTCTTCCTGACTGCAAAAGGCCATACGTTCCATAATGAATCTCAGCGCATTAGCGTACCCTTCACGGTAACTTACCGGGGGATAGTCGCTCCCCCACATCATGCGGCGGGGACCGAAGGCATCATATATCATGGAGACGAAAGGTGGGATTTTTCCGAACTGCATCGGTTTGTCGTAGGCAATGGGTCGGTGGCAGATTTCTCCCAGTCCGCCCAATTTGATATAAACATTGGGGTACTTCGCTAGCGCCAGAACTTCTTGAAACAGTGTGAAGGGGGGTTCTTCATCCCTGTCCGCACGACCGAAGTGTTCCACGATGATGTTCAGGTCGGGTAGTTGCTCAACAAGATTCCGGAAGTCGGCAGAAGCAAACTCTTCCTCGGAGCCAATGCAGCTCACTACCAGGCCAAGTTCGACTATCTTGCGCCAGATAGTCAGGGGGTCCGGCCCGGGGGAGCGAGTCGTTGGTCTGAAGCGCACGCCTACCATCCCTTCTGACACCCACTGGTCCAGAACCACATCGGTGTCGTCCCGGTTGGTATCTATTCTGCCGACCACCGTGAAACGCCCCGGAAAACGGCGAGTACATTCTATCATGTACCAGTTATTAACATTTCCGCTGTGCTGGGTCAGCACCGCTTTCTCCACGCCAACCCTGTCCATCTGAAATAGTAGGAGCTCTACCGGCTCAAAATAATAGGGTGATGCGTGGCAATGGGTATCAATGATGCGCATCTTCATATCCTTCCGTAAGCAAGCCTAAATCTAGCCAGCTTAGTTACATACTAAGGTGCCCTCTATAACCAGGTATTAATACTGAAGCGTGGTTTTTTCCTCTATCTCCCAGTATTCTGGGAACCGACAAAGCTCGTGTCTGAGAAACAGTCGCATCTCCTGGTCGGTCTCCGCCGGAAAATCCAACTTCCCCGTCTCCTTGACGCCTTTGTAGGCGCGGTATATGGCATCAACGGCGGCAACTATAGTGGTTCCGGGGTATACTATGATATTGTAGCCAAGCTCCTTGAATTCGTTGACCGTGAAGCTCTGAGCACTGGCTAATGCCATCATCGGGATATCAGGAAAAGCTTTGCGGAAATATTCCAGGTCTTCTCGTGCCTTGGCTTGATCGATATAGACGGCATCAGCCCCTAGTTCGAGTGCTGCTTCGAGGCGCTCTACCGCCATTTCACGCGTCCCCCCGGCCGTGCTCTTGTAGGCGTTGGTGCGGGCGATAATGAACAGGTCGCCGTCCTTCCGTATTTGCATGGCGTACCGTAGCCGGTCGAGGTACTGCTCGATTGGGACGATGGCGCTGGTGTGTTCTGGTTTCTGGAGAGAAGTCCGTCTCGGGCCTACTTCATCCTCGATGTGAACCGCGGCCACTCCTATGGCGTCAAGATGTCGGATGGTACGTGCCATGTGGGTAGGTTCTCCAAAACCTATGCCTAGGTCCATGATTACACTTAATTCGCCTCGTGCTCCGCTTAATATCTCACTGGCTACTTGGCAAAACTCGGTCATGGTAACCAGGGCTTCCGGTAAAGCAAAACGGGCTCCCGTTTGATAGCCACCCATGTAGGTATACTTGAAGCCAAGGTATTGAGCAATTCGGCCGGTAATAGCATCATAGGCACCCGGAGCAGTGATAGTCTCTCCCCGCTTCAGTGCCTCCCGCATTTCTTGTCCTCTGCCCATGGTGATTCTCCCCCTTCAATTAGTTTTAAAAAGCTTGATTTTTGGCTTTGAAATCAACTACCACTAAGATGACCATAAGTTGAGTAATTTGCCTACTCAGGACTCGATATAGACAATAAGCGTGAAAAACGTACATCAACAAGTGATATGTCTGTCTTTATAGCACCACTACCACTGGCTGTCAACTTTGTTGATGAGACAGTTAGTGGAGAGCGTAGAATTATTGCCTCGTATCTTAGATATTTGCTACAATAGCGTGTGGGGGTGAGAAGATGGAAATTAAAGATGTAAAGACTATCAGTGTATTTGGAGCTGGAACAATGGGGTATGGCATAGCTCAGGTGGCGGCGCAACAAGGTTATAAAGTTTTTTTAAAAGACTTTAGGCAGGACCTGCTTGATGTAGGGTTTGATCGGATGAAGAAAAGCCTGCAAAAACTGGTGGAAAGAGGGAGGATTACTCAGGATGAGGCCGAGGGCACCCTATCTATGATTACCGGAACGATTGATGTAGAGGAAGCGGCGAGAGATGCCGATTTTATCATCGAAGCCATCCCGGAGAAGTTGGAATTGAAGCACGAGTTATTTAAACAACTTGATGAGGTAGGCAAAGAAGAGACTATATTGGCAACAAATACATCAACACTTAGTATTACTGAGCTTGCTTCAGTAACCAAGAGGCCGGAAAAATTTATCGGCGTGCATTTTATGAATCCCGTACCCTTAATGAGTCTCGTAGAGGTAATTAAAGGCCTACTGACCTCGGAAGAGACTGCAAGCATTACCCGTGAATTAGTACTAAAATTAGGCAAAGAGCCAATCATCATAATTGACTCACCCGGGTTTGCCGTCGGTAGACTCGGCCTAGCGCTTTTTCTTGAGGCCAGCCGGGTACTAGAGGAGGGTGTGGCATCCGTAGCTGATATTGATAAGGGAATGAGACTGGGGTATGGCCACCGTATGGGTCCCTTTGAAACGATTGATTTGGTCGGGCTGGATGCTCGTTTGAATAATCTAAACGCGCTGTATGAGTCTACTGACGATTCTTTCTGGGGAGCACCCAAGTTGCTGAAAAAGCTGGTGGCTGCCGGGTTTTTGGGTAAAAAACCGAACAGTAAAGGCGGCTACTATACCTATTTTGGGCTCGAAAAATAGGAAGGAAAGATGTGGAATTCAAATTTTGCTCTTTGCTTTGCTACTGCAGACTGTAAAAAAGGGATAATCACTTTTATGGAAAAAAGAATTCCAGAATTCAAGGGGAGATAGTTTTGATAAGAAATAAATGGTTAATCTCTGTCCAGGAGTAAGAAAGGAGGAATAATGAAGAAGGTAGTT